>CAZTGE010000138.1:0-10371 GCA_964612995.1 uncultured candidatus Brocadiaceae bacterium | reverse complement strand
GCAACCCTGAAGCCTGCTACCTGACCCCTGAGGACTGAACAATGGCTACGCCCACTGCCGACAAGCTCCGCGTCTACTTCCCGTCCAAGCACCTCGCCGCCGATGGCGATCCGCTGCCGGCCTTCACCGCCGATGGCGGCACCCTGACCACGATCGTCGATGCCGCGCTCTCGCAGGCCGATGACTACTGGAACGGCGCCCTCGGCTGGTTCGCCGGCGACACCGTCACGCCCGACCTGCGCGGCGCCTTCTTCCACGTCCGCAGCTCCGTCACCGGCACGCTGACCCTCAGCCGTGATCTGCCCGCCGTGCCCCAGGCCGGCGACAGCTTCAAGCTGGCCCTCGGCGGCAACTACCGCAGCACCCAGGAAACCTTCGGCCTGTTGGTCGGCGGCGTGCTGCCGGAGCTGCGGCCGGTGGCCGGGGTCAACATCAGCGGCGTCACCATCCGCAAGGCCTCGGCCCTGCTGGGCGAGGGCACGCTGACGCTGCAGTACACACGCAGCCAGCAACTCCTGCGTATCCAGATGAACGGCGCGACCCTCGGCATCGGCCTCGATGTCTCGGCCAGCGTCACGGGCGAGACCATCTTCGCCTCCGATGGCCAGGCCTACATCGTGGTCGACGTGAACGCCGCCGCGCTGCCCACGGTGGACCGCACCGACACCTGGACCCTGCAGATCCCCGAGCGCACCCTGACCCCCGACTACGAGGGCTACGAAACCCGCTCCGATGTCGGCGGCAAAACCCGCTACCGCCTGGAGGCCATCCGCAACGACGACCCCGAGGACGCCATGGTCGACCTCACCGTCTTCGTCGCCAAACCCACCGGCAACGCCAGCACGATCGCGAGCGGCGGCATCGCCCTGGCCGATGCCTCCTTCGATGTGGCCGATGCCAGCACCTGGCCGACGCGGGGCTTCTGGATCAAGAACACCACCGTCAACGGCGGCGCCGGCGACTGCCGCTACGTCAACTACCGCAGTGGCAACACGCTCTACTGCCTCGGCGTCACCTGGGCCCGGCTCAACTTCGACGCCGGCAGCCAGGCCATCCAACCGGGCGACGCGATCACCGACGCCGTCAGCGGCGCCACCGCCATCGTCGACCAGGTCGCGGTGACCTCCGGCAGCTGGGGCACGTCGGACGCCGCCGGCACGCTCCTGCTCAAACAGGTCGCCGGCAGCTTCGGCGACAACCACGCCCTCCAGGTCGGCGGCATCACCCACGCCACCGCCAATGGCAACGCGGTCCTCGGCCTGCGCGACTACAGCGCCGTCACCTGGGCCACCGGCCAGACCCTGGAACCCATGGCCGACGTGGACATCGGCGCCAACAAGCCGGCCAACGAGCAATACGCCAACCCGGCCAGCGAGGCCATCGCCCCCGAGGGCGTGACCTTCACCGATGCCTCGGGCGGCGGCAACATCATCGCTCTCGGCAACTTGGATGCCGGCAAGCTGCACGGCGTCTGGCGCCGCGAGTGGATCATGGACGGCCACCAGTCACGCAGCGGCATCCCCGCCGACACCCGGTACTCCTGGAGCTGACATGCCGGGCACGGAGACGGGCAGGAATTTCGACAACGCCTTCAGCTGGGACTTCACCGCGTACCCAGGGGGCACCCGCGTCACCGGCGAAACCGCCCGGTACGACGGCACCGACATCAACCGCTACGACTACTGGGCGGTCACCCTCGAAAAGGGCAAGACCTACGCGATCCAGACCCGTCTCCCCACGGCCTTCAACACCTACCTCTATCTCTACAACGAGCAGCGCAGCTACGTCAAAGCCGACAACGATTCCGGCGACGACGGCTACCCGCTCTCGAAGATCATCCACACCCCGACCAAGGAGGAGCTGTACTACGTCCGCGTCGGCGGCAGCTATTACTACTACGACTTCGGCTTCTACGTCCTGGAGATCGACCCGGCCCCCAAGAACTTCCGCAAGATGCTCTGGGTGCCCTCCCGCTTCAGCAGCCGCGCCCCGACCGCCCACGCCGTCCCCGTCGCCTTCGACGTCATCAGCGCCCGCTACCACGCCGGCGTCCCCAGCCGCTTCCTGGTCCGAGGTCACGCCGAGGCCGGCAACCCCGATCACCACGACGCCCGCGCCCCCGGCACCCAGGCCCAGACCGGCGCCCGCTTCACCTCGGTCCGTACCCCGACCGTAGTCATCAGCCCCGACCGCTTCGATACCCGCAATCAGGCCGAGGCCCAAACCACCGACCGTCACGACGCCCGTCGCCAACTCGACGCCGCCAACCCGTCCCGCTTCGGCACCCGCAGCGAAGGCCAGGCCCAGATCCCGGTCGTCTTCGACGCCCACGGCAACAACCGCATCACCATCCCGAGCCGCCACGCAGCGATGACCCGCCCCGGCTGGTCCCTCCACGCCCGCGACACCGCCACCGGCCAGACTACCGACCTAGGCTTCATCGACGCCGACGCCCCAACCAAGGAGCTGGCCAACATCCCGCTCCCCGATGGCATCTACGAAATCGAAGTCCGCCCCCACGCCCTGCTCTGGCCCGACACCCGCAGCCGCCCCGTCATCACCCTGACCGCCGGCGACCAAGGTGGCGGCAACACGGGCACCGGTCTCCCCGTCATCCAAAACCTCCACCGCACCATCGAAGACGGCTTCAGCATCATCCGCTGGCAGGTCTCCGAGGAGGCCAACCACGCAGGCCTATCCTTCGGCATCTGGTTCGACACGGCACTCCCGGTCGACACCAACCGCCCACCGGATCGCCTCATCGCCTACTACCCGCAGATCGGGAGCTATCGGACCAGCTACATTCACACAGCCGACGCATCCGTGGCCATTGCCGCGATCGTCGGTGCAGAGCGGGGAGAGGTCGCAGAGCTGGCCCTGCCGTGGTCCCTGGTCCCACCGATCAGCCCGCCGAACCAGACGCGATAGCAGTGCACTGCTCGCTGCTACTCGTCGTCGCGAGATACCCCTGCAACATTTACCGTAAGAACGGGCGCAACAAGTGCGCCCGTCCAGTACCTCAATCGCTCAGAGGCATTGAGTGCCAGTGGCATCCCGTCGCTACTCGCAATGCTCACCGGACCATAGCCCACGAAGATCCGAATCTGGTGGCCCTCTGGAAGCGGCGGCATAGCGACCGACACAACTGTTGATGTCCTCGCCTCCGGCCCCAACTCCACCATCGATTCCGGAGATCCGGATGTATCGACAACCTGTTGTGGATGTGGCACCATTGCCACCGCCAGCCCATCCTCGTCTACCAGCATCAACCAGACAGGCGCCTGAGCCAACGACCACGGTACAAGACGTGACTGGCCCAGTTCTTGGTGCTCGATCCAAACACGGACGCTGCCGTGTTCTTCTCCGATTTCTGCCTTGAGCGCCAGTCCATCATGCGCCACGCCAATGTTCTTGGGGTCAGGAAGCACTGGGATCTCGATGCCGTCCTGTGCAGGTGCGCCTGGAATCAAAACCGAAGGCGGTTCATCCTGCTCTCTCAATGCCGGCAACTGCACTGCCTGGCATTCGATGCGTGGCCAGAAAACCTTCAACATCCCATGCGATTGTGGACGAATCTCCAGTGCGCCTCGTGCGCGCTCATCACCGGGGAGCCACAGCTTCATCCATTCCAGGGGATGTCTCGCGGCCCGCCGCCGACCACCACCAGTTCTGGACCCGAATGCTCCCGCTGTGGCCAGCCGTACTTGCACCGGCGCGGTAACCGGATCAACCTCCCACCTTGGCGGGTGCAGCGTCGACGATCCCCACATCCCACCAGCGGGGATTTCATATCGCCATCCTATGCGGATCGCACCCCCAGCGACCGCCGCCCCGGCTGATGGCGACAGGCGACGGATGGGCTGATCTCCTCCAACTCGCCCAAGAATGGCCCCCAATGCTGCGCGGCCAGCATCATCTCCTGCGCGGATTTCCTCGTAACAGGCTACGCGCTCCCGACCGTCGCTGGAGGCAAGCATCTTCATCAGAGCCGTTTCAGCCGTTTGATCAGCCGCTGACGCAACGGCGCAGCAGACGATCGTCAGGATCACAGTTGATCCCATCCTCATGCCATTCTCCATCCATTGATAGCGGGCAGCACCGATAGCGGCCGGTCCCCCGTGGTCTACGGGCAATATGCAAGGGCGTCGTGCTCATGCCATTCCAGAGCCTGACTCGGACGCCAAGATGCGCAGAAGATGACTCCAGCGGCCTCCACCCGACCACTGGTCGCCCAGCGCGCATTTGAAGCGCTCGCGGACTTCGACCTGGCGGCACGTCAGAGCCAGTAGCGGCTGGCGAGGCGGATCGATCTGGGGCTGACCGATGATCCGCTCTGGGCCCGGGCCCCGCAAACCCTGGCCCTGCTCCATCGCCACCATCCGGACCTGCGCATCCGCCTCCGCCTGGGCGACGCCGGCAGCATGCAACGGGACACATCCTGAAGGGCCGGCTGACCGCCGGCTGGATGGTCGGCACGGTCGACCAGACCGGCCTGACCAGCCAGCACCTGGCCACGGTGCCCCTGCGGGTCGTGGGACCGCAGGGATGGAGCCGCGAACTCGAATCCGCATCCCTGGAGCAGTTGACCGACTTCCCCTGGGTCGACGGCTCCGTGGGCGGCGCCCTCGCCTACCACCGCCGAGAGTTGTTTGCTGCCACCGGCAGCCAGCCAGCCTGCCCCTTCACCGCCGACACCGACCGGGCGATCGCCGGCATCGTCACCGAGGGGCTGGCGCTCGGCCTGCTGCGGGAGGATCTGGCCCTCGCCGGCGAGCAGGCCGGGGACCTCTGCCTGTGGCCCGGCGAGGTCCCCGACCTGCTTCTGCGATTCGTGCTGCCCATGATCCGCCGCGACGAGGACATCGGACGTGCCTTGGCCGACGCCGTGGACCGCTCCTGGTCGTCGGAGTCCTCCCACGCGCGGACGCGGCGAGCGCCGGGCGGGGAACCTGATCAGGGGGTCTCAGCCACTCTGAGCACCGGGGCCAGCCCGTAGATGCGCCGGATCACGTCCTGGTGCTGGGCCACGTAGGCGTCCACGGCTTCGTCCACCAGCTGGGTCACCGGCTTGCCCAGCTCGCGGCCGAGGTCGCGGAGCACGTACTGCTTGAGCGGATCCAACCGCGACGCCGGCCAGTGGAGCCGGAGGCGCCACAGCGGCACATTGTGAAGGGGAAGGGCGGCGACAGGATAGATGTCAGCCATCGTCAGCTCCCTGAAAGCTGCGGGTGGTCAGAGGCCGCCGGGTGTTAGCGCACCCGGCGGTCTCGTTGGGGATGAGGACCGCACGGCCCTCTTCCCACACCAGCGCGACAGGCGTGCGGAAGGCAAGCCACCATCGGAAGCATGGCGGGATAAGCGACTCAGTCAGCCCATGTGCGGCTTCCATGGCCAGCCCCGACAGCACCCGCTGCTGGCCAAATCCTCCGCAGCCATATTCTTCCAACATGCCAGAAGTGCCGAGGAAGATCATCTGGAACGGTGTCATCCGTGCGGTCCAGCCGCGCGCCTGGGTGTGGCGCTACAAGCTGGACAACCGGACCCACCACCTGACCGGCTTCAACCTGTGGCTGGGTGGGGAGGTCGACGGCGCCGCGCAGAAGTTCTCCATCGCCATCTCCGGCATCCAGCAGGGCAAACTCGGATTCCAGGTCGGCGACACTGCTCGGGGCACCGCCTGGCCGGTCCAGGGCAAGAAGCGGGAGGTCGTCGATTACTATCGGGCAGGATCACTGCGCCTGCTCCTCCGCACCGAGAGGCACCGAGACGGCCCGCCATTCACCGGCAGCACGCCAGCCATGGAGGATCTCACCAGACGCGGATGCCGGATGCTGGACGCCAAGCTGTGGCGGGCCAAGTGCTTCACCTGCATCTGGGCCAACCGGTCACGCGTGGAGATCGAGTACGACTTCGACCGCCCCAGCTCGAAGCGCTACCGCGACGAGACGTTCTGCTACGGGCCCCGATCGTGCCCGGTCTACGAGATGGGGCCGCCGCGACAGGTGCCCTACAAGGACAGTTTCCCGTCCGATGACACCGGGTGGATGGACGATATCTGCATCAGCGAGCGTGGGGACGAGGACTGATGCACATTGAACTACACATTGATCGCCATGAGTTACCCGCGCACAGAAACGGGAAACTTAAGCACGGAATGGAACTAGCCATATCCGTCCAGAAGCTGATCCAATCGGATGTTTCAACCATTGGTCATGACCTCGCTGGGGAAGGTCCAGACTTCCGCGATGATCTTGGAACCATCACCATTGACGACATACAGCACATAAAGGGCAATAGATACGGCATGTCGTTTACGGCTGATTGGCATACCTATTTGGGATGCAGAGATCTCGACTATGCCTCGGAAGAAGCACTCCACACGACCTTTACCATAGATGAGGACGGCAACATTACATTCGAGCCTCAAATGCCAAGACGACGCTCAACTGCGGACGAGTTGTGATGCTGACCCGACTGCCATGAGCCTTTTCCGCGTCTTCTCCTACATCGTCGCCCGCGATGGCGGCTACGCCCCGAACCCATTCCACGGCGTCTGCACGCTCGCCTGCTGCAAACCGAAGGTGCGCTGCAGCGCACGACCCGGGGATCTGGTTCTCGGCCTTTCTGGCAGGGCGGATGGCAACCGCCTTATCTACGGCATGGTCGTCGCCGAGAAGATGTCCTTTGCCGACTACTGGAGAGACCGGCGGTTCAAGACCAAGCGGCCGGACATGTCGGCACCGGACCTCCTGACCAAAGCCGGCGACAACAACTACGAACCGATGCCCGATGGTTCCTACCGGCAGCTCCCGTCCCGGCACAGCCATCAGGACGGATCCACGAATCATGCCGCGATGACGACGGATCTGGGACCCGACGAAGCGTACCCGGTCCTCGTCGGTGGCCGGTTCTGTTACTTCGGAGCGGATGCCATCCCCTTGCCCGATGAACTGGGCTTCCTGATCACCGGCCGTGGTCACCGGTGTCTCTTCACGCCAGATCAGATCGCCATGGCCATGAGCTGGTTCAAGAGCCTGCCGTCAGGAGTTCATGGGCGTCCCAGCCTGTGGCCTGATGACGAGGATTCATGGGAGGGCGGCTCCGGTGGGGCCTGCCAGACGTCGAGCAAACAGCGTCGCCAACCACGGGGATGCTGCCGATGAAGATCATCCTGAGCAGGAAGGGATTCGACACCGGCTCCGGCGGCTGCCCGAGCCCGATCTTCCCCGATGGCTCCATGCTCGCCCTGCCCATCCCTGACAAGCAGTCATCGATCCGCTACCAGGACCTCACCTGGAACAGGCGGAACCTGGGTGATCTGGTCGCCACCCTGAGCAAGGGGCGGCAACGCGCTGACTACCGCGCCCACCTGGATCCCGACCTCATCCCCGGCATGCGCCCCCGGAAGCCAGGCTGGCGCCCCGTCTTCGGGCAGACAGGAGCAGCTCAGAGCCATCTGGTCAACCAAGGCGTCGGCCCCGGCGACCTGTTCTTATACTTCGGACTGTTCCGGGAGGTTGATGACCAGGGGCGGTTCACGCGACACTCCCAGCCTCGTCATATCCTATGGGGGTGGCTGCAGGTTGGCGAGGTCCTGGTGGTCGACGACCACCGCGAACAGTTAGGGTGGGCCGAGGGCCATCCGCACCTGAACATCGTAGGTGATCGCCGGAATGTCATGTACGTCGCTGGTGATTACCTCAACATGCCGGGATCATCGGACCTGCCCGGTACTGGGGTCTGGCCGCACTTCGATCCGAAGCGGCAGCTGACGGCTCCCGGAGCGAAGTGCTCGAGGTGGGTGTTGCCTGCGTGGTTCCATCCGAAGGGCCGGAAATCATCGTTGAGCTTCCACGGCAAGGCGAGCGCGTGGACGGCCTGCGATGATGGGGTTCTGATGCAGTCGGTTGGTCGGGGGCAGGAGTTCGTACTGGATGCCGAGGACTATCCGGAGGCGACTTCTTGGGCACTAGGCCTAGTTCTCAGTGATCCTGTATGGTCGTGGTCCACCTTTCACGGCAAAGGTTCCAGACCAGCTGGTCCAGCCTCGCTTGCTAGCCAAGAATCAAGACCCCACGGAACGAATCATCTATGACATGCAATCCAGTTATCATCGCCTCCTATACACAATTTACGATACGCGTATACCAAGCATACAACCATACCATCGCCGACTCAATCCTTGCAATCGGCAGACCTACGCCACCAACATTCAAGATGAGTCGCATGACCTGGATAAAGCCCTCATTTTTATGGATGATGCATAGATCCGGCTGGGCCACCAAACACAACCAAGAGCGAATTCTCGCATTCGACATCACACGCGTTGGATTCGAATGGGCCCTCAGTAGCAGTTGCATTAGCCACATCCCAAACCAAGACGGGCCTTCGATCAGTCAATGGCGAGACAAACTTGCAGCATCACCAGTCCGCGTGCAATGGGACCCCGATCGTTCCCTGGAGGGGGCCAAGCTACCTCGTCGAGCCATTCAAGTTGGCCTTTCCGGCCCTGCCGTTCTGCGCTTCTGCAACGAATGGATTACTGACGTCGGCGACATCACCGAATTGTCGCAGTCAATAATGCATCTCCTCGCCAATGGGAAACTGAGCGAAGCAAGAGAGCGACTGCCACGCGAGTCCGAATATCCACTGGAATTCGATCAATATGGGTGCCCGCTCCTATCCGACGCCGTCATTCCACACAAGCCTTCCTAACTGTTGATGGATCTAACTGCATCATTAGCCATATCTGTCTCCATATGCTCTAGGACAGCTAGAGCCTTCTTCGCCAACCCACCATATTCATCCCATTCAAGCGGGGTCGTTGCGGCTGCCACCAGCGCCGGAATACATGAGTCATCAGCAGTTTCCCAAAGAAGATCAACAATGTCTTCATTAGTCATGGCCCTATTGAGAAACTGCAGAGCCTCGCAAAGAGCCTCATTGTAGGCGGGACTCGGACGCTTCATCCCCAAGATCACCAATGCCTGGAGGTCCTCCCATCGCTCATCTCGAACAGCATTCGACATCTCCTTCGCCAAGAACTCCACATCTCCAGCACTGACATTCCCCTGTATGAGATTAATGAAACTCAGTGCTCCAGCACGATACATGCCCCATTGCTTTTGCATTTCCATCACCCTCCTCCAACCGCCTTGGCGGCTTCCTTGGCTATCTCGTTAAGGATGCGGTAGTCAATGACCCTCCCGTTAAATATACCAACCGATCCCGAGCGTAACCCGAAGTTAATGGCAGTCCCCTCGCCCTTGATGTGCACTGCATTAGACATTCCAGCTCTGATTTCTGGCAAATGACCCAATCCGGCACTGTCAAGAATTTTGGCACTGTTACGCGCACCTGAAGCAATCATTGCTTCCCGCGCACCCTCTCGGACCTCAAATTGAACTATGTGTTGGTATAAGGCCGGATGCCTCGCTTGAAGCTGCCTAACGTAGGCCAAGTCCTGAGTTACAAAATTCTCTCCCTGCACCGTCAAGCGTCCACCGTTCGCCCTGAGCGCCTGGAATTCCGCCTCGGACATAGCGCGATACCATGTCTCAGTCGGCGGCTTAACGGGCAACCTGGGCGCAGTTCGAGGCAGGGCGGTCCCAGCCACAGAAAAGGCGGCCGAGCCAACACCTGCCAAAATCGGCCCAACATCCGATACTAGGTGAGCGCTTAGGACCAAACTGCCAAACAGATGTTTGTGCCTATGGAACTGACTTGCATGGTTAAAATACTGATATCCGACATTGAGCCCAACAGTCTCCCCGTCCTGCTCACCTACGAGCACATACGGAATTCGGCCCACGAAGTGCATCTGTTTGTTTTCGGTATAGAATGCAACCTCCATTGGGTGCCGATTATGCCTCGGCCCCACCATTACACTTGGCACCTGCATAAAGACCAAGCTGTTGGGGTCGACCCCCAACCTTTCCGAAAGGTTATCGCCAGTAAATGCAGGAGGCGATAATTGTCGCTGAAGCAGGCTTACAGTGGAGTCGCTTACTCCGGCATCCACAAGTTGCTGAGGTGACATTTGGCTATGACGGATCCATACGCCTTGCCTGGGCGTGCGCTTGTCCCATACCATCATACCCATTAGTCCATCGTAAAACGCCTTGTCCAAAGTGCTCCGGTCCAATGTCTCGCCATTATGAACACCAATCAGACTGGGATAGAGCCTCGCGATATCTGGTACATCTGGGCTATCCAAGCCAACGCCTTCGACACCATTCCACTTGTTATCCCAGGTCCATTCTCGGTTCTGATCATTCCAAACCCAGTCGAGCCCGGAAGGGTCGGCCCTATTTATGGGATCTTCCATCCCGACGTACACATAGATCCACGCGCGCGCGAATGCAGTAACGT
>CAZTGE010000137.1:0-10401 GCA_964612995.1 uncultured candidatus Brocadiaceae bacterium | reverse complement strand
CTCTGTGTTCTCTGTGGTTTATGAGAGCACAGGAATAGGCCTGAGTAGTTACTCCCGAGCAATGGAATTGGGGGCGTAGCGGGCAGGGCCGCTCAATCCCCACCGCAAGTGCTGCCTC
This sequence comes from uncultured candidatus Brocadiaceae bacterium, assembly GCA_964612995.1. GTDB lineage: Bacteria > Planctomycetota > UBA11346 > UBA11346 > UBA11346 > SLQH01. The sequence goes on along the minus strand of CAZTGE010000137.1, from coordinate 10,283 downwards.
GTCGTCCGGATCAGGGCCGCTCAAAGCTCGGCCCCTGGGAGCGCCGAGCACCAGCTCGGCATGCCTTGCGTCGCCTCCACCTGCGTCAAACCGCCCGGCTCTCTTTGGTGCATTGGCCATGGTGACGCAGGTGGAGGCGAGGCATGGCCCTCATTTGCGAGCTTTGAGTCGCCCTGGTTCTGATGCGGGAAGGCCTGTTGCCGGGGGCACGCCCGGCGGCAGGCTGGCCGGTGGACCATCGGGCCACCAGGGCCGAGGTCCGGCGCCGGGAAGACGGGACGCTGCCGCACCTCTGCAGCCCCACGGACTCCCTGCGCCGCGACCTGCAAGGAAGCCGCCATCGACCCGCCGGGTGACAACACGACCGACGCCGACGCGCCCAAGCTGGACAAGGAGCTGGGCCTCGGGGACGTGTACTGCATCGGCACGGGGGCGATGTTCAGCTCCGGCTTCTTCCTGTTGCCGGGACTGGCGGCGGCCCAGGCCGGGCCGGCGGCGATCCTCGCCTACCTGGTGGCCGGGCTGTTGATGGTGCCGTCCATGCTGAGCATGGCGGAGCTGTCGACCGCCCTGCCGCGGGCCGGCGGCTCCTATTTCTTCGTCGACCGCAGCCTCGGCCCGGCCGCGGGGACCATCACCGGCATCGGGACGTGGCTGGCCCTGATGTTCAAGTCCGCCTTCGCGCTGGTCGGCATGGGGGCCTACCTGGCGATCACGCCGGGGCTGGCGACCCACCTCTCCGCCGGAGCGCTGGGCACGAGCTGGATGATCAAGGCGCTGGCGGTGGGCCTGACGGTCGTCTTCGTCGTGGTCAACGTGATCGGCGCCAGGCAGAGCACGCTGGTGCAGAAGATCCTGGTGGTCGCGCTCCTCGCCGCGCTGGGGCTGTTCCTCACCGAAGGCCTGTGGCACATGGGCGCGTGCATGCCGCCGGAGGCCCTACGCGAGCGGTACACCCCCTTCCTGCACCCGCAGCACGGCTGGAGCGGCCTGGTGGGCACGGTCGGGCTGGTGTTCGTCTCGTATGCCGGCCTGACCAAGGTGGCCAGCATCAGCGAGGAGGTCCGCCGTCCGGAACGCAACCTGCCGCTGGGCATGGTCCTCGCGCTGATGACGGCCACGGTCGTCTACGCGCTCGGCATGCTCGTCATCGTCGCCGTGCTCGCACCCGACCGGCTGCACGGGGACCTGACCCCGGTGGCCACCGCCGCCACCGCCTTCCGGGTCTGGCTCCCCGACACCGCCGGGACGCTGCTGGTGGTCATCGCGGCCGTCGCGGCGTTCGCATCGACCGGCAACGCAGGCATCCTCGCCGCCAGCCGCTATCCGCTGGCGATGGCGCGGGACGGCCTGGCCCCATCGGCCCTCGGCACGCTCGGGCGCCGCCACACCCCGACGCGGGCGATACTCCTGACGGGCCTGGTCATGGTGGTGCTGATCCTCGCGCTCTCGGTCGAGAACGTCGCCAAGCTCGGCAGCACCTTCAACCTGCTGGTGTTCGGCCTGATCAACCTGGCCGTCATTGTCTTCCGGGAGAGCCGCATCGACAGCTACGACCCGGGCTTCCGCGTGCCGTTGTATCCCTGGACGCCGCTGGCCGGGGTCGTCGTCAGCGGGTGGCTGATCGTCGAGATGGGGTGGATCACGGCCCTGGCCGCGATCGTCGTCGTCGCCGCGGCGGCATGCTGGTTCGTCTGCTACGCCCGCGGCCGGGTCGACCGGGCCGGCGCGATCCATCATGTCTTCGCCCGGCTGGGACGCCGCCGCGACGAGGACCTGCGCGAGGAATTCCGCGAGATCATCCAGGAGAAGGGCCTGCGCGAGGACGACCCCTACGACGAGATCCTGGAACGGGCCGACCTGATCGAGCTCGCTCCCGACACCTCTTTCGACGCGGCGCTGGACCGGGTGGCCGCGGCGCTGTCCGGACGCGTTGCCCTGGAGCCAGACGTGATCGCGGATCGGTTGCGCGAAACGGGCCGCTCCGGCACCGCGCCCATCGCCCACGGCATCGCCCTGCTGCACCTGCGGGCGCCGGAAATCGCGCATTCCGAGCTGGCCCTGGCCCGCTCCCTTGACGGGCTGTCGCTGTCACCGCCGACCACGACCGCGCCACGCGACGAGGAAGCGGAGAACGACGCGGCACCGGACGGCGGCGCAGATGCGGAGGACGACGCGGCGGTGGCAGAGACGGTCATCGGCCTCTGGGCCCTGCTCAGCCCGGAGTCGAAAGCGCGCCAGCACCTGCGCATCCTGGCGGAGCTGGCCCAGCGGGCCGACGACGACGCGTTCATCGACGCCTGGCAACGGATCCGGAACGTCGAGAAGCTCAAGGAGACCCTCCTGCGCGACGCCCGGTTCCTGGCCCTGTTCGTCGGCGAGGACCCGGCCACGCGGCCGCTCGTCGGCCGACAGCTGCGACGGCTGGACCTGCCACCGGGGGTCTCCGTGGCCATGGTCCGCCGCGAAGAAGAAAGCTTCGACCCCGACGGGGAGACCGAACTGCGGCACGGCGATCACGTGACCTTCATCGGCGATCCCGACGGGATCCAGGCGCTCTACGACCGCTTCGTCGCGCCCGGATCGGACGGGTAGCCGACTGACCGACGCCTGCCGTTCTTCGCCGGCTACAAGGTGGCCAGCGGGGTGGTGCGCGCCGAGGCCGACCGCCCCGAGGGCCGTGGCGCCTGGCCGGAACGGCCCTCGGTGACCGCGGCGCCGACAGGTGGGACGGTCGCATGACCCACAACCCGACGGTCATCCGCATCGGCGACCGCTGGTATCTCTACTACATCGGCGCCACCTGCCCCGGCCAACGCCCGTCCGCCGCCACCCTGCGTGCCGGCGACGCCTAGCTGGTCGCGCGCGGCTACGCCAGCATCCACATCGGCTGCGCCTGAGTCGACGATCCGGCCGGGCCGTGGCACCGGCCGGACCGGCCCTGCCTCGACGTGCGCCCCGGCCGCTGGGACCACCAGGTGGTCACCAACCCGGCCGGGTGCCTGCGCCCGGACGGCCGGGTCCTCCTCTACTACCGCGCCAACACGCCGACCGGGTGCAAGATCGGCGTGGCCGTGGCCGACGACCCGTGCGGTCCCTTCGAGCGGCTCCGCGAGGATCCCATCCTCGAACGGGACGGCGACCGGGATCGAGGACCCGTTCGTGTGGCACGACGGCGAGCGGTTCCGCCTGATCGCCAAGGACCTCACCGGGCGGTTGACCGGCGCTCTCGGCAACGGCGTGCACGCCACCAGCGACGACGGCGTGCGCTGGCGCTTCGCCGACCCGGTGCTCGCGTGGGACCGCGACCTGACAAGGACGGCTGAGCCATGGAACCCATCTTCATCGAGTTCGAGCCCCCACGAGAAGGCCATCATCCTCCACCACGCCGGCCACGTCTGCTCGGCGCCCGTCACCAAGCAGCCCCGCGACCGCCGCTACCGGCATAGCGCGGGCGCCGCCCGCACCCCAAGGGGCATTGTAGCGGTCGGCGCCCGCGCGGCTTTTTGTTCGCGGGGGCTCGCTCTGCGCTGCGCGCAGTCGCCCCCGCTACGCCCCTCCTTCCATTCGCCCTCCGGCGGCACTTGCTCCTCGGCCTGACGGCCTGTAGGGCTGCGCTTGCGCTCCACGGGCCGCTGGCCCCACTGGGGCCAGCTATCGCCTGCGGCGACACCCGCTTCGCCCACCACTCGGCGCCAGACACCATCGCGTACGATGGGGCCCCGCAAAGGGCGTTGCAACCACTCATGACCGATGGACTTGAGTGGTTACATTTCGTTTTTGATGACGGCTGTTGGCGGCTGGGAATACGCGCCGAGGGCGCGAGGGCGCTGCCCCTTCTGCAATGCGTGGAGACGCCAGGCAAGCACACGGCAAACAACAGACGTCGGGAAAGGATGCCATGCCGCATTTGCCGTGTCCCTGTCTGGTGCTCCGCCACTGTCTGGTGCTCCTCGCCATCGGCGTCTGCCCCTGTTTCGCTGGAGCCGCTGATCCTGACCTGTGGGACCCAGAGGTCGGCGTGCTGAACCATGGCGCAGCGCTCGACAGCCGACCGGTGGTCAGCGCCGATCGCAAGTACGTGACCCTGGGCGGACAGAGCGCCCGCTCGGTATCGCTACAAGGCGTATTCGTCGAGCGGATGTACCGGTCGCGAATGCGGCGCGGAGGGGTCCGGCGGTGGCGCCCGACCGCGACGCACGTTCTCGCCGGAACCTGGACCGGCGTGGCCACCATCGTCGCCCAGGAGGGAAAGACCGCCGAAGAGCAGACGTGGACCATCATCATCGACCATGGCGGCGGCATCGCCGGCAAGGCCCTGCACCCGATCGTGGACTGGCGCGCACAACGCTATCGTCCCAGCGACAACAGCGTGCGCTTCCTCATCACGCGCCGCGAACCCGGAGGGCCGATACGTCAACGCACCATGCTCGGTCGACGCACCGGTGGTGAACGCGACGTCCCCGTCGGCGTCGTCGCCACCCTGGGCGACGACCTCCGCCGTCTGCAAGGCACGGCGCGCTGGCGCACGGGCAAGGCACACCTCGATCTGCGGCGGCAGACCCCGCCGATGCCACCAGCACTCCACGGTACCTGGCACGCGGCCACCGTCGACGCCGATGGCGCGACGGTGACCACCGACGTGGCGCCGCCGATCGTGTTGCGGCTCACGTCCGAGTCGGCATCCGGCGCATGGGGGGGTCCCGGACAGGTACGGCTTTTCCCGATAGACGCCGGATCCGACAGTCGTCGAGGCGTATTCCTGGTGCAGCTCGACCGGGGCGAGAGCCGGGGCAGATCCGCCCGACGTGGCTTGATGAACGTGGTTCTCGGCAACGAGGGCTCCGTGTTGCACACCTACGTGTCGTGCGCCGGCTTGCCACGCGGCTATCAGCGGTTCGTCCGGGCCGAGGACCCGCACACCGATGACGCGAACCCGCACGAGGATGACGATGCAGCCGAGTGATTTGCACCCCGCGGCGACCGGCATCGGGTGGATGTCCCTGCTGGTGGCCATCGTCGCCTGGGCGAACGCCGTGCCGCTGCCCGCGCTCGACCTCGGTCCCGATCCCACCGGCGAGGAGATCGAATGCCTGGAGTGGGCCAACCGCATGCGAGCCGATCCCGCGGCGCATGTGGACGAGCTGTTGCGTGGCGGCCGGCTCGGATTCGCGGGCGCCAGGTTCGCCATCGATTGGGATCTGTGTCGGCGCGAGATCGCAGCCTTGCCGCCGGCGCCGCCACTGGTGATGAATCGCCATCTGGTGCACGCAGCTCGCAAGCATGCGGTCTACATGGCCACGCATCTGGTGACCGGTCATTTCCAAGCCAAGGGGCAGAAGGCCTTCTACGGCGTGCACCCAGCACAGCGCATGCGCCGGAGCGGCTATCGCGGGCGTCCGACAGGCGAAAACTCCTTCATGAACGCAACCACACCGCTGAATGCGCATCGCGGTTTCGCCATTGATTGGGGCGATGGTCCGGGCGACCTGCTTCCGGGGCGTGGCCATCGGCTGTCGCTGGTCGATCCGCGCTCGAACGAGGTCGGGATCGGCATCAGCCCGCACCATCAGTACTGGCTGGCGACCACACAGGACTTCGGGCGCAGCGACGCCCCCCGCCTTGCAGGCGGGGTGGTCTACCGTGACCTGGACCGCAATGGCCGCTTCGACGCCGGCGAAGGCATCGGTGATGTCGCGATCGAAATCGGTGGCGTGAAGACACGCACCTGGGCGAGCGGCGGCTACGCGCTATCGCTTCCCCATACAGACGCCTGTACCGCCGTCGCCACCGCTGACGACAACGAGCACCGAACGCAGATTCCGGAAGGCGGCACGTCGATCAAATTCGATTGGGTGGTGCCGCAGGAAGGCGATACCGCGGCGCTACAACGCCTCCTCGCCGCCGCCGAAGAGGCACCCGCGGGGGACGCCGGACGGCCAGAACGCCTCGCCTGTCTGGTGCTGGCCCCGCGCCACGCACCACCCTCGACCACCCGCGCGCACATCGCACGCCTGTGCGCTACCGAACGCGATGCCCTGCACGCGGCGCACGATGCGGTCCGTCGCTCCCTGTACTGGCAGGGCGACGCCGAATGCCGCCGCGTGGTCGCACCTCTGCGCCAGAACTATGCCGACACTGCGGCCGAATCCTGGTTTGTCGAGGCGCTGCAGGTGTCGGAGCTGTATTGGACCGCCACCGCCTTTTTGGACAAGGCGCGCACCCGGCGGCCGGTAGGCGCACGCGACCAGCGCACCATCCACCGCAAGGCCCGTCACCTCGGCAAACGCCTACGCATTCCAGAATGGCGTGACGCAGCGGACGGGATCGAGCGCCTGTTCCGCAGCCTCGGCCGGCAACCGTAGGAGATGTCCATGCGCTGCGCCCTCCTCGTCTGTTGCTGCCTGCTGGCGTTCCCGCTGAGCGGTGCATCGCCCGCCATGCCCGAACGCGTGTTCGTCGATCGCGATTCGCAGACCGCCTTCCGCTATCCAGCCAGCCTGCGGCACGCCCATGCCTGTGCCGACCTCGTTCTCGATCGACACGGATACCTTCGGGCCATGGTGAAGCGCCGCAAGCAGCGTCGCGACCCGTCTGACGACCAGGGCGCGCCCAGATGTCCGCCGTACGCCATACGCCACATTTCGCTGACAGACGACGAACTACCCGAAACGATCGCGGCGGTCGATGGCGTAGCGGTCCTGGAGCATCTGCTCGGCAGCGCCGTGAGCGATCCTCAACCGTTCGACTATTATGAGCAAGCCGCGGACCGCCCGCATGCGCCACCGCAACGCCCGCAACGCGATCCGGTCACCGGGTTGACGGCGCGCTGGGATGGCGGAACCGCCTTGTTGTTGCGACACAGGGGGCGCTATTCCGGCGTACTGACCGGCAAAGACCTGAATACACAGGCCGCCGAACGAGCGCGCCGCTCCTTCGAGATCATGCTGCCGGACCGCGCCGGAGTGCCGGCCACCTGGGCGGCACGGATCGGCTCCGAAGGCAAGGTGTATCGCCCCAGCGATAACACCTGCGCCTCACTCCACCGAGCGGTACGGTCCAAACAGTGGGACCAGGCCTGGGAGTTCGAAACGCGGCACTATCGCATGTCGGGAACCGCGATTCCAAGCGACCTCGCCAAGATGGCGCGGCATCTGGATGCGCTCCAGGATGCCTTGCGCGTATGGCTACCGCTGGATGCCGATCCGACCGAGAAATTCGAGGTCTACCTCTTGCACACACAGAAGGAGTTCTCGCGCTGGGCCGCCAGGCTGGGAACGGCCGTGCAACGCAATCCATCGGGCGCCAACCAAAGCTCGCTGCAGGGCTTCTATTCCCGCGGACATCGCGCCGTACTGTCGTTCACCGAACGGGTCAGGAATAACCACGGCACACCCCACCTACGTCTGAGTCATGAAGCGGTGCACCAATATCTGCACAGCCACGCGCACAACAGTCTGCCCCAATGGTTCGACGAGGGCATGGCCGTGCTCTTCGAAGGCGGGCGCGAACGCGGCGATCGCTTCCTGCTCAAGCCACCGGCCACCCGGCTGGTGTACCTCAAGTTGTATTACCGCCAACACGGCGCGCCGATCACCCCCTTCGAGGTCTACACGCAACAGCGGCTCGCCCTGCACGTACACCAGTACGCCGAGGTCTATGCCATGCTCCACATCATCCTCAGCCAGGGAGATGAGGGCATCGCACGCCTGCAGCGCTATTGGCAGGCGCTGCGCCAGCGCCGCAAGTCGGGCGCCGCTCTGGTGTACGATCACCTCATCGATCACTACCACGACGCCGACCAATCCCACAAGCAGACACTGCAGCGCTGGGCCACAGCGGTCGAACGTCACGTGCGCAGTGGAGCGGCCAAGAGCTCACTCACGATCGAGATCGGCCGGTAACCCCCCCTCACAGCAGACGCCGCCGGCCATGCCACCGCGATGTCGCGCAGGCGGATGCTGGGCGGCCTGGCGGGGGCGTTCTTGAGCGCCACGCGCAGGCCCAGGCGATACGGTCCGGCCGGCAGGTGCAGGGTGCTGTGCCCGATGGCCCGGCCGTCGCACAGGGCCGTCATCGCGCTGCCGTCGAGGCGCAGCGCGAGACGCACCCAGCTGCCGGGCAGTGGCGCCGGGGCGAGCTCTTCGCGCACGCGGTCGGGCGGGTCGTTGTGCGGGTCGTGCAGGAAACCGACAACGCCGTCACGCACCTGCAGGCGGCTGAAGCGGTCGGGTTCGTGTTGCTGCGGCCCGCTGTGGCGGTCGGGATCAGGCGTCACCTCGAGCACGATGCACCACGACGTCTCGGCGGCCACGTCCGGGACCTGCAGGCTGACGCCGATCTGCACGGTGCCAGTCGGGTCCTGGGGCGCATCGAACCAGGCGCTCCAGGCGTACCAGGTCCGTTCCCGGGGCGTCGGCACGCTGAGCACGAGCGTGCCGTCGTCTCGCCAGGTGCCGTGGGCGGCGTTGCGTTGCGTCCACAGGGGGCTGTGCGCATACAATGGCGCAGTGGCCAGTCGGGTGTCGGCCCCGAGGGCCACGCCGTGACCCGCGCCCCCCTCCCAGGAGGCCTGCCCCATGTCGCTGACGCGGACCGTGCCGCGGTGGACCTGCACCGCGGTCCGCCGCGGTGTCGTGACGACCACGAAGCGCGTGCCGAGCACCTCGACGCGCCCGTGTGGCGTCGCCAGCCAGAGCGGCGCATCACGGCGCGGCACCGCATCGATCGCGTAGCGGCCGTCGGCGACCACGATGCCGTGCGCCGCATCGAGGTGGAACCGCGCGGGGCCGTCGACCCGGATGCGGCTGCCGTCGGTCAGCTGCACGGTGCCGTATGCCTGCGCCGGCACCGAGCGGGCCACGTGCAGCGGCAACGGCCGGGCGGGGCCACCGGGCTCCTGCCAGCGTGCAGCGACGCCGCTGGGCGTTCGCCACCACAGCGCCGCCGCGATCAGGACACCGGCGGCCAGTGCCACCCACGACGCGGTGCGTCGGGCGCGTTCGCGGCCGCGGCGAATCGCGGCCCGGGCTATCTCGTCAGCACGACGGTGCCGTTGACTGGTACGTCGCGCCTGCGCCAGCGCTACGCTGCGCGCGGCGACGGTACACGGCGCCGCGCCCAGCACGCGGGCCAGGCGGTGCTCGTGACGCAGTCAGACGATCGCCGCCTGCCGGTGCGCGGCGTCCTCTTCCATCAATCCCTGCAGGCGCTGGGCCGGCTCCGGATCGAGGTCGCCGTCCTGATGCAGCAGCAACAACTCCTGGATGTCGGCGGGCGCCTCTGCCATCACGGTAATTGCTCCTCTACGCATCGACGCAGCGCCGCGGCGAGCCGCTGGATCTCGCGCGCGAGCGCGCCGCTCTCTTTGCCGTAGGCGCGCACCAACTCCTTGATGCCACGGCAATCGCGGCAGCGCGCGGGGATCAGTCTGCGGGCTCGCGCGTTCAGCCGCGTCAGACAACGTTGCAACGCGGCCAGGGCCGGGCCCTCGTCCGACGCGTCGTCATCGGCCTCGTGGCCTTCCATGCACAGCATGCCGTCGAGCCGCTGCAAGTGGCGCGGCGTGGCGCCTAGCTGCTCGCGCAGCACGTTGTGCGCAATGCCGAGCAACCAGGTGCGAACGGCGCTGCGTGCGGCGTAGCGATCGCGTGCCTGCCAGGCCCGCACGAAGGTCTCCTGCGCAGCGTCCTCGACCGCGGACCACCGCGGGCAGCGCCGGGCGAGGAAGGCATGCACGGCGTCGAGGTGGCGCTCGACCAGCAGCGCGAAGGCATCCTCATCGCCGCCCTGGCAGGCGTGCATCAGCTCGGGATCGGAGGCGGTGGTGGACATCGTCCTCATGTGTGAACCGGACCGGCTGCAGGCGACACCCTGCGCTGTAAGTCCTGATGGGAACAAGAGCAAGGCAGCGTGCGCACAGGGCCGCCCGCGCAAGGGCCACCCCTGCCGCATGTTCTCTGCAAATCATGTGGTGGCACTGACTTGCAGCGCGTGCTGTCGCGTGCCATGCGATCGGCGCACCCAGATACGTCGCCATGCCGGCGGCACGTGTTCCAATCGAGGAGACCCCGATGCGACGCTGTCTGCGCCATGTGTTAGAGTGGCGACAGCACCGCGCCTTGAGGTGTCCCCACCTCCGTCTTCGACCACTGCCCATCCTCGCTCACGCCGGCTCGCAGGAATTTCCTGACCAGCCGCAGCACGCGCGGATCGGCAATGCGGTGCGCCAGGAACTTCATCAGATGGACGTGGTCCACCGTGTCGAAGAAGCTCTTGAAGTC
>CAZTGE010000136.1:2142-10633 GCA_964612995.1 uncultured candidatus Brocadiaceae bacterium | reverse complement strand
TACGATGGGGTCCCGAAAAGGGCGCTGTAACCGCTCCTGCCCGTTGGGCCTGAGTGGCTACAATCTTTCCATCTGCATGTCGAGCAGGGCGTGCGACGCTGAGCTTTCTCCCGCCCACGGAACTGCTCACATCCCGCCACGGCTCCGCCGGTACGCCGCCGGCGGCACCCCGAAGCAATGGGCGAAGGCGCGACTGAAGTGGTGGCGATCGCAGAAGCCGCAGTCCTCGGCGATGGCGTCGATGGAGCGCTCGGAGTTGGCCAGCAGCGCCGCCGCCTGTTCGAGGCGCAGGCGGCGGGCGTAGGCTTGCGGCGACTCGCCGGTCGCGGTCCGGAACAGGCGACCGAAGGCGCTGGGGTGCATGTCCACCGAGCGCGCCAGCCTGGCATTGTCCGGCGTCGGCAGGGGAATCTCCTGCAGGCGGCGTAGCACCAGGGCGATGCGCGGGTCGCGGCGGGGCAGCCGCCAGGTGCTCGTTGGCAGGGAGACGAGCATGGTCGCCGCCGCCGCCTGCAGAAACAGGGCGGTGGCGGCGTCCGGCGGTGGGGCGCCCGACTCCGGTAGCGCGGCCAGCAGCCGCTGCCACTCCTCGCGAAGCGGCAGCCGGTGGATGCCGGGGGCTGCCTCGTCGTAGGGCGGACCGGCGCGCATGTGCAGGTAGTGGTGGCGGACGGGGACCGTGAGCCCTGTGGCGAAGGCGGTGCGCGGAGCGATCAGCACGCAGTTGGTTGGGTCCAGTTGTAGCCGGCCGCCGGCACCCTCCACCCAGGCCCCCGGCATGCTGTTCCAGTACACACGCCAGAAGGGGGCCGACAGGTCGGGATAGCTCCAGCGCTGCAGCTCGACCGCCTCGCATTGCAGAAGCTGGAGACGGGACTGCACCGGTGGCTGCGGCATGGGCACAGGGTCGGCGAGCGATCCGCCGTGCAAGGAACGTTCACAAACCGGCGCTGGAGGTGCATGGACGGCCGCTGGCGAATGGCATACTGGAGCGCCCCTTCCACCATCAGCCCGCAGGAGCGCTCGCTGCCATGACCCGCCCGACCACCCCCACCCCCGGCGACACCGACTGGTTCGCCCACGACCGTTTCGGCCTCTTCATCCACTGGGGCCTCTACGCCCTCGGCGCACGACACGAATGGCTCAAGCACAACGAGGAGCTCGAGGATGCCGACTACGACCGGCGCTACTTCGATCACTTCGAGCCCGACCTCTACGACCCCGAGGCCTGGGCGGCGGCCGCCGCCCAGGCGGGCATGAAATACTTCGTGGTCACCACCAAGCACCACGATGGCTTCTGCCTCTGGGACAGCGCCCTCACCGACTACAAGGCGCCCAACACCCCGGCCGGTCGCGACCTGCTGCGACCGATGGTGGAGGCCTTCCAAATTCACGGCCTGCGTACCGGCTTCTACCATTCGCTGATCGACTGGCACCATCCCGACTACCTGATCGATCCGCACATCGGCAACAACCGCAACCGCGATCGCGCCGCCCTCAACCAGGGGCGCGACCAGCAGCGCTACGCCGACCATCTGCACGGCCAGGTGCGCGAGCTGCTCACCGGCTACGGCGAGGTCGACATCCTCTGGTTCGACTTCAGCTACCCCGGCCGCGGCCCGGAGGGGAAGGGTCGCGCCGACTGGCGCAGCGAGGAGCTGATCGCCCTGATCCGCGAGCTGCGGCCGGAGATCATCCTCAACGACCGGCTGGACCTGCCCGATGGCTGGGACGTCAAGACCCCGGAGCAGTACCAGCCCCAGGACTGGGTGCAGGTAGACGGTAAGCCGGTGGTCTGGGAGGCCTGCCAGACCCTTTCCGGCTCCTGGGGCTACCATCGCGACGAGGCCAGCTGGCGCAGCACCGAAAACCTGGTGCAGACCCTGATCGACTGCGTCAGCAAGGGCGGCAACCTGTTGCTCAACGTCGGTCCCACCGGTCGCGGTGAGATCGATGCCCGCGCCCTCGAACGCCTGCGCGGCATCGGCGCCTGGATGCGGCGGCACTCCCGCAGCATCTATGGCTGCACCGAGGCACCCGAGTCCTACGCCGCCGCCTGCCCCCGCGACTGCCGGCTGACCTGGCATCCGCAGAAGAAGCGGCTCTACGTGCACATCTTCGCTTGGCCCTACAAGCACCTACGCCTGCCCGGTCTGGCCGGCCAGGCGGTCTACGCACAGCTGCTGCACGACGCCAGCGAGGTGCCCATGAGGGGCATCGAGGCCTGGCAGGGCAGCGAGAGTGGGGATGACCTGGTCATCACCCTGCCCCAGCGCCGCCCCGAGGAGGTGGTGCCGGTGATCGAGCTGTTCATGGCCTAGCCCGGATCCCTCATGAGAAATCTGCTGCAAAGCCGTATCGCACCGCCACTACAGGACTTCGCTCGGTCGGCGGATCCTCACGTAGCGCTGCTACGCTCCGGTCCGCCTCGATCGCGAAGCCCTGCATTGACAGCACGCTACGACTTTTCGCGACGGTGTCTGCTCAGCCATGCGTTCGACAGACGCCTTCGAACGAAACCCCGGCACAACGGACCCGTCGTCATCTGTTCCGCTACCTGCTGGTGCCCGCCCCGGAGGCCGGGGAGCAGCGAACGGCACGTGCGACCATTCCACCAACCAGCATGCTCATTGGGTGGGCGGCTGCCGCCCACGCGGTACGCTCCGCCTGCAGAGGAGGATCCATGGCCTGGCGACGTTGGCTGGGGCTCATCTTGATCGGCATGGCGGGCGTCTGGTTCGCCGGCATGTTCCTGGTCGGCTTCCTGCCGCTGTCGCTGGCCGCGCGCGGCTGGCTCGCCCTGGCCTGTTTCGTCCTCATGGAGGTCAGTTTCTGGGCGGGCACCCTGATCATCGGCAAACAGGTGGTGGCCCGCTGGTGGCGGCGGCGCAGACGATCCGGGCCCGGCGCGGACGCAGACGCGGACGCGGAGGCCCAGCGACCGCAGGAGCCACGGAATCCGTGATCCGCCCGACCAGCGGCGGCATCGTTCAGCAGGGGCGACGGAATCGGGCCACGAGAACCCGTGCAGACCGCTCGCTCAGCGGGCTGGCCACCAGACCTGCTCGAGCGGGATCAGGATGCGCGCCTTCGCATCGAAACGGTGGTAGTGCTCGGTGATCAGGCGCACGAGATCGTCGAGCGAGATCAGCGATACCGGCAGCGTGGCCCGCTCGGCCTCGTAGCGCGCCTCACGCGTGAATCCGCCGGTGGAGAGGAAGAGGCCGGAATCGCCCAGCCGCAGCGTGGCGATGAAATTACGGATCTCCTGGGCACCCATAGGCGTCTTGGGCCGGTGTTTCACCTCGGCCTTGATGCGCGGCTGCTCGAGGCCCAGACCGTCAGGCGAAGCGGTCACGTCAACACCACGATCCGGCCCCGTCGGGCTCACCTGGGCCTTGTAGCCCATGGCACGGAGGACCCCGGCCATCAATTCTTCCATCTCATCCTCATCCAGCTCGGTCACCTGGTCCTTGATGAGTTCCAGGGATCGCTCGGCTGTGTCGTCGATCGTGTCTTCGGTGGCGATCACCTCCTCGTCCAGCTCTACGGTCGGGAATGACGCGGACCGGTCGCCCTGCAGGTCGGCGAGCACCTCCGGGCTCAGTCGAAACAGGCTCAGGGTGCTGCTCAGACTGTTGCGGGTCGCCCGCCTCAGGTCGTCGCGATTGACTGTGCGGCTCCAGGTCACGCGTCGCGTCTGGGGCAGACCCGGGATGAGCTCCGGCTGATGACGATAGGGGCCGGCGATGGTACCCAGGTGATAGAGGCGCCGCTCGCTGTCGTAGGTGACCACCGCATCGCCCTCCTGCATTTCCTGCACGAACCGATGCAGCACGGTGGCATCATTGGCCACCGCCGAGCGATGCTTGCCGGGGTAGGCGGCCTGCACGCGCGTCATGAAGCCGTCCCGGTCGTTTCCTGCGAGTTCGCCCAGCTCGCTCCAGCCGATAGCGGCGACCCCCTTGCTCACGAAATCATCGACATGGGCACTGCCGCGGCCGCTGCGGATCATCCAGGCGTGGGGCATGAGATCCTCCGATCAGTGCATGACGTGGGCTGAGACATCCAGCGCCGCCCCGTACCGCCGCAACCACTCCTTCCGCTCGCGCCAGTCGCCGAGAATCTTGTCGACCTCGTTCCTGAAGGCGTCGGTGTGGTCGCGGTGGGGGAAGGTGCCGGCAATGGTCATGATGATGGCGGAACCGCATCCGGCCCGTCCATACAGCGATCGCCGTGCTCTCACAGGCTCGTTCAGCATCAGTAGCCCCATTGCTCATGCCGCACCGGCAGGCGATTCAATTCATCGCGATGGTGGCGCCAGTGGGGCATGTGGTGATCCATGATGGCGACGAAACGGGCGTTGTGGGTCGGCTCGATCAGGTGGGCCAGTTCGTGGAAGAGGATGTATTCCAGGCAGATCTCGGGTTTCTTGGCCAGTTCGGTATTGAGGCGGATGCTGCGGCCGGCGTGATTGCAGCTACCCCATCTGGTCTTCATGCGCTGGACGTAGAAACGCGCGGGCGCGACCTGCAGCCGTGGGGCCCATTTGGCGATCAGGGGCGGGGTCGTGGCCTTGACCTGGTCGCGATACCACTGGTCCATGATGGCGGCGCGTTTGGCTGTATCGGTTCCAGGGCGGACCGTGAGGATCAGGTGACGGTGGGTGCGTTCGACCCGGGGCGCGGCATCGAGTTCCTGCAGCTTCAGCAGGTAGCGTCGCCCCCACAGGTAATGGCTTTCGCGATTGACGTAGACGCGCGTCGTCTCGCGGTCCTGCTCGCGGAATTTGCGTTGCTCGGCCTTGATCCAGCCGATGCGCGAGATCAGGAAGACACGGATGGTTTCAAGCTGCATGTGCTCGGGTGCGGCGACGCGCACGCGGCCGTTTGGGGGATAGACGCTGAGGTGGAGGTTCTTGATCGGCTTGCGCAGGACATCGACCTGGATGTCACCGAGTTCGATCTGCATCGCCTCAATAATCCTTCTGGCTCTTGATCACTTCGAACAGGCGCTTGGTGGCCTCGACGTCGTCGTTCAGCAGCGGACAGATGGCGGCCATGATGATCCGCTCGCGCGGGTCGACGCCGCGCCAGTCGGCCGGGGCGACGTAGCGGATGGTCTCGTGGATGCGCTCGGCCAGAGCGAGCCTGCGGTCGATCGGAGGCTGGTCGCTCCCCTCGGCGACACGCGTGGGGGGCCTACCGTCGTCGGGGGGCACCAGTTCGTCGGGAATGTTGTCGTAGATGGCCCGCATGCCCGGCGCGTGCTTCAGGATCTCGGGGATGTGCTCGGCGTGGCCGCTCTGGACCCGTTTCACCAGCTCGGCGATTTTCGCCAGGTACTCCTCGTAGTCGAGCGCCTTGGCCCGGCGCTGCTCGATGATCTCCTGCAACTGGGTCGACATGCGGTCGAAGAAGGCCGGGTTGTTGAGGTGCTCCTTGATGATGGTGCTGCGGACGTTGTTCTCGATGGTCTCGGCCACGGCTTCCTGGTTGCCGGCCAGGCCGCCCAGGCGGGCGGCGATGGCATCGGCCACACCGGTCTTGACGATCAGGTCGAGCAGGCCGATGTCGTCGAAGGGCGATATCTTCCGTGGCTCCTCGGCCTGGATGTAGGTGTCGATGAAGTGGCGCATGTCCGCCTCATAGGGCTTCAGGTCCAGGGTCTCGCCGCTGGCCTGGCGGATGGTATCGCGCAGCGCCAGGTAGTGCTTCTGGCGCGCCTGGATGCGGGCGATGTCGGTGGCATCGTAGCCGGCCGCCTCCAGGTCGTCGCCGATCTTGGCGTAGGCGCGGATCAGGTGGACCACGCCCTTGTAGAGGGCGGCGCGCTGCGGCTCGCATTCGGCGAGGTCGTCGGGGATCTCGGTGTTGCCGCAGAAGTAGTGGATGTGCTCCAGCTCGCCGCGGGGCGGCTCCACCGGTTCGCACAGCAGCTCCAGGCTCTCCAGGGCCTGATCCAGGCGCTCGCGGCCGATGCTCAGGCGGTCCTTCATCAGCACCTCGGGACTGGCGCCGGGGGCGCTGTGGTCGAGTTCCGAGCTGTAGACCGCGATGGTCTTCTCGACCTTCTTGAACAGATCCTTGTAGTCGACGATGTGGCCGAAGTCCTTGTCCTCGCCGTCCAGGCGGTTGGTGCGGCAGATGGCCTGGAACAGGCCGTGGTCCTGCATCGCCTTGTCGATGTAGAGGTAGGTGCAGGGCGGGGCGTCGAAGCCGGTGAGCAGCTTGTCGACCACGATCAGCAGGCGCATGGCGGCCGGCTCGTGGATGAAGCGGCGCTTGGCCGCCTCTTCGTAGGTCTCGGTGGCGCTCATGCCGCGCTGCGGCGTGACGTCCTGCAGCAGCTCGGTGTAGGTCTGGTAGATGAACTGCTTGTCGGTCTCGGTGTTGGCGCCGACCTCCTCCGTGCTGATGTCGCTGGCTTGCGGGTTGTAGGAGGTGACCACGGCACAGCGGTCCTTGAAGACCGAGCGCTGGAAGAGCGCGAAGTAGCGGCAGGCTTCATAGATGCTGGAGGCGACCAGGAGGGCATTGCCGCGCTCGCTGGACAGGCGCGGCCGGGTGCTGAAGTCGAAGGTGATGTCGGCGACGATGCGCTCCATGCGATCGCGCGAGCTGAGCACCCGCTGCATGGTCGCCCACTGCTTCTTGAGCTCGTCCTTCTGCCAGTCGTTGAGGCCGCGGGTCTTGGCGTCGAACCAGGCGTCGATCTTCTCGGGGCTGCCCAGGCGCTGGTCGATGTCGCGGGCCTCGTAGACCAGGTCGAGCACCACCTCGTCCTCCACCGCCTCGCCGAACTTGTAGGTGTGGATGTAGTCGCCGAAGATCTCCAGGCTGGTGGCCTTGTCCTTCTTCAGCAGCGGCGTGCCGGTGAAGCCGATGAAGGTCGCCGCGGGCATCATCGCTTTCATCAGGCGGTGCAGCTTGCCGCTCTGGGTGCGGTGGCATTCGTCGACGAAGACGACAACCTCGCTCACGGTGGGGCTGGGCTGGCCTTCGAGCTCCGCGATGAAGGCGTCCAGGTCGTCGACGTCGCGGCGGCCGAACTTGTGCACCAGTGAGCACAGCAGCCGCGGCCGGGGCCGGCCGAGCTGGGCCATCAGGTCGCGTCCGCTCGCAGCGTGGTGGATGGCCTCGCCGGCATCCTCGAACACGCGCTTGATCTGCTTGTCCAGCTCGTAGCGGTCGGTGACCACCACCACCCGCGCCGCCGGCCGGTGCTCCAGGATCCACTTGGCCAGCAGCACCATGACGATGCTCTTGCCCGACCCCTGCGTGTGCCAGATGATGCCGCCGCGCCCCTCGCCGATGCGCTGCTGGGCCGCCTTGATGCCGAAGTACTGGTGCGGCCGCGGCACCTTCTTGACGCCGCCGTCGAAGAGCACGAAGTCGCGGATCAATTCCAGCAGCCGCTCCTTGCGGCACAGCTTGCGCAGGTACTTGTCGAGCTTGTAGCCGCGGGCGTCGGCCTCGTCCTCCTTCCAGCGCAGGTAGTGCTTGGCCGGCGTGCCGATGGCGCCGTAGGCCAGGCCCTCGCTGTCGTTGCCGGCCAGCAGCAGCTGCACGGTGGCGAAGAAGCGCTCGTGGAAGGCCGGCTGCTGGCAGGAGCACAGCTGGCGGATGCCGTCGCCGAGGCCGACGCGGCTGTTCTTGAGCTCCAGCACCGCCACCGCGATGCCGTTGCAGTAGAGCACCAGATCCGGCCGCCGCTCGTGGCTGCCGCTGAGGGTCACCTCCTCGGCGATGGCGAAGTGGTTGGCCGCCGGCTGGTCCCAGTCCACCAGCGCCACGGTCTCGGTTGGGCGGCCGGCCTCGGTCTTCACCGGCACGCCGTAGCGCAGCAGCTGGTAGACCGCTTGATTGGTGGCGTAGAGCCCCTGGCCGTGCTTGGCGACGGCCTGGCCCAGCAGGTCGAGGGCCCGGTCGATGGCGGCGGCGGCGTAGCCGGCGGTGCGCAGGTGCTCGCGCAGCAGGCCGGCTTCGAGGTTGCCGTTGTCGGCGCGGTCCTGCCAGTTGCCGAGGGAGTCGTAGCCGAGTTCGTCGACGAACAGGTTGATGACCCGGTCCTGGGTGGTGCGTTCGGGTTTGCCGATGGCGCTCATGGCAGGACCTCTCTGGGCTGGCGTGCAGCAACGAGGCCAACCGTGCCGGGCCTGCGGATGTCGACGAAACGGCTTTCGTCGACATCCTGGACGCTGCTGATCAAGCATAGACAACGCAATGAGTTACCGCGAATTTTCCCATGGCCGTCTGATCGCGGTCCACTCATGACTGCACCTCCCAGCGGCCGTGCTTGCGACCCCCGACGCGGATGATCCGCCCGGCCCTTCTGAGCCGGTCGAGATGGTACTTCACCCCATCTTCGGTGATGGATCCCAGTCGTTCGGCAATGTCGCGTCGACTGGCAGCAGGATCTTCGCGCAGGATGTCCAGGACCGCCTCGGCCGTCTTTTGGGTAGTCTTTTGGGTAGTCTTTTGGGTAGTCT
>CAZTGE010000136.1:0-2042 GCA_964612995.1 uncultured candidatus Brocadiaceae bacterium | reverse complement strand
GTCTTTTGGGTAGTCTTTTGGGTAGTCTTTTGGGTAGTCTGCCCTTTACCCGTAGCGGCCCCAGGCGCACCGGAGACCTGCTCCGTCTCGTCCGTCTCGCCCGCCAGAGCGCTCAGATAGTCCTCGCCGAAGGCGAAGGTCAGCCACAGTTCACCGTGTTCATGCCGCCACTCGGGCGTCGGCGTTCCAGCCTCCCGGCAGGCCTGCCGGATGCGCTCGATCCCCCGGCCCCAAGCCTCGATCTCACCGGCGCGGAAGGCGGCCCCGGCCACCAGCGGGTTGGGCGGACGCGAAGCGTGCGGCCCCTGGAGGGTCGCCGTCGTCCAGCCCTCCGGCAGGGTGGCTGGGTTCCAGATGCTGAGCCTATCCTCGGAGACCCGGACCTGGATCGGGGCCGGCACCGCATAGTCGCGGTGGATCAGGGCGTTGAGCAGGGCCTCGCGCAGGGCGGCGCGGGGCACCGGATAGCGTTCGATGCGCTGCAGTCCCTCGTAGCGGATGGAGGCCTTGAGGTACTTGAGCAGCAGGGTGTCCACGGCCTGCTTGGCCACGCCCAGCAGATCGCCGCGCAGCTCGTCGTGGTAGGCGAGATCGCTGGGGCTGCGGAAGAAGCCGATCTTCAGGGTCGCGCCGGTGACGAAGCGTTCGGGGTCGGCGTGAAACAGCAGCGCCGCCGCCCGCTTCAGGTAGGCACCTTCACGCAGTTGCAGCCGTTCCAGCAGCAGGCAGTCGTCGCCGCTCAGGGCCTCGGGTTCCATCCGCCCCTGCTCGGTGGCCAGCTGCCGGAAGCGGCGCAGCGCGGCGGGATCCAGATCCTCCGCCCGCAGCTCGGGCAGCGGCACGGCATCCCAGGTGCGCCCGCGCTTGCGCAGCAGGAACTGCTCCAGGGCCGCCCCCTTGAGCTCCTGGGTGGTGGCCCCGCAGCGCAGGTAATAGCGCCCGCGATAGCTGATCGGGCTGGGGTAGGGATCGATCCGCACCCGCAGCAACTGATGCCCATCCTCCTCGACGGTTTCCACCTGGACCAGCACGCCGAGGATGTCCGGGCCTGGTTGGGGATGTCTTCCAGCAGCTTGCGCACGGTCGCCGGGGCGAGGCCCACCGCCCGCCCGCCGTCGGCGCGGCCGATCTCCACCACGCCGCCCTCGGCGTTGGCGAAGGCGCAGAGGGCCTTGAGGTGGGCCTCGTTCCAGGTGGTTTTGTACTCGCGGTGGTGGGATTCGGTCATGCGGTTGGCCCCCCGGGACCGCCGAGCCCCAGCTCGGCATCTGAGCCATCGGCTTGCGACACCGCACCGCGCGCAAGCGACACCGACGGATGCGCGCTCGACCACCGCCAATCAGCCGCCAGCTCGCACAGGCCTGCAGCAACGGGATTGTGTTCGACATAACGCTTCGCCGCCGCGAAGTGGTTTTCATCTCGGATATACCGATCCCAATATTCCCGCATCCAGAAACCATCCTCGGGAACGACCAACCCCAGCTCGCACGCTCGCGATCGCGCCCAGCGTGCCACGAAGGATTTCCAGCTCTGCACGATCTTCCCCAACCGCGCCCGGGCCGTGATCAACGCATGGACATGATTGGGCATAATGCACCAAGCCCACAAATGATAGCGGTCATCATGCCATTTGATCAGGGTTTCCTGCATGATCGACGCTACGGCTGGATCGCTCAGAGCGCAGCAACCATATCCGGCATCGAGCAGGGATTCGATGCGCTGACGCCGTTGTCGATTCCGCTCGTCGTCGTCGGTCAGCTCGGCGAGTTCCTGTTCGAGTGCCGGCAGACAGTGCCGTGGCAAGGAGTCCTTGAGCCGAAAAGTGATGGTATGGGTGATGCGTGCGCCGTCGAAATGCGGCAGATAGCCCCTGGAATACCATGACTTGTGATGCTCCACGCCAGCGCCGGGCGCCTCCCTGGGAGCGCCGAGCCCCAGCTCGGCATCAACGCCATTCGGCCGAGCTGGGGCTCGGCGTTCCCAGGCTTGGGCAAGCGGATCCTTGCGTTGGCTGGTCATATCAGGCGGGTCCTGCCGGTGAG
>CAZTGE010000135.1:0-11351 GCA_964612995.1 uncultured candidatus Brocadiaceae bacterium | reverse complement strand
GCAAAAGGACGCAGTGGCACCTGGCGCAAGTTCCTGGCTCTCTTCCGCCGGTCGATAAGGCCGGCGGGGGCTCTGAAGGAAGCCTCATTGCGGCGAATCCCAAGATCGGCCTGCGTGCCGCTGGCAGCGGTCGTGCTCGGTGGCCCGCTGATGTGGTCGGCGCTGGCTCTGTTGCTCGCGGCCGTCCTCGCAGGCGCTATCGCGCTGCGTGAGCGCGTCGATTCTCCCGCCCTGGGGCCGGTGCAGGGCGACTCAAAGCTCGCCCCGGGAGCGCCGATCCCCAGGTCGGCATGCCTTGCGTAGCCTCACCTGCGTCAAACCGCCCGGCTCTCTTTGGTGCTTGGGCCATAGTGACGCAGGCGGAGGCGAGGCATGGCTCTCATTTGTGAGCATTGAGTCGCCCTGGGGCCGGTGGGGGTGTGGCCTTGAGCTGGGGCTGTGGGCGTGATGATCGGTGGCGATGCGTTCGTTGCCGATCGATGGTGTGGTGTCCGAGGTGTTTGGGGCATTGGGATCAGTTGGTGCCTGTGTGCTCACTGCGCCGCCGGGGGCGGGCAAGTCGACGCGGATTCCGCCGGCTTTGCTCGATCCGCGTCTGTTGGATCCGGAGCATCCGCAGGTCTATCTGTTGCAGCCGCGGCGGGTGGCGGCGACCGGGTTGGCGCGGCGGATCGCGGCCGAGCATGGTTGGGAGCTCGGCGCGCAGATCGGCTACCGCATCCGCTTCGAGACCCGTGGCGGGGCGGATACCCGGCTGTGGGTGCAGACCGAGGGCACGTTGACACGGCAGTTGCAGCGCGATCCCTATCTCGAGGGAGTCGGTGCGGTGGTGCTCGACGAGTTCCACGAGCGTAGCATGCACGTCGATCTGGCGCTGGCCTGGCTGCGCGAGTTGCGGCGCACGGTGCGCCCGGACCTCAAGCTGGTGGTGATGTCGGCGACGATGGATCCGGCCCCGGTGGCGGCCTTTCTGGACGCTGCGCCGGTGATCGAGGCCGGCGGTACGCCACATCCGGTGCAGACGGTGATGCGTCCGCCGCGCTCGCGCGAGCGGCTCGGCGACCACGTGGTGCGTGTGCTCGACGAGGCCCTGGCGCGCGAGGATTGCGGTGACGTGCTGGTGTTCCTGCCCGGTGTCGGCGAGATCGAGACCTGTCTGCGGCTGATCGGCAGCGCGCCTGGCCTGCAGGTAGTGCCCCTGCACGGCTCGCTCGCTCCGGAGGCCCAGGCCCGGGCGGTGGCAGCGAGCGGCGGGCAGAAGGTGGTATTGGCGACCAACGTGGCCGAGACCTCGCTGACGATCGAGGGCGTGCGCACGGTGATCGACTCCGGCCTGGCGCGCGTTGCGCGCTTCGATCCGGACGCGGGTCTGGATGAGTTGCGGCTCGAGGCGATCAGCGGCTTTTCCGCTGCCCAGCGTGCTGGCCGTGCCGGGCGCACCGCTCCGGGGCGCTGCTATCGCCTGTGGTCCCGCAGCGCCGACGCGCGGCGCCCCCCGGCGCTCGATCCGGAGTTGCGGCGCTGCGACGTGACGCCGGCGGTGTTGATGGTAAAGGCGTTGCATGGCGGCGACAGCCGTGGCTTCCCCTGGTTCGAGCCGCCGGAGGCCGAGCGCCTGGCCGGGGCCGAGGAGTTGTTGAGCGAGCTGGGCTTCACGGCACGCCCCTTCGCCGGGTTGAGCGAACGCGGCGGGTTTCTCGCCGGATTGCCGCTGCACCCGCGGATCGCTCGGCTGATGGCCGAGGCGGCGAGCAGCGGAGCCGGGCCACTCGGCGCCGATGTGGCGGCGGTGCTCGCAGAGCGCGATCTGCGGCCACCATGGCGTCGCGGTGATCCGCCAGCGGTCCCCGGGCCAGCGGACTGTCTCGACCGGATCGACGCTCTTGCGCGCTGCCGTGCCTGCGGCTTTGCCCATTACCTGCGCGAGCAAGGCATCGATACCGGCGCGGCGCGTCGGATCGACGCGGCCGCCGATCAGATCGCGCGCGCCGCACGACGATTGTTCGGCGATCTGCCGACGCAGGCGACCGAGCCCGAAGCGGTGATGCCGCGATTGTTGGTGGCCGCCTACCCCGACCGGGTGGGCATCCGTTCGGCCAACGACCCCAACAGCCTGACCCTGGTCGGTGGAATCAAGGTGCGGATCGAACCGGGCAGTGCGCTGCATGTCGCCGACCGGCGGGAGACGGGTCGGCTGGTGGTCGCGTATCGGGTTCAGGGCTTCGGTGGTCGTGGGGCGCGGCGGCGGGTGCTGCAGCAGGGTTGCGAGATCGAGCGCGCGCTGCTCGAAGAGCTGTTCCCGGAGGCGCTGCGCCAGGAGGACCAGTTGCGCTATGTCAGCGAGAAGGGCCGGGTGGAGTGTGCTCGGGTCCATCGCTATCGTGATCTGGTCATCGACTATCGCGCCGGGGTGGCGGCGGATCCCGCCTCGGTGGCCGCCTGCCTGGCCGCGGCGCTCGCCCCGGAGTGGGACGCGCTGATCGCCGAGCACTCCGCCGCGGCCGCATTCCTCCGGCGCTGGGACTGGCTCGCCGCGCGCGCAGACGCACCGCTGGCCCCGTTGAGTGCAGCCCAGCGCGAGGCGGTGCTCGCCGCCTGGTGTGCCGATGCGCGCGCGCGATCGGATCTCGCTCGCAACGACCCGCTGCCGCTGTTGCAGGGACAGCTCGCCTGGCGCGAACGTCAGATGCTCGACGAGTGGGCGCCCGAGCGGATCGCTGTGAGCTCCGGTTCACGGATCCGGGTCGATTATTCCGGTGAGCGGCCGGTGCTGGCGGTGCGGATCCAGGAGCTGTTCGGTGCGCGCGAGACCCCGCGCATCGCTCTCGGGCGCGAAGCGGTGCTGCTGCATCTGCTCGCACCCAACCAACGTCCGGCCCAGGTGACCGACGACCTGGCCAGCTTCTGGGCCAACACCTACCCGAGTGTGCGCAAGGAGCTGCGTGGACGCTATCCCAAGCACGCCTGGCCGGAGGACCCGCTGGCAGCCGAGCCGCGTGCACGGCCCGGGCGCAAGCGTGACGGGTAGGGCCGGTCGTCGCACCATCGCTGCAGCTGCCCGGCGCCGACCCCGGCGGGATGCACATTGGAAATTGTCGCGTGCTCACTCGGCTCGCGTGCTCGCGACCGGCTTCCGTGCCTCGGGCTGCAGTCTCGCGGCGGCGCGCTGGGCCGTGCCCTATCGCCGTCGGCGCCCCCGGCGGCGCACGCGGTGGCGTGCGCTGGTGCGCGTGGTCCCGGTGCCGTCGTGCGCGGTGAGCGCATCGAGCCGGTCGAGTTCGGTGAGCAGGCTCTCGGCGTCTGGGTAGCGCTTCGCGGGCTGTTTGCGCAGCAGGCGCAGGATGACCGCGGCGAGGGCCTGCCCGGCTGGGTCGAGTTCGTGACGGGGATCCTCGGGTTCGGCTTCGAGATGCGCCTGGAGGATGCTCTTGCGGTCATCGGCAACGAAGGGCGGTCGGCCGAGGAGCAGGTGGTAGGCGGTGGCGCCGAGGCTGTAGAGATCGCTGCGCACGTCGGTCGGGCGGCGCAGGATCTGTTCCGGGCTGATGTAGCGCGGGGTGCCGACCCAGCGGTCGGCGAGGGGGGTCTCGCCGTCGAGGGCTTCCCACAGGACCAGGCCGAAGTCGGTCAGTTTGACGGTGCCGCCGGCGGTGAGCATGATGTTGTCGGGTTTGATGTCGCGGTGGACCATGCCGCGCGCAGCAGCGTGGCTCAAGGCCCCAGCGATCGCATGCATGATCCCGCGTACCCGGTCGGCGGGCAGGGGGCCCTCGTCTTCGAGCAGGCGCTTGAGGTTGTAGCCTTCGACCAGTTCCATCGCGAACCAGTGCAGCGTGGTCCCGCCATACGCCGCGGTGCCGGAGTCGTGCACCATGATCACGTTGGGATGGTCGAGGCGGGCGGCGGCGCAGGCTTCGTGGAGGAACTGTGCGGCGAGCTCGGGCACCTGTTCGGCGAGTTCGGGCAGAAGGATCTTGACCGCGACCGGCCGGTCGAGCGTCTGCTGGTGTGCAGCGTAGACCTCGCCCATGGCGCCGCGGGCGATGCGGTGGCCGATGTCGTAATGGGCGATGCGGGCGCCGGATGCGAGCAGCGGCGGCGCGGTGTCGCCGGGACTCGGAGCGAGGTCGAAGGAGAGCGAAGCGGCGGAGTCGACGACCACGGGCGACGGTGGCGTGGGTTCGCATGCAGGGACGGCGCTCGATGCGAAGCGGTCGTCGGCTCGGGGCTCAGGGTCGGTGGGCTCGATCATCGGGAGGAAGTTCTACCACAGGCGGCGAGAAGTGTTGGCCTTCGCGTCTCGATTGCTCGCTGCCGCGACGCTGCAGACGCGAATGAGACATGAAGGTGACGCGATCGAGGCAGGCGGGATGCGCGCGGCTGGGCCGGATGCGGCGGTGGCTCGGGGTGTCGGTCGCAGTCGACAGTCAGCGTGCGATGCAGTGCCTGCGTTGTGCTGTGCAGCTGTCAAACGCGGCGCATCGGATATTACCTGTAAATTGAGCGGAACGCGCTAGTCGCCGATCAGCAGGGCCCTGGCCTCCGCTTCGAGAGAAGTGTCGACGAAGAGCTGGAACGTCTCCTCGCGTTGGCGACGGTTCATCTTGTCGACCATCCCATCGAGCTTGTCCAACGCCTTGCGCAGCAAGGCGACCAGGCGTTGCCCGGCACGTTCGGCCGCTTCGGCATGGCGCCATTTTGCGATGAATTTGCGCAGGTCATCGGGGTGGCCGAAATCATCCTGCTCGCGCTCGAAGTCCTCGTCGGCCTGCTGCTGATAGGCCCGCATCGCGGCATCGATGGTGGCCACGCCGTGCCAGTCGTCGACGAAGTCGCGCAGGCGCGAGCCGCGCGGGGTCCGGCCGCCGGGGGCGATGCGCGCGAAATCCGCGGACGCGAGCCGGTCGGCGAGGGCGTGGGCATCGGCGATGGCATCGGTGCCCTCCCAGGTGGCGAGGAAGCTGCGCAGCTCGTCGGCGTCGGGATCGTCGCCGAGGTCGCCCAGGGCGCTGCTGGCCGCCTGTTGCGTGCGTTCGAGCTGGCGGGTGGCTTCCGCGTACTCCGGGCTGTCCTGCTTGAACAAGCCCCGGCCGAGTCTGGCGAAGAAGATCACCTTGGCGTGTGCCTCGGCAGCGATCGCGGCTTCGAGGTTGGCCATGCAGCGGCCGCGCTCGACCATCTCCAGCGGGATGTCCTTGCCGGTGACCGCGTAGAGCGTGCCGTGCTTGGGTGGCGGTCCGGCCTCGAGCCGATCGGGGACGCTCTTGCCCATCGCGTCGTAGCCAGGGGTGGTGTCCTCGAGCTCCCAGACCACCTGGCTGCCGGCCCATCCGCTGTTCTTGCCCGTCATGTCGTTGTTCCAGAACAGGCAGCGGGGGCCGGGGCCGCAGTCCTGCCAGGGCTTGGCCCCGTAGGCGATGCAGCCCCAGTGATGACCGCGTTGCGGGCGGAAGGTGCAGGCCTCGATCAGATTGTGGTGCGGCAGGCCGTCGTGGTAGTTGATGTCGATGGTGAAATCGCACTCGTAGAACACGACGTAGCTGCTCTTCCACATCACCGAGACGTGGCGGATGTCAGTGACGGTGATGTTGTAGAACAGAATGTCATGCGCGTTGCCCAGTTCGAGGTAGCCGTGCCCCTTGCCGCCTTTGTTGTAGGCGTGCTCGATGGTGCAGTCACGGATGGTGATGTGATCGCCGTCGATCGAGATCGGGTTGGAGCCGGCGTGGGTCAGGTTGCAGCGCTGGATCCAGGAATTGGTCGCCTTGCCGGGGATCTTGACCAGGCCGCTGCAGGGCGCGCCGGGGTTGCTGTATTTACCGACGTAGGTGCCGGGGTCCTTGTCTTTGACGTGACGGTTGTAGACGGTCAGGTCCTCGAGCGCGCTGCGCTCGGCCATCTTGATCGCGTGGGTCTCGGCCACTCCGTAGGGGGCTTTCATCTCGTTGAGTTCAGAGATGAGGAAGGTCTGTGTCCGATCGGCGCCGCGCAGGATCAGGCCCGGCTTGAGCCAGAGTTCGCGCGGGATCGGGTAGTCGCCGGCGGCGAGGAGCAGAACGCCGGGATTGCCGGCAGAGACCTGGCCGGCGGCGGCGGCGACGGCCGCGACGATGTCGGTTTCCGGATCGATGCGCCCGACCACCCGCTCGATGTAAGGGATCCCGCCTTCGACGCCGGCCTTGGCCCAACGCTCCATCTCGGGGTAGGCGGGATCGAAGCGGCTGGGGTCGGGGAGGGAGCCGGCGTCGCCGATGCGGAGGGGCACGCCTTCGGCCGCGGAGGTGCAGGTGCAGACGGCGATCAGGACGGCGAGGCGGGCAGATGTGCGCATGAGGGCTCCTCCTCAGGTGATAAGCCGAGGCGGACGCGATGTTGCAGCCTGTCTGTTGTCAATGCGGCAGCGCGCCAGCCGGGGGCGTGGTCCGGTCCGGGCCGATCAGTCCATGCCCGGGAGCAGATGGAGGTGTTCGGCGACGACCGCGGCGTGGGTGGGATCGTTGGCGAGGTTGTTCGCCTCGTCCGGATCCTCTGCATGGTCGAACAGGGTGTGCCCATGGAATCCGCTCGCGTCCTCCCAGCGGCTGTAGCGATAACGATCGGTCCGTACCGAACGCCCGAGGTGATAGCGGCTTTGCGAATGGGTCCTGACACTTGCGCCGGGATCCTCGAGCGTCGGGACCAGGCTGTGGCCGTCGAGGCCGTGCTCGGGCTCGGGCAGGTCGAGCAGTTCGCAGAAGGTCGGATATATGTCGAGATTGTCGACGATGCTGTCGCAGCGGCCGGGGCGGCGACCCGGAACGCGCAACATCAGCGGCACCCGTAACGAGGTCTCGTACAAGCAGTGTTTGCACCACAGAGCGTGTTCGCCGAGGTTCCAGCCATGGTCGACGGTGAAGGCGACGATGGTGTCGTCGCGCAGGCCGAGGCGGTCGACCGCCGTGAGCACACGGCCGATCTGCTCGTCGAGGAAGCTCACCGCGGCGAAGTAGCCGTGGCGCAGCGAGCGGGTCAGCGGCTCGCTCAGGGGGTCCTGGTCCTCGATGCCCTCGTAGTGGAGCCGCAATTCGGGCGAACGGTGGAGGGCGGCGTCTGGGACATCGCTCGGGGGCTGTGGGCAGGCGGGCATGGGTAGCGCGTCGCGGTCGTAACGGTCAAAGTAGCGCCGGGGGACGCTGAAGGGCAGGTGCGGCCGGACGAAACCCGCGGCGAGGAAGAAGGGCTGGTCGCCGCCGGCGAGGCGGTCGAGATCCTGGATCACGTAATCGGCGGTCTGGTGATCGGGGCACTGCGATTCCGGTCCGTCGATCATCTCCCAGGCCGGGCCGCGTGGCAGGCGCTGGCCATTGGCCGCGGCCTTGCGCAGGTTCTCCAGTTGGACGGCCACGTTGTCGGGGTCGCGGTAACCGGGATGTTCGTGGGCCGGGCGCCAGGCCGGCTCGCACCAGGCCTGAGGTGAATCAGCGCGCGTGTGCAGGACCTTGCCGCGCGAGACGGTGTGGTAGCCGTTGCGGCGCAGGTGCTCCGGGAGGACCGCCGCCTCGGGCATCTCCTCGTCGGCCCGGGCCCAGTAATCGATGAAGCGCTCGCGGCGTGGCCGGGCCCCGGTCTGGGTGCTCGCGCGCGAGGCGCCGCAGACGGGGACCTGACAGAATGCGCGGCTGTAGAGCATGCTCTCGAGTGCGAGGGCATCGAGATGCGGGCTGTCGATGTGATCGCAGCCGTAGCAGCCGAGTTCGGGGCGCAAATCGTCGATGGAGATGAACAGGACGTTGGGGCGATCATTCATGCCCTGGATTGTGCTGGCAATGGGGGCGCTGTCGAGGACCGGGGGCGGAGGCTGCCCAGGGCGACTCAAAGCTCGCCCCGGGAGCGCCGAACACCAGCTCGGCATGCCTTGCGTCGCCTCCACCTGCGTCAAACCGCCAGGTTCTCTTTGGTGCTTGGGCCGTAGTGACGCAGGTGGAGGCGAGGCATGGCCCTCATGCGCGAGCTTTGAGTCGCCCTGCCCGCTGGCCCGCAGGGCCGGCGGGGGCTTTGATGGGAAGGTCTTGAATCTCCCGATCATCGTGTCGGGTTGCGCGTGGATCTCGGCCAGTTCGCGCGCGGTGGTCTCGAGGGATAGGCAACGCTGTGGCGATGCTTCAGTCGATTACGCGCTCTGCCGCGATCAGCGCCTGACCCAGGGCGAGGCAGCCGTCGCCGGGTGGTGTACGGCGATGGGTCAGCACGCGCAGACCGTCCTGTTCCAGGCCGGCCTGCATGCGGCGGCGCAGCAGGCGATTGAGCAGACAGCCGCCGGTGAGTGCGACCGTGTCCACGGCGTGCTCCGCAGCAGCTCGGACGGCAGCCGCGACGAAGGCATCGGCGACGGCATCGTGGAAGCCGCGCGCGAGCGCGGCCGGCGCCGCGCCGGCGTCGAGGTGATCGAGCAGGTCGCGGGTCAGCTGCGGGGTGTCGAGCAGGGCGATCGGGCCATCACAGCGTAGCGGCAGGGCCAGGGGTGCCGGGGCGGCGGTATGAGCGAGGGTTTCGAGCCGGATCGCGGCGTCGCCCTCATGGCGGTTGCTGGAGGCCACGCCGAGCAGGGCGGCGATGGCGTCGAACAGCCGACCGAGGCTCGAACAGGGAGTCGTGCCCCGGCCGCTGGCGAGGCGGGTGGCGGCGAGCGCTGCTGCCTGTGGTGGCAGGGCGAGGCGGGTGCGCGGCAGCTGCTGTGGCCAGTCGGCGCCCCAGGCGGCGTGCAGCAGGCCGACCGCCGGACGCCAGGTCTCGTGCGCGGCGGCGTCGCCGCCGAGGAGTGGTATCGCGGTGAGGTGGGCCAGGCGGACGTATCGCGGGCCGTCGACCAGCAGCAGTTCGCCACCCCAGATGCTGCCGTCCTCGCCGTAGCCGGTGCCGTCGCAGGCGATGCCCAGCAGGGAGCGATCGTGGCCGTGTTCGGCGGCACAGGCGACCACATGGGCGTGGTGGTGTTGGACCCGGACCAGCGGCAGGCCGAAGCTCTGGGCGTGGCGCGAGCTGTGATAGCCGGGATGCAGATCGCAGGCGATCCGCTCCGGCGCGATCGCGAGCAGCTGAGCCAGGCGCTCGCCGGCGGCGACGAAGGCGCGGAACGCGGCGGGATGGGCGAGGTCGCCGAGGTGTTCGCCGAGCACCGCCCGCGCATCAGCGGCGAGGCAGAGGGTGGACTTGAGATCGCCGCCGAGCGCCAGGACCGGCAGCGGCAGCGGACGTGCGAGGAAGATCGGGTCGGGCACGTAGCCGCGGGCTCGCCGTACCGGGGTGAATTCGAGCAGGGTGCCGTCGGGTCCGATGTCGGCCAGCACCACCGAGTCGTCGATCGGCCGGGCGATGCGCCGGTCGTGGAACAGGATCGCGTCGGCGATGGTGGCCAGGCGGGTGCGGGCTTCCGCGTTGGCGTGCGTCAAGGGTTCGCCGGCCGGGTTGGCCGAGGTCATCACCAGCGCCGGGGGTCCGGCGCACAGCAACAGGTGGTGCAGCGGGGTGTAGGGCAGGAACAGCCCGAGCAGGTCGGTGTCCGGGGCGATACCCGCGGCCAGCGGCGGCTGGGGATCGCTTCGGCGCGGCAGCAGCACGATCGGGGCGGCCGGAGCGGCGAGCAGGTCGGCCGCGTCTGCGCTCACCACGGCCAGGCGACGTGCGATGGCCAGGTCGCGTACCATCACCGCGAAGGGCTTGCTCTCGCGTTGCTTGCGTGAGCGCAGGCGGGTGAGGGCGGTCTGATCGTCGGCGCGGCAGGCGAGGTGGAAGCCGCCGAGGCCCTTGATCGCGACGATGGCGCCGGCCGCAAGCTGCGCGGCGGCGGCCGCGAGAGCCGCGGGCCCGCGAGCGATCACGTGGGTATCCTGTGGCTCGGTGTGTTCGAGCCACAGCTGGGGGCCGCAGACAGGGCAGGCGTTGGGCTGGGCGTGGAAACGACGGTCGTCCGGATCGGTGTACTCGCGCTGGCACTCGGCACACATCGTGAAATCGCGCATCGTCGTGCGCGGGCGGTCGTAGGGCACGGCGTCGATGATCGAGTAGCGCGGGCCGCAGTCGGTGCAGTTGGCGAAGGGATAGCCGT
Organism: uncultured candidatus Brocadiaceae bacterium; assembly: GCA_964612995.1. GTDB lineage: Bacteria > Planctomycetota > UBA11346 > UBA11346 > UBA11346 > SLQH01. Next base: position 1,267 of record CAZTGE010000135.1, on the reverse strand, counting down.
GGCGTCGGTCGGTTGGATCGTCGATCTCGGCCAGACAGGCGGCGCAGGTGGCCGCATCGGGAGTGATGGCCAGATCCTGGACCCCGGTCTCGTCGCTCGCAGCGATGGTGAAGGACCGGCTGCCACTCGGCGGGAGCTCGACAGTGGCGATGTCATGGATCCAGGCCAGGGGCGGGAGCTCGGCGAGCACGCGTTCGTGGAAGCGGTCGAGCGCTGGAGCCGGCCCCTCGACCTCGACCACCACCCCGGCCGGCTCGTTGCCGACCCAGCCGCCCAGCTCCAGGGCACGGGCCAGACGCACGACATGGGGGCGGAAACCCACGCCCTGCACCCGTCCGCGGATGAGCAAGCGGCGTCTGGCGGTCGGCACGCTCCGATTCGAGCCGCGCTCGCCACGGGATGCAACTTGAACCTCGCGCGCTGCAACAGAACCTGCCGGCCGGCCGCGGCGGATGGCCGGTGGAGATCCGATGTCCGAACTCGTGCGGCTGAGCATGTCGATCGAGCGCGCGCTCTACGAGCAGCTCGAGGAGATGGTGCGTCGCAGCGGCGCGGGCAACCGGTCCGAGTTCATCCGCGACCTGCTGCGGACCCATCTCGCGATCCGCGAATGGGGCCAGGGGGGCCTGGTCCACGGCACCATCTCGATGGTCTACGACCACCACACGCGCGGCCTGCCCGGACGGCTGGTGGAGCTGCAGCACGACTGCAGCGCCGAGATCAAGGTCACCACCCATGTCCACCTCGACCATCACCGCTGCATGGAGGTGCTGATCATCCATGGCACCGCGGCCGAGATCCATCTGTTCACCGCCCGCCTGCGGCAGGTCAAGGGCGTCGGACAGGTGGCCTTGAGCCTGGTGGGGCGGTGATGCATCGGGCGATGAAGAACTCCATCGTGATCCCCTTGCTGTTCATGCTGTTGCTGATCGTCCCGGCGCCGGTGGCGGTGTTCCTCGACGACAGTCCGTGGCTGCGCTGGATCCTGTTCACCGCCTGGGTGGCGATGGTCGTGTTGTTTAGCCGTGTGCTCCAACGACGCGGGATGGCAGGTCTGTTCGCGATGGACATCGACGCGGTCACCGCGTCGCATCCGGCCAGTCGGGGCTGAACACCTGCGCCACTTTCGCGATGATGGTGTTGATGGTGTTGTCGCTAGCTGGCCAGCGACGACCGAGGCGCGTGGGGGTACGCGGCCAAGCCGCGAGGTGACAGCGCCCCCTCTGCAAACCGGAGCCCAGCCAGGCCTGGCTGGGCGACCGGCCGA
>CAZTGE010000134.1:0-11522 GCA_964612995.1 uncultured candidatus Brocadiaceae bacterium | reverse complement strand
CTGCTGCTGGTCGACGCCTTCGAGGGCGTGATGCCGCAGACGCGGTTCGTGCTGCGCAAGGCGCTGGAGTGCGGCCTCAAGCCGATCGTGGTCGTCAACAAGATCGACAAGGCCGGCTGCGAGCCCGCCAACGCGGTCGACGCGGTGTTCGACCTGATGGTCGAACTCGGCGCCGAGGACTGGCAGCTCGATTTCCCGGTGCTCTATGGCTCCGGCCGCGACCGCTACATGAACTGCGAGCCGGACTCGCGCAGCGGCGACCTGCTGCCGTTGCTCGACGCGGTGCTCGAACAGGTGCCCGGCCCTCCGGTCGAGGCCGACGCGCCGCTGCGGCTGCAGGTCTCGAACATCGAACACAGCGATTTCGTCGGCCGCATCGGGGTCGGGCGTATCTACGCCGGCCGGATCGCTACGGGGCAGAGCGTGGCGGTGGTCGCCGACAGCTCGGCCACGCCGCGTCGCGGTCGGGTGCTCGAGGTCCGCCGGCCCCTGGGCCTGGGCGACGAGGCGGTCGACCATGCCAGCGCCGGTGACGTGGTGCGAGTCACCGGGATCGGCGATATCGGCATTTCCGACACCATCTGCGATCCCGAGCATCCCGTGGCGCTGCCGGCGATCCCGATCGACGAGCCGACCATCCGCATGACCTTCGGCGTGACCTCGAGCCCGCTGGCGGGTCAGGAGGGCAAGCCGCTGCAGAGCCGCGACCTCAAGGCACGGTTGGAGCGCGAGTGCGCGCGCAATGTCGCGATGCGCATCGCGGCCACCGAGCGTCCGGATGTCTACGAGGTCAGCGGGCGCGGGTTGCTGCATCTCTCAGTGCTGATCGAGACCATGCGCCGTGAGGGACTGGAGCTGCAGGTCGGCCCGCCGACAGTGATCTACCACGAAGACGAACGCGGCCACCGGCTCGAGCCGATCGAGCTCGCTTCGGTCGACGTGCCGGAGGAGTGCGCGAGCAAGGTGATGAACCTGATGCTCGAGCGCCGTGCGGTGCTCTCGGCGATGGAGACGCGTTCCGGCCATCAGCATCTGACCTTCACCATCCCCAGCCGGTGCACCTTCGGTCTGCGCACCGCGCTGCTGACCGCAACCCAGGGCGAGGCGATCTATCACGCCATCTTCCACGCCTACGAGCCCTATCGCGGCGATGTGCCCAAGCGCAACGTCGGCGCGATGATCAGCAAGTGCGCGGGCGAGGCGGTGGGCTTCGCGCTGTTCAATCTGCAGGACCGCGGGACGCTGTTCATCGGTCCGGGCGCACCGCTGTACGAAGGCCTGATCGTCGGCGAGCACGCCAAGGAAGAGGACATCATCGTCAACCCCACGCGCGAGAAGAAGCTGACCAACATGCGCAACGCCGCGGGTGCCGACGAGGCGATCAAGCTCACGCCGCCGCGTTCGATGACGCTCGAGGAGGCGCTCGAGTACATCGGTGACGACGAACTGGTGGAGGTCACACCCAAGAGCGTGCGCATGCGCAAGGCGCTGCTCGATGCCACCGCGCGCAAACGCGCCGGTCGCTGAGGCCTCCAGGGCGCCCGCGCCGCCGTCGGGAAAGGGATGCCATGAATCTGCCGCGCAATCCGCTCACCCAGCTCACTCCGCGTCGGATCCGCGGCCTCGAGCAGATGCTCGCCGGCCGGGTGTGGCAGCGGCGCGAGGCGCTGGCGGTCACCAGCAGCGCCACCCTGGAGCAGGAGGTGGGCGTCGATGCGGCTGGCGGTCTCGACTACGCCCCGATGAGCTCCGGCGAGGCCTTCTCCCCGCCGGATGGCGCCTGGCAGCAGCGCTGGTTCCGTCTGGCCATCCCCGCCGCCGCGGCGGACGAGGTCGGTCGCCGTCACCTGATCTGGCAATGCAACGGCGAGGGCTGCGTCTACATCGACGGCCTCCCCTGGGCCGGGCTCGACCCGGGCCACCCGAGCTGTCCCCTGCCCGACACCGCCTGCGAGCTGTTCATCGACGTGGGTACCTACCAGACCGCGATCTGGGTCGACAACGGCTTCCTCAATGGTCAGCCCTGTCGCTTCACCGGCGCCTGGCTCGGCCTGCGCGATCTCGACCTGTGGCAGCTCTATCACGATGTGCGGGTGATCATGGACTGGCTGCGCCTCAAGCTGCGCGACACCGCGCACGCGCGCGAAGACGGCGTCGGCTACAAGCCCGCGTTCGAGCGGCTCGAGCCGGTGGTCCGTCGCGCGCTGCATCTGATGGATCGCGCCTGCGACCTCTACGAGCTCGGCGAGCTGGGCGAGCTGCAGATGCACATGGCCCGCGTCTACAGCGAGTTGCGCGGCTGTGCCTGGGAGGGCGAGGTCGCGCTGGTCGGCCACGCGCATATGGATCTGGTCTGGCTGTGGCCGGAACGGGTGACCCGCCGCAAGGGGGTGCATTTCTTCAGCACCGTGTTGCGGCTGCTCGAGCGCTATCCCGAGTTCACCTTCCTCCAGAGCCAGCCGGCGCTCTACGAGATGGTCGCAGAGCGCGCTCCGGGCCTGATGCCAGCGGTGCGGGCACACATCGCCAGCGGTCGTTGGGAGGCCACCGGTGCGATGGAGGTCGAAGCCGACACCATCATCCCCTGCGGTGAGGCGCTGGCGCGCAACCTGATCTACGGCCAGCAGCGTTTCGTCGAGCTCTGTGGTCGGCCCAGCCGCACGCTGTGGCTGCCCGACGTGTTCGGTTACAGCGCCTGCTTGCCACAGATGCTGCGTCAGGTCGGCGTGGACCGCTTCTTCACCACCAAGATCGCCTGGTCCGATATCACCCGCTTCCCCCACACCAGCCTGCGGTGGCGCGGTCTGGACGGCAGCGAGGTGCTGACCCACCTGTGCAAGAGCAGCTACAACGGCGGTTGCGAGATCGACTTGCTCGATGCCGCTGTCCGCGGCAACGATCAGGGCGGGGTCCACGCCGAGCAGCTCTTGCCCACCGGCCTGGGCGATGGCGGCGGTGGACCGAGCGAGGAGATGCTCGAACGCGCGCGGCGCACCCGCGACCTCGCCGGCCTGCCGCGCACCCGCTGGTCCACCTGCGAGGCCTTCTTCGATCGTCTGGAGCAGGTGCGGCCAGAACTGCCCGTGTACGAGGGCGAGCTCTACCTCGAGCTGCATCGCGGCACCTACACCACCCAATCGGCCTTCAAGCAGGTCCACCGCCGCGCCGAGCGGGCACTGCTGGCGCACGAGGCCTTGCGGGTGCTCAGCGGCGGTTCGGGCATCGACGCCGCCGACTGGCGGCGGCTGATCTTCGCCCAGTTCCACGACGCCATTCCGGGTTCCTCGATCACCGACGTCTACGCCGAGCTCGCGGCCGAGCTCGGCGAACTCTGTGCGCGCCAGGAACGTGCAGCTACGGCGCTGTGCGAGCAGCCGGGCGCGAGCGGACTCCGGGTGGTCAATCCCTGGCCGCTGCCACGCACGTTGAGCGTGCAGCTCGACGCGAGCCAGCGGGGTGATCCCGCCCTGGGCCTGCGCACCGACGACGGCACCCCGGTGCCGCTGCAGCGCTGCGCGAGTCCGGGCGCCGACATCTGGCTCGCCAGGGTGCGGGTGAGCGCCTGCGCCGCGGTCGGTGTGCATCCCGATCCCGCGGCGGCGGACGCCGCCGCGATCCACGCCAGCGCCACGGAACTCGACAACGGCATCGTGCGTGCGGGCTTCGACGCCCAGGGTCAGCTCTGCACGCTGCGTGCTGACGGCCGCGAGCTGGCGATCGAGCGCTGCGGCCTGTGGCTCTATCCGGACCATCCGACCCATCATCCGGCCTGGGAGATCGAGCGCGAGGCGCTCTCGCTCGGCTGCGCTCTGGACAGTGACGGCCCGGCCCAGGTGCTCGAGGCCGGCCCCGCGCGCGCGGTGTTGTCCAGCACGATCCAGATCGCTCAGCGCTCGTGCGCCGAGTTGCGCTACATCCTCCAGGCCGACAGCGACCAGCTCGAGATCGAACTCACGGTCGACTGGAATGAAGCCGACCTGCTGCTCAAATACCGCATCGACACCGGATACCGCGGCCGCCTGGCCCGCTTTGGCACGCCCTTCGGCTCGATGACCCGTTCGCAGTATCCGGGCCTGCCCCACGAAGAGGCCCAGTTCGAAGTCTGCTTCAACCGCTGGCTGGCCCTCACCGACGCCGGCGAGGAGGATGGCCTGGCCCTGATCGCCGAGGCCAAGTACGGCTGTGACGTGCGTGACGGCAGTGTCGGCCTCTCGCTGCTGCGCGCCCCGCCCGGCCCCGATCCGGCCGCCGACCGCGGAGCGCACACCATCCGCTTCGCCCTCGGTGCCTGGCGGGCGCGCACACAGCCCGGGCGCCTGTCCACCGCCGCGGCGGCCGACGCCCTGTGGGCGCCGGCCTTCATCGGCAACGGCGACGCGATCGCGGCACCATTCACCCTCGAGGACGCCGGATCGCTGGTCGCGGCCGCACTCAAACCGGCCGAGGACGGCCGCGGCTGCATCCTGCGGCTGCACGAGTCCGCTGGCCGCCGCGGCCGCGCCCGCTTGAGCCTCGGCCCCGGCCCCGGCCTCGGCCGCGCGACGCTGGTGGACCTGAACGAAGGCGGTGATCAGCCCCTGCTCGGTGACGCCGGCGCGCTGGTGATCGACTACCGCCCCCATCAGATCATCAGCCTGCGGCTGGAGGCATGAGGTTCTTTACAGAGGGGGCGCTGCCCCCTCGCGGCTTCGCCGCGAAAGGTGTGATGGCACGAGGAGTTCCAGGGAAGCGTCGGGCGTGATCAGCCTGTCGCCGCAGGTGTCCCGCTGATCGCGTGGGCGCGAGCGGGCCCTTGTTCCGGGATGGTCATCTGGCGGAGCTGGGCGGTCCCGCTCATCGCGCGGACCAAGCGGCTCCGATATCCGCTCAATCGCGCAGCGCGGCGACGACGTCTGCCACGAAACCGCGGATGGTGCGGTCGCCCCAGGCGACCGAGCGCGCGCCGGCGCGGTTGGCGATGCAGGCGAAGGCATAGCGGCGGCCGTGGTCGTCGGTGATGTAGCCGGCGAGGCAGTGGGCGATGGCCAGATGCCCCGTCTTGACCTTGATGGTCAGGGTGCCACCGCCGGGGAGGGGCACCTGGCGTTGCTTGAGCGAGTCGTGGTAGATCACAGCGTGGGGATGCGCGGCCATCAGCGCGAGCAGGTCGACCACCGAGCGGGCGCTGGCCTCGTTGCCGTAGCTCAGACCGGATCCGTCGAGCAGGGTGAAGCCAGCGGCGTCGAGTCCGTGCTCGGTCAGGACCGCGGTCGTCGCGGCGATCCCGGTCTCGAGCGAACCGGTGCCGTGGCGCGCATGGCCGAGCACACGCAGGATCTGCTCACCGTAGAAGTTCTGGCTGCGTTGGTTGAGGATGTTCAGCGCCGGGGTGAGGGGGTTGCGCACCGTGAACAGCAGGGGGGCGTCGGCCGGGACCGTTCCGCGCCGCACTTGGCCGCTGAGGGCTATGCCGGCCTGTGCGAGGACCGTGGCGAGATGGTCGCCGGCCAGCAGATCTGGGTCCTCATGGATGGCGAAGGGGAACCAGCTGGTGGTGCTGCTGTAGTGCTTGTTGACCACCACCGTGTTGGCGTGCTGGTGGCGCCAGGCGACCAGCCCCTTGCTGCCGCCGCTGCCGAGGCTGCGGGTGTTGTTGTCGATGGTGATCCGCGGTGAGTCGGGTCGGGTCTCGACCAGCGCCGGCTGTCCCGGGCTGGCCGGCACCACGCGGACCTCGATGCAGTTGTCGTTCCAGGCGAAGGCGCTGGCCGGGGCGCAGTACCAGCGCTGGATGTTGCGCGCGTCGCCGGGGTAGGTCGCGGGGCGTATCGGGCCGCTGAACATCGAGCCGTCGATGATCAGATCGCCGTCGATCCGCTCGACCCCGGCAGACGCGAGCCGGGCGGCCCAATCGCGGAACACGGCATCCGGATCGCCATCGGTGAAGTGTTCGTCGAGACAGGGATCCCCGCCGCCGACAACCACCAGGCCCGGACAGCTACCGTCGCGTATCGGGCCGAGGGCGTGCATCCGGGTACGGAATTCGTGGTTGGGGCCGAGTTCGGCGAGCGCGGCGGCAGAGACGTAGAGCTTGGTCAGCGAGGCCATGCTCAGGCGCCGGTCGGCCGCGTGCGCACCGAGCACGCGGCCGTCGGCGACCTGGGTGACGCACAGGCCGAGCATGCCGCCACGGGGAACCTTCGCCACGGCACGTCGCGTAGCCTCTGCGATCTCGCTTGTGGCGGCGGATGCACTCAGAGCGCAGGTCAAGAGGAAGATGGCCATTACATGCATGCCATGATCATTCATTTCGGCGCCGTCTTGCCAAGGGCTGGAGAGGCCTAGAATGCAACAATGGCTTCAACGGTCCCCTGCCCCACATGCGGGCAGCCGGTGCTCCTCGGCGGCGATGCGGCGCCGCCGAGCCGACCCTTCTGCAGTGAACGGTGTCGCCGGCTCGACCTGGGGGCCTGGGTGGACGAACGCTACCGTGTCGCCGCTGCCGGCGACGACCGCACCTCGGACGACGATCAGGGCGAGTCGCACGGAGAGGAGCCACGATGATCGGTCTGCGCATCGCGCATCTGATCGGCTCGCTGCATGCCTCGGCCGCTTCGAGCTTCGCAATCAACCTCGCGCGATGGTTGGTGCAGAACGAGCATGATGCCCTGCTGCTGTCCTCGGGCGGAGTGCGGGAGTCCGAATGCCAGGACGAGGGGCTCTCGGTCCAGCGCTATGCCGACAAGGGCCTGCGCATGCTCGCCGGGCGCGGACGCAAGCTGCTCGCCCGGCTGACCGAGTGGAAGCCCGATGTGATCCACGTCCACCGGCTCGCACAGGTTCCGTTGGGCGGTGATCTGGCCTGCAAGCTCGGCGTGCCGTTGGTGGTCAGCGTCCATTGCCCGATCGAGCCAGATGATGCCGAGACCCTCGACCGGCCGTACATTGAGTACGTCACCGTGCCCAACGAGGAATTCCGCGCGCATCTGGTCGCGCGGCTGGGGCTCGATCGCGATCGGGTGGTGGTGCTGCCCTACGGAGTGGATATGGAGCGCTTCGCCCGTCCGGTGTCGCGCACCGGGGTGCGGACCGTGGGTACTGTGACCCGCTTCGATGATCAGCGTGATGGCGCGGTCATGCTGATCGAGGCGCTCGCCTCATTGCGTGAGCAGGATCATGACGTGCGTGGACTGATCGTTGGCAGCGGTGCCGGGCACGATGACCTGGAGCGCCTGATCGCCGACGCGGGGCTGCGCGAGGTGATCGAACTGCAGGAGGCGGGGGCGCACATCGCACCCGCCCTGGCGCGAATGGACGTGTTCGCCTATCCCTTCCGTCGCGACACCCACAGCATTTCGGTGATCAAGGCGATGAGTTCCCAGTGCGCGGTGGTCGCGGCTGCAGTCGGCAGCATCCAGGGCATGGTGGTCGATGGGGAGACCGGCATGCTGGTTCCGCCCGGCGATACCGATGCCCTGACCCTGGCCCTGGGCAAGCTGGTCACCCGACCGGGGCTGGCTGCGCGTATGGGGCAGGCCGGGCGCGAGCGCGTGGCCGAGAACCACGATGTGAAGAAGGTGGGCAAGGTCGCGCATCAGCTCTATCGCAGCGCGGTGCGCGGCGGTGCCACGCGCACCAGCGGGGTCGAGACGGTAATCGCCTACCGCCGGCTGAGCAGTGATGGCGACACCTGAGGTCCGGTCGATCTATGATGGGTGCAGGTCCGCTCAATGTAGCGGTTGACGAGCGCAGCTGTTGGTTGGCGTGTCTGGGGTGGTGTGCGGCCTCGTTTCGACTGGAGGACCGCGAAGCGTGGATTGGCTGGACGCCGGTGCAGCGGCGCGGCGCCGATGGCTTCGGTGGATGCGGTCATGCCGGAGCATGCCGGAGCATGGCGAGAACCGCGATCGGCTTCAAACCGGGTTCGCGTGACAGATACCTTCCTGGCCGCCGGCCGGGCTCCAAACGCCATCCAGCACAGACATGGCCACGGTCGCGAAGACGTTCGCAGCCTGCGAGTCATCCAGGTCCATCCCGACGGGGCGACCGGGTTCCTGGCTCTTCGCAGCCGGCCACCGGGCCGGCGGGGGCCCCTGAAGGAAGGGAATCTCACCCGGGACCGGGTCCACGAAGGTGCCAGCCTGCGAGCGCCATGCTCCGGGGGGCATGGCGCCTTCCGGGACTGACACGCGGCGCGCAGTGATTGCGCGCCGCGTGTCGGTGTCAGTCGGATGCGACCGCGAGATCGTTGACCACCAGTGTCGCCCCGCCTTCGTAGGCGTTGGTCACCGCGGCCGAGCGCTCAGACCAGCTGTCGACGGTTCCGCTGAGCGTAGCCACGCCGTTGACCACGCGGACGTCGATCTGATCGACTTCGACGAAGGGGCTCCAGTAGAGCTCGCCCTCGATCTCGTCGGCGATCTCGGCATCGCTGAGCAGCGGGGTGTCTGGGGCGTAGGCATCGAGGTAGGGGGCATAGGGGTCGTAGGGATCGACCCATGGATCGTAGACGTAGGCCTCCTGGCTCTGATCGACCTGGATCGCGTTGATCACGTCCTGGACACCCATGGCGCGGCTGGCCACCCGTTCGGCTTCGGCCTTTTCGAAGTAGGTTGTCACTTCGCCGCTGAGGGTCACGGTGCCGTTGTTGACCCGGGTGTCGATCTCGTAGGCCTCGGTGTAGGGGTTGCGTACCAGCGCATCCACGACCGCCTGTTCGGCCTCGTCATCGGACACGGCGGTCTGCGTGCGTACCTTGACCAGATTGGTGACGGTGGTCACCCCGACGGTGTCTTCCGCCAGCTGCTCCGCGGCGTGTTTGGCCCGCAGGCTGTCGACGTTGCCGGTCAGCCGCACCGCGCCCTGATCGGCCTGCACCCGGATGTCGAAGGAGTAGACCCGCGGATCATAGAGCATAGCGTCCTCGACCGCCTGTTCGATGTTCGCGTCGGTGACGTAGGGTTGGCTCGATGGCCGTACCACCGCTCGCTCGCTGCCGGGGGTGACGACCAGATCGGCGTCGTCGACAGCCTTGACGCCGGTGACCCAGGCCTTGGAGAAGGCCCGCGATCGCTCGGCGTCGCTGGTGACAGCGCCACTCAATGCCACCTGGCCGTCGTCGACGTCGATGTCGATCTGGTTGCGGCTGATCAACGGGTCCCAACGGAAGCGGCTGACGATCTCGTCGCGGATCTCGGCGTCGTCGCGCTCGGTCTCGTAGTCGATGATGATCCGGTTCTCGACCGCGCTCACGCCCTTGACCTCCTTGGCCGCACGCTCGGCGAAGCGGCTCTCCTGCCAGGACTGCACGCTGCCGGTGAGGGTGACCACGCGGTCATCGACGGTGACCCCGATGTCGAAGGACTCGCTCACCCGATCGCGTACCAGCGACATGATCACGTCGCCGCGGATGGCATGATCGCTGCGCGTCAGCGGGGTCTGGACTTCGATGCGGTTGCTCACGCTGCGCACGCCGCGGATCGCTTGGGCGACGTGGGTCGCTCGGTCCTTGGCCAGGATGTTGGTGACCTCGCCGGTGAGTGAGACCACCCCTTCGTTGACGGCGACGTCGATGCGGCTGGCGTTGATCGCCGGGTCGCGACTGAAGACGCGTTCGACCGCGTCGGCCATCTGCGGATCGCTGAGCCCGTCTTCGGCCGCCGGCGCTGCCGCGATGCCTGCGAGCAGGACCAGGGCGCTGATGGTGAGCGGTATCCTCCGGTGACAGGTCGCGGTTTGATGCGGGGGCATGGTCGCTCCTTTTGCATTTGTAACCACTCAGGCCCGATGTGCCTGGGTGAGTAGTTATGATTTGCTTTGCCGCCTCTTGTATCTCATGCATCGGCGTCCTTAACACAGGTGCACAGCGTTCACAGGTGTGAAGGCGGCGAATCCGCGGCTGCGCCGCATTGGGTGGGGCGTCTGCCCCATGCATGGCACCACGCCGCCGACAGCAGCGCCGGGCGGAATGAGAAAGCGGTGGAGTCGGCACCGCCGGATCGTAATACACGCAGGTGAACCCGAACGGGCGGCCGGCATAGACTGCACCTGAGCTCGGGCGCACAGAGACAGTAGAGACGAGGACCGATCAGCATGACCGACAGCTATTATCACGAATCGCCGGCGGAGTTGTCGCCGGCGGCACGCGACCGCCACCGTGCCCTGAACAGCCTCGGCGAAGAGCTCGAGGCGGTCGACTGGTACGAGCAGCGATTGCAGACCACCGCCAACGCCGAGTTGCGCGCGATCCTCCAACACAACCGTGACGAGGAGGTCGAGCACGCGGCGATGCTGATCGAGTGGCTCCGCCGTACCGACGGGGTCTTCGATCGCGAATTGCGCGAGTATCTGTTCACCCAACGCCCGCTGGGTCACGAGGCCGAGGAGGAGGAGGATGCGGACGAGGCCGGTGACGCGCCTGCCTCGCCCCTGGCCGGCGCCTTCCGTACCCGCGGCGCACACCCTGATTCCGACTGAAGACAAGGACACCGATCATGATGACACCGATGCAGCTCGCTCGGAACAACGCTCCCTTCGATCAAAGCGTATGGGCGATGGTCGAAGACGAGATCAAACGGGTGGCCACCGGCTGCCTGTCGGCACGCCAGCTCTTGGGCATCACCGGGCCGCTGGGCACGGACGCCGCCGCGATCAACAACGGTCGCACAGGAGCCTCAGGCGCCGCCCACGGCGTGCGCTGGCGTTGCCGGACCAGCCAGCCACTGGTCGAGATCGAGATCGACTTCCAGATCGCACGTGAAGAGATCGACGCCGCCGTGCGCGGTGCCGGCGACCCCGATTGGCAGCCGGTCGAAGAAGCGACCTATGCCTGCAACGCCTTCGAAGAGGGGCTGATCTACAACGGTCTGACCGATGACAGTGGCACGGTGCTCTGCCCGGGCATCCAGCCGAGCAGCGAGCATCCGGCGATCACCGCTGGCAACGATCCCGAGAGCCTGCTGGCGGCGGTCGCCGAGGCCAAGGTCCAGCTCAAGCGAGCGGGCATGGCCGGACCGCGGGCGCTGGTCTTCGGCGCCAAGGCGCAGGGTTGCCTTTCTGGTGTGCATGCGCCCTCCGGCCGACCGATGGGCGACGTGATCGCCGACGTGCTCGGCGGCGAGATCCGTTGGTCGCCGGCGGTCGAGTCTGCACTGGTGCTCGCAGTCGGCGAGCAGGGCGAGCACTTCGAGCCGATCATCGGCAACGATCTGGTCGTCGGCTATCGCGGCCATGACGATCAGAGCGTCACCTTGTTCCTCTCCGAGAGCCTGACCTTCCTCTGTCACGAACCACGTGCAGCGGTCGCCATCTCGATGTAGCCACCTGGCGACAACAACAACACCAGATCAGCGCCAGACAGCCCGGTCGAGCGGCCTGATGGCCTGCGGGGCTGCGCTTGCGCTCCACGGGCCGCTGGCCCCACTGGGGCCAGCTATCGCCTGCGGCGATACCCGCTTCGCCCACCACTCGGCGCCAGACCCCAGCGCGTACGATGGGGCCCCGAAAAAGGCCGAGGTAACCACTCATGCCCGATGGGCCTGAGT
>CAZTGE010000133.1:0-11679 GCA_964612995.1 uncultured candidatus Brocadiaceae bacterium | reverse complement strand
GCCTCGCTGCCAGACGCCATCACGCGGGGATATACACCGCTGCACACGGGGCCGGGCTTGGCAGTTTACATGACCGCCGTCCGACCTAGTCTATCGCTCCATCACGATAGACCGATACAGCGGAGCACGCCATGACCCACAGCCTGTTCACATCCGAATCCGTCAGCATGGGCCATCCAGACAAGGTCGCCGACCAGGTCAGCGACGCCGTCCTCGACGCCCATCTCGCCCAGGACCCGCAGGCTCGCGTGGCCTGTGAGACCCTGGTGACCACCGGCCTGGTCGTCCTCGCCGGCGAGATCACCTCCAAGGCCCATGTCGACTACCAGCAGGTGGTCCGCGACACCATCCGCGAGATCGGCTATACCGAAGCCGGCATCGGCTTCGACGCCGACAGCTGCTCGGTGCTGGTCAGCGTGCATCAGCAGAGCCCCGACATCTCCATGGGCGTGACCGAGGGAACCGGCCTGCACAAGGAGCAGGGTGCCGGTGACCAGGGCCTGATGTTCGGCTACGCCGTCAACGAGACCCCCGACTGCATGCCGCTGCCGATCAGCCTCTCGCACCGCCTGCTCGACGAGCTGACCAGGCTGCGCCGCAAGAAGACGCTGCCCTATCTGCTGCCCGACGCCAAGAGCCAGGTCACCGTCGAGTACTACAACGATCGGCCGGTGCGCGTGCATACGGTGGTCATCAGCACCCAGCACAAGGCCAGCGCCAAGCTCGCGACCATCCGCCGCGATTTGGTAGCGATGGCCAAGCAGGTGATCCCCGCGCGGCTGATCGACGAGAAGACCATCTTCCACATCAACCCCACCGGCCGCTTCGTCGTCGGCGGGCCACACGGCGATGCGGGCGTCACCGGGCGCAAGATCATCGTCGACACCTACGGCGGCATGGGTCGCCACGGCGGTGGCGCCTTCTCCGGCAAGGACCCCTCGAAGGTCGACCGCTCCGCCGCCTACATGGCGCGCTACATCGCCAAGAACGTGGTCGCGGCCAAGCTGGCCAACCGCTGCGAGATCCAGCTGGCCTACGCCATCGGCGTCGCCGATCCGGTCAGCGTCAAGGTCGACACCTTCGGCACCAGCACCGTCGACGAGGTCATCATCTCCGACGCGATCCGCCGCGTGTTCAAGCTCACCCCCAAGGGCATCATCGACGGGCTGGACCTGCTCAATCCGATCTACCGCGAGACCGCCTACCACGGCCATTTCGGCGGCAAGAAGTTCCCCTGGGAGCAAACCGACAAGGTCGAGAATCTGCAGCGCGAGACCAAGAAGCTGCAGTCGACGATCGACATCGCCGAGAACCTCGCCGGTCCGAAGACCAGCCAGAGCGGCACCCGCGAGAAGGCCGCCAAGAAGAAGGCCGCGAGCAGGAAGCGCGCAACGAGCAAGCGCGGCACCAAGGCCTGACAGCGCCACCGCTTCGCCCGCAACGGCCCGGATGGCTCTGCCATCCGGGCCGTTCGCATTGGGTCTCACGTCACGGGAGCTCAGAGCCGCGCCTCGTGCGCAAAGGTCACCAGCCAGGCGATGGCGAGGTAGGCCAGCCAGACGGCGATGGCGAACGGCCCCACCCCATGGCTGGGGGCGAACAGGAAGCCGAGCGCCACCACGCCGAGCCCGAGCAGCACCATCGCCGCAGACGTGCCCCAACGCAGGCGGACCACCACCCATAGCGCCGCACCCGCGTGCACGGCGTAGAGCGGGGTGGCGAACCATCCGCCCTGCGCCACGGCGAACGATGCCACCGCGCCGAGCACCAATCCGATGACGCCCGCAATGTCAGCTCGGCGGCGAGCGCGTTTGTAGAGATACTCCTGCTGCAGCTCACGCTGCAGCCGCTCGGCCCGGGCTTCGGCGATCAGATCGCGCTCCGCGGCCTGTGGATCGACCCGCGGGCTCGGCGGAAGCTCGTCCTCGATGATCTCCAGGGGGCGGCGCTCCGCGGGCAGATCCGACGCGGGCAGACCGTCGGCGAAGGGGTCGCAGTCAGGTAGCTCGTCTGCCGCCCTCCGCTCGTTCTCGCCAGAGCCTCCCGCCATCTCACAGCTCCAGGCGGCCGGCCTGCTCGAGCTGCTCGAGCCCGAGCAGGATCATGTTGATGCACCAGACATGCGAGAAGCCCATCCAGGTCCCCTTCTGCCGGTGCGCCGGGCCGGGGTCCCACCCGCCCCAGACCGACCAGTCGCTGGTGTAGAACTGCTCGGTCATCATACCGCGCTGCCCGTTCCACTGGCCCGGGTCCAGACACAGCAGCTGGGCGGTGAAGGCGAAATGATCGTCTGCACGGCGGGAATAGTATTCGTTGCCGCTGAGCCCGGCGAGGTAGTGCAGATCAGCGAGGCAATTGCAGCCGTAGACGTGCAGGTGGTTGTTGTGTGCACTGGCGAAATCCCCGCCAACGGTGCGGAAATCGGCCTGGGCGAGCGCACTGCGCGAAGCGAACCGCACGTTGTAGGCCTTGCGCCAGGTCAGGGTCCAATCGGCCGCGCGCTGCAGCAGCTCGCGGTCGCGCTCGGTGCCGCTGCGCCGGTGCAACGCGGCGTAGGCCATGATCGCGTTGTAGCCGTCTTCGCTGGTCGGGGCGAGGCGGACGTCCTCGGGCGCGCCGCAGATGTACTCCGCCTCCACATCGGGCGCATACCCCACCCCCGCGCGAGCCATGGCCGTTTCGAGCGTGGCGACGAAGGCGGGATCGTCGGCGAACAACGGGATGGCCCGGTCCATGGCCACGATCCACAGCAAGCCACCTGCGCCCTGCTCCTGGGCGACCGTGTGGCGACACAGGTCGTAGAGCTGTCCGAAACGGCCGGCTGCATCCTGCACCGACAGCGCCGCCTCCAGGCTGCGCCGCAGCGCCGAGCGCCAGGCCCCGTACCGCGGGTGCTGCGCGCCGAGCAGCGCGAGACAGCGAGCGAGGTAGAGGCTGGCATCGGCGGTGGTACGGGCATGCGCGAGGCACTGGTCCCCCTGCCAGCAGGACCCGTAGAACGGGGTCTCGCCGCTGGGATCATTGTTGACCGCGCCAGTGGGCGCCGGATTGGGGAAGCTCCCATTGCGGGTCCGGGCCCGGCCGGGGTGGTAGCTGGCACGGAAGAAGCCCCATTCGCTCTGCCCTTCGGCACAGAAGCGCCCGATCATGCGCTCGGCCGCCGCCCGGGCCGCGGAATGGCCACGGCGCGCATGGTGCCACAGCAGGCCGAAGACGACCGGGAAACCGCCGACGAAACCGAGTGCCTCGAAGTGCCAGCCGAGGCTGGTGCCCTTGTTGTTGGCGTTGAACTCGACACTGCGATCGAAGGCCGCGGTGTAGACCATGTAGCCCGGGTCTGCGACCCAGTGCCAGTCGAGCAGGCCATCAGCGGCGCAATCGGCCAGCTCGGCGTGGGTGGCCGCGAGCGCTGGTGGATGCTGGTCGCGAAGGTCGTTGTAGACGCGCTCGAGGATCGGCTGGTAGCCGTGGGCCGCGCCGTCGCGATCCCAGACCGCGCAACGCAGGGCGATCCGATCGCCGGCCGCCAGCCCCAGGTACCGCTCGGTGGCCGCGTCGCGCGGGCAGCGGGCGTGCCGTCGCGGGGCCTCGTTCGCGGGCAGGTTGATCCGCAGCGCACCGCCGAGGGCCGCACCCTCCCAGCTCAGCCCGAGCCCGACCTGCGGCTCGCTCTCACCCCACTGCGCCGGCCCGGCTGGCGCGTCATCGGCACGCTGCAGCCGATAGTGCGGCTCGACCTCGACGCCGCACCACCGCTGCTCGCACCAGGCGAGCAGCACCGGGAATGCGCCACGATCGAGGGCGAAATCCCAGCTCTTGCTGGCCCACGGATCGTCGCCGTCGTCATCCTCCGCCGCCAGCGCGGGATAATGCAGCGCCGGGTCGCTGCGGCCGCTGCCATAGAAGAAGCCGGGGAACAGGAACCAGGGCTGCGGTCCCGGGGCAAGCGGCAGAATCAATGCGGCGCGACCGCGAAAACCGGATGCACCGGCGACCAGCTCCAGCTTCCAGCTGGAGCGGCCGTCGGCCACGGTTCCGGCGGTCGCCACGAGGCGCACCTCGCCGGCAGCATCCGGTGCGATGACGAGGTCGAGCGGGCAGGACATGCGAGCCTCCGATCACGGTGCGTCAGGGTAGGCCGGCCGCAGCGCAGGGCCAGTCGGTGCTCGCGCGCGCTACCAGCGCGTGCAGCCCGGACGCTCGTCGGGATGGCTCTGCTCTTCGATGATCGGAGCCGGCTGATCGCGACCAGTCGGGCGTGGGCTGAGACTGGTGGAAGCGACCCGGCCCTGGAGCACGTGGAGCACGTGGAGCACGTGGAGCACGTGGAGTACGTGGAGTACGTGGAGTACGGCAGCGCTCTAGCCCGGATCCCTCATGAGGGATCCGGGCTGGTCGACTGACCCGGCAGGCTTCGGATCGGATTCTGTGGCTCCGGCTTCCGGCGCCGGATCATCGTTCGCTGCGTCGGGCGCGTCCGCGGCGTCCATCGGGCGGATACTGCGAATCGTCACCGGCTCGAGCGGACGGAACCGTTGGGGATCGACCGCTTCCGACGCGATCGCATCGGCCACCGCCATGCCCGTGACCACCCGGCCGAACACGGTGTGCTTGCCGGTCAGATGCGGCGCGGCGCCGACGAGGATGAAGAACTGCGACCCATTGGTGTCCGGCCCGCTGTTGGCCATCGCGAGGTAGGACCGCTGCGGCCGGGTGGACGCGGCGAGACTGTCGTCGTAGCGATAGCCGAGATGTTCGTAGAAACCGCGCAGGTCCAGCCCGTCCAGCGCCTCCTGCCTGGCCCGACGCGCGGCTGCGGGATCCTGTCCGGTCGCGGGATGACGCCGCATGCGTTCGGTGAGATAGTTTTGCACCTGCGCCGCCATCGCCGGATAGCTGACCTGCGGGTGCAGCCCGCGCTCTGTGAGCAGCTTCTCTTCGCCCAGCCCGAGGCTCTCGGCGTTGATCTCGTCGGCGAAGGTGAAGCCGGGACCGCTGGTGCCGGTGCCCAGCGGGCAGCCGCCCTGAATCATGAAACCCTTGATCACCCGATGGAAGACCAGGCCATCGTAGAACGGCCGCTGGACCTGCGCGCCGGTCTGCGGATCGGTCCATGCCCGTCGCCCGGTGGCCAGGTCGAGGAAGGTGCGCACGGTCTGCGGCGCCTGGTCGGGATAGAGCTCGCAGACCATCGGGCCACGATCGGTGTCGATGGTCACCCGCGGCCGCGGCGGGTCGGCTGTCGCGGCCGGCTCGACGGCCACGGCGCACACCGCGAGCAGCATGAGGCAGGTGGCGCGGACAACGCTCTGCATGATCGCTCTCCAGAAACCGGAACGCCCTGCGGCGTCTGAGGGGGTTACAACTCGAAGATCGCGCCAAGGCTCAGTGCAACGCCCTGACCCTCGATGGTCGAGGAATCGGTGTTGTCCCATTCGACCTCAGCGGCGAAGGCCTGGTAGGACAGCGCCACCTCGAAGCGGGCGTCCTCGGTGACCGCGAAACTGCTGGCCACCAGCGCCCCGTAACGCAGGTAGGTCCCGACATCGCTGGTGTTGTCGCTGACCCCGTCGACCTGGGCCAGACAGGGGCCGGCGGCGACGAAGGGACCGAGCTCGAGCTGGACCGTACGCGGCAGCAGGCCGTGCCAGCGACCGACGTCAAACCGCACCGCACCGCCGGCCATCACCGTGGCCGAGAGGGCATCGACCCGGATGCGCTCAGAGACGTCCCGCGAAGGGCCGATCCCCTCGTCGACGTTGTAGACATCGCCGCGGTGCGAATCGAACGCCACCCCGGCGCCGAGACACCAGCCGGCGCGCATGTACTCGTTGCCCCAGCCCAGATGGGCGATCGTATACTGCCCTTCGCCATGGAAGCTGAACTGTGATTCGGCCGCGCGCACCTGATCGACGGTGATCCCGCGGTCGTCGTCGTGGTAGCCGCCGATACGCGCGTCCTTCACTGGCACCGCATTGCCCACACGCACGCGCACATCGGTGATCGTGTAGCCACCATCGCGCACGAGTTGATGTACCCGCTCAGCGACCCGATCGCGCCCGGGCGGCGTGGGCTCGGCCGCAGTGGGCTGTTCGCTGGGCGCGGCGGTCTCGCCCGCGCTCGCCTGGTCGGCTGCCGCGAGCGGCCCCCCGACGATCGCGCAACCCAGAGAAACGGACAACAGCAATGCAATACGCACCGGCTTCTCCTCGTGACGATGACGCCGCAACCGCGCGCAGGTTTCGCGCTTCCCGGGTGGCGTGGCGAGGAGGCAACCTAGGCGGCTTCCTCCGACAGTCCACGACTACCCCCGATGACCCAGGGCCGCTCAAAGCTCGGGATGACGGGGTCACAACATGGGTCCATCGAATGATGGACCCATGTTGTGACCCCCTGTTTCCATGCCGAGCTGGTGCTCGGCGCTCCCGGGGGGCGAGTTTGAGTCGCCCTGGCCGATGACCGATGCACACCATGCCGGGCTTGCGCCGGGCCTGCCGGCGCGACACTCGCGGCAACATGAACGGCATCCTCGATCGGGCTCGCGATATCGTCGACACCGCGCTCCAGTCGGTGTTGCCGCCGACGACGCATGCCCCGGAACGCCTGCACACGGCGATGCGTTACGCCGTGCTCGCTGGCGGCAAGCGGGTACGTCCGGCCCTGGTGCTGGCCAGCGGTCTGGCCGCGGCGGGCGACACCCCGGCGACCGAGCGCAGCTGCGTCCCCGCGATGGCGGCGGTGGAACTGCTGCACACCTACACCCTGGTCCACGACGATCTGCCGGCGATGGATGACGATGCCCTGCGTCGGGGCCGACCGACCTGCCACGTCGCCTTCGACGAAGCCACCGCCATCCTCGTCGGCGACGCCCTGCTGACCCTGGCGATGGGGACCTGCGCCGCATGCAGCGCCACCGCGGTCCGCTGCCTCGCAGCCGCCGCCGGCAGCCTGGGCGTGGTCGGCGGCCAGCAGGAGGACCTCGACGCCGAGCACGGCCGCGGCGCGGCCGACGATGATGCGGCCCGACTCGAGCGCATCCACGCACGCAAGACCGCCGCACTGCTCGAGGCCAGCTGCGAGCTCGGCGCCATCGCCGTCGACGCCGACGACGCCCTGCGCACCGGGCTCGCGGCCTACGGGCGGGCCATGGGCCTGGCCTTCCAGATCACCGACGACATCCTCGACTGCACCACCGTCGCCGCGACCCTGGGCAAGACGCCGGGCAAGGACGCGCAAGCCGGCAAGCTGACCTACGTCTCGCTTCATGGGATCGACGCGGCACGGGCCCGCGCTCGCGCCCTCCATGACGAGGCCACCTCCCTGCTCGCGGACCTCGACCTCGCCGGCACCGAGCTCGCGCGCCTCGGCCGCTACATCATCGAACGGAACCATTGATGGTCCGCCACCTGTCGCTACTCCTGTTGCTCGCCGCCCTCGGCGCATCGCCCTTGGGTGCCGGCGAGGCCCCGGCCGCCACGACCGACGGCCCGGCGCCCGACGCCACGGGCTACGACCTCGCACCGGGATCCCTCCATATCTTCCGCTACCATTGCGAGGCGGTTCAACGCTGGCGCAGCGCTGGCGACGAACTGCGCTTCACCACCACCCGCGATTGGCTGTTCATGCTCAAGGGGCTCGAACAGGGCCCGGACACGGTGACCCTGCTGGCCAAGATCTACCGCATCGAAGCGCGGCATCGCGGACCCGGCGTCGACGTGGCGATCGACAGCCGCGCGCAGGATGAGGACAATCCGCCCCACCCGCTGCTCGCGGGCCTGCTGGCCCAGGACCGGGTTCCCCTGACCCTGACGGTCGAGCGCTCCACCGGCACGGTACTGGCGGTCGATGGCTGGGAACAGGTCGTCGAGCGCGCGCAGGCCCTGTTCCCGGCCGGCTTCGCCACCCGCAAACTGACTCCCGAGGCCACCGTGGTCTTCGGCGAGCCGGCGCTGGCGCGCCGCTGGACCGCCATCCTCTCATTGCCGCGTGACACGCCGGAGCAGGTGCCGCTGGGCCATCCGCTGAGCACGGCGGTCGAACGTCGCTGGCAGGGCGACCGCTTCACCCTGCATCTGCCGCAGGAGACGGCCAGCGTCAGCGTGCACGCCCAGCCCAAGCCGGTGACGATGCAGATCACCGGGCTCGAGGGGTCCGGCGAGGTGGTCCTGGATGAGGGCGCGCTGCTGCGCCGGCGTACCCAGCTGGCCTTCACCGTCACCGGCGAGGCGCTCGGCCAGGGTGTGGCCCAGACCAACGAGATGACGATCACCGTCGGCCGTTGGACCGCCACCACCACCGACCCTGCGCCCGAGTCGGACGACGACCAGCCCCCAGCAGCAGACGACGGAGCCGCTGACAGCGACGAGTGAGCATGCACCATGCCACCGCGCCAGTTCGTCCTTGCAGATGACAGCGCATCGGGGATAGATAGAGTGCTGGTCGGATGCTCCGCCGGCTACGCGAGGAGAATACAACCCTCGCCCGGCCGAGCGCAAGGAGAACGGCATGTTCGGAAGCTCGAAGGTCTTCGTCGGCCTTGATGTCGGCACATGGTCGGTCAAGGCGGTCGCGCTGCAGAACAACAAGGGCCGACTGAGCCTGGTCGGCTATTCGCACATGCGCGTCGAAGACCAGGACCCCTCGCTGATCACCCGGCATGTGCTCGACCACATGGGGGTCAAGCCACGCAACGTGGTCAGCGCGGTCTCGGGCCGTTCGGTGATCGTACGCCAGGTCGAGACCCCCAAGCTGGGCGATGTCGAGCTGCGCGGCCACATCGCCAAGGAGACCGACAAGTACATCCCCTTCGACGTCAACGAAGTCGAACTCGACTGTCACATCCTGCCGCCGGCACCGCGCGAGGCAAACTCGCCCAACCAGCAGGTCCTGCTGGTCGCCGTACGCCGCGGCTTCGTCGAAGACCACATCAGCATGCTCCAGGCCGCGGGGATCACCCCCCAGGTGGTCGACGTCGACGTCTTCGCCCTGTGCAATGCCTATTGGACCCTCGGCCCGCAGCACGCCATCGCGCCCGTCTCCGCCGACGAGGATGACGACCGGCCACCGGAGCAGCCCGACGAGGAGACCGTCGCGCTGGTCGACATCGGCGCGACCAAGAGCTGGGTCGCGATCGTCAAGGGCGAACGCCCGTTGTTCCAACGCGAGATCTACCTCGCGGGCAACGAGATCACCGATTCGATCGTGCGCGCGTTCAACGAGCAGGCCGACGAGATCGAGAGCATCAAGCTCAACCCAGACACCGAGGAGACCCTCGAAGCCCTGGTCGACGCCGCGATGCCGGCCTTCGAGGACCTGGCCAACGAGATCCGCCTGTCCTTCGACTACGTCGAGGGCCAGTTCGATGAGGAGGTCGGCCGGGTGGTGCTCTCTGGCGGTTCCGCGCTGCTGCCGACCATGCCCGATGTCCTGGGCAACATCCTCGGCCGCCCGGTACAGGTCTTCGATCCCTGCGGCGGGCTCGACCTGACCCCGAGCAAGTACGATCTGCACAGCCTCGACGCCAACGCTCCGGCACTCACCGTCGCCCTCGGCCTCGCCTGCCACCTCGCGGCCGACGACTCGATCAACGGCCTCGGCGGTACGCAGCACACCTCCTGGGTGCCGCGGCGCGGCGGCCTGGCCACCGGCGCCAGCGCCTCGGGCGCGGTGGCCGCGGCTGGAGTCGGGGTCGCCGCCGGCGACGACCAGGAAGACACGCTCCCGACCATGGAGGCACCGGCCGCGCCCCCGCCGCCGTCACAGGAGGCCTTCGCCTTCCCCAGCCCGCTGCCCGATCAGGCCCCGCCGCCGCCGAGCTACGAGCCGGAGCCCGGCGGCCCCCTGCCCGCGCCAACCATCGGCACCATGCCGGAACTCGCGCCGCCGCCCGACGCCAGCGCAGCCGCCCCGGCGATGGCGGGGCGACCGCAGGAGGTCCAGGGCCAGGAGCCGATCGACATTCCGCCGCCGACCGCCCCGGCGTCAGACACCTACGAGAAGGACGCCAACCGCAGCTCGATGCTGGTGATCCTCGATGACGAAGGCAACGATGACATGGTCGTCGGCGGGGACGACGAGGATGACGACGCCCTGCCGCCGTTGCCGACCTGAGCCCGGGGATCGACCGGGGATCGACCGCCTCAGGTCTCGATACGGGCGATCCGGACGACCAACTGGCTCCCGTAGGGGTGGGCGGTCGCATCGAAGCTGAACAACCCACGCTCGACGTTCTGGGTGAAAGCCAGTTCCTGCTCCGGTGCATCGGCCCATACCACCCGCCGCACCAGCGGCAGCGCGCCGGCGATGCCCTGGATGCCGTCACCGGGGCGGCCGCGGAGCAGATGGCGGTTGCCGGTGATCGGCAGGTTGTGGCAGAAGTAGTAGTAGTTCGCGCCGTGGCACAGCACGAAATCCTCGCCACCGCAACGCAGCTCGGTGGGGCGTGCATCGTAGACCGCCTCGGGACACATGGCGATCCAGCGACCGACCTGGTCCAGCACCGCCGCCTCCAGCTCGGGGATCGCGCCCGCGGCGGTAGGGCCGATGTTCAGCAGCAGGTTGGCCTGGAACCGCCGACACGCGGCCAGACGCTCGATGATCTGGCCCGGGCTCTTGTAGCTGAGGTCGAAGGCCCCCACCCCCCAGTGGCTGTTCATGGTCTCGCACATCTCGCCGGCGCGATACCGCTGCGACTGCTCACGGGCGAAGGGGCGCCCCTGCTCGAAGGTGACCACATCGCATTCTCGATGGCTCGCCTCGCCGTGGTGCCCATGTGAGGAGTTGTTGACGATGATCGCCTCGGGCTGCTTGTCGCGAATCACGCCGTACAGCGCGTCCTCCTGCCAATCGCGTTCGCGCCGGGACCAGTTCCCGTCGAACCAGAAGCCGTCGACCCGGCCGTACTCGCTGCACAGGATGGCGATCGAGTCGCGCAGGTAGCGCTGGTAGGCGTCCCAGTCGCCATCGAATGCCGGATGCCACCAGTCGAGCGTGGTATGATAGAAGAACTTGCCGATGCCGTAGTGGTCGCAGGCCTGCGAGAACTCCGCGATCAGATCGCGGCCAGCCGCGCTGTGCGGCGCATCGTAGGTGTTCAGCCCCCGGGTGTCGTAGAGCGAGAAGCCATCGTGGTGACGGGTGGTCAGGCAGACGTAGCGCATCCCCGCTCCGCTGGCGCAGCGGACGATCGCGTCGGCATCGAAGGACTCCGCGGTGAACTGCTCGGTCAACCGGGCGTACTCGACCGCAGGAACCCGACCGTGCTCCATCACCCATTCGCCCCGTCCGAGCAGGGAATAGAGGCCGTAATGGAGGAAGAGCCCGAAGGCCTTGTTTTCGTAGGAGGCGATGCGCTCTGCGCTCTGCGGATCGGTCATGGGGTCCTTTCGTCTGTCGCGCACCCTAGCCCGCATCCCTCACGAGACAACTGCTGCAAAGCCGTATCGCACCGCCACTACAGGACTTCGCTCGGTCGGCGGATCCTCACGTAGCGCTGCTACGCTCCGGTCCGCCTCGATCGCGAAGCCCTGCATTGACAGCACGCTACGACTTTTCGCGACGTTGCTCATGAGGGATCCGGGCCAGACCGGCTCACAGCGCGGTCCATACTCGGTGCGCCGAGCAGTCTGGATCACGCGCATGCCTTCCCACTGCCCGCCGCGATAGCGGATGTAGAACACA
>CAZTGE010000132.1:0-11883 GCA_964612995.1 uncultured candidatus Brocadiaceae bacterium | reverse complement strand
TGTGTCCTCTGTGGTAATTGTAGAAAGAACTTCAGGAAGGTCTGAGCAGTTACGTCGCCTTTTCCACCCGATCGGCAGCGAGGCGGGAGCCTATTCCTCGCTCAGCGCCTTGACCCTGGCGCGCAGCCCGGCCAGCTCCTCGCGCATCTCGCGCTTCTCGGCCTCGGCGGTTTCAGCCCGCTCGCGCATCTGCGCGATCTCCTTGCGCAGGGTCTCCGACCTCGCGGCCATGTCCTTGCGCAGGGCATCGCGCGCGGCCTCGACCTCCTGCAGGCGCCCACGCTCTTCGGCGACCTCGGTCTCCAGCTGGCGCAGCCGAATGAGATGGGCGTCTCGCTGCTCCTGGGCGCTGCGGATCTCCTGCTGCAGACGCTCGAGGGTCCGGGCGCCGGGTTCGCCGGCACCGGCCTGTGACTCGAGTTCGCGCATGCGTTCGCGTTCGCTGGCCAGCTCGTTGCGCAGACGATCGACCTCGTCCTGCAGCGAATCGATCTGCACCTGGCCCACCCCAGCGCCGTCGATGGCGCTCTGCATCTCGGCGATCTGCGCATCGCGCGACTCCAGACTGCGCGCGAGTTCGTCGAGCCGTCGTTGCAGGCCGGCAACCTTGGCGTTCATCTCCTCTTCGATGCGAGCCTTGTCGACCTCGACCTGTTCGGTGGCGCTGCGCGCCGCCTCGAGCTCGCGAGCCAGTTCGGCAGCATGCGAGTCGCCGCCCTGACTGCGCTCGCTCTGACGTGCACGCAGCTCCTCGAGCTCGGCCCGGGCCTGCGCCAGCGCCCGCTTGCGCTCGCGGCGCTCCTGCTCCCACTGCTCGCGCTCCTGCGCCACCCGCTCGCGTTCTGAACCGAGCTCCTCGACCTGCTGCTGCAGGTCGGTGATGCGCATGTCGCGGTCGGCGATGCCAGCCTCGATACCGGCGAGCCGCTCCTGGAGCTCATGATTCATGTGCGAGAGGCGCTTCTCTTCCTCCGTCATCGTCCGCAGTTGGTCGCCGAGTGCGCCGGTGTGGATCTGCAGCTGCTCGACCAGCAAGCGGCCGGTCTCCAGCAACGATCCACCGCCGTTGGCCTTCTCGACCCCCTCTTCGAATTTCTCGTAGGTCCGGGAGAACCGCTGGGTCTCCTTCTTGCCGGCGAGCTTGAACTCGCGCAGGCTGACCGCCGTATCCTCGGCCAGCCCGGCGATCGCCTCGCACAGCTCCTTCTGCGCCGCGCGCACCGTCGCCGCCTCGCTCTGCGCCTGCGCCGATTCCTGTTCGAGCGCGGCCAGACGCTGCGCCTTGGCCTCCAGCTGCTCGAGCTGCTGGCGCTGCTGTTCGCCCCTGGCCTGCGCATCCTTGAGGTCGACACGCAGGCCGGCGAGCTCGTCACGCGCCGTGCTCAGATCGGCGTTCTTGCTCGCCAGCAGCCCGGACAGCTCCTCGTTCTCCTGCTTGACCGAAGCGAGGCGGGCTTCCGCCTTCTCGAGCTCGGCCACCCGCGCCTCGGCCTCCTGCTTCTGCGCCGCGAGGCTCTCGACCTGCTGCACCTGCTCCTCCTGGGCCTGGGCCAGCTGATCCCGCGCCTGCTTGAGCCCCTTGGCCAAAGCCAGGCTGCGCTCGCCGAGCGCCTCGACGATGCCGGTCCCCGCGGCGAGCAGATCGTCGCTGATGTCCTCGCGCACGGGCACGTCCTGCTGGTCGTCACCGGGCAGCTCGGAGAGCGCGACCTCCATCTCGACCCGGCTGGACTCGAGATCGGGCAGCTCATCGAGGTCCGGCGACTGCTGGGCGATCGCCTGAACCACTTCGGACAGGCTCTCACCCAAGCCGGTCGCTGCACTCTCGGCCTTCTCCATCCGGGTCTGGATCTGATTCAGCCGCGCCTCGAGCCCTTCGGCCCGCCTGGCCAGTTCATCGCGTTCGCGGGTGACCTTCTGCTCCTTGTCGTTGAGCAGGGCGATCACCTCCTTGCCGGAGAGCACCACCTCCATCGCTTCGGCCTTCTCGCTCTCGGCCGTCTCAATGCGTTGCTCGAGCTCGCGGATCCGCTTCCGGGCCACCTCGAGCTCCTCGGCCTTGGTCTCGAGCCGTTCGTTCTCGACCCGCATTTCGGCCATCCGCTCGCGCGCGGCGGTGAGCTCCTCGTGCAACTCGCTGAGCGCCTGCTCGTGTTGCCGGGCCTGGGCCCCGGCTTCGGCGACGGCGCCGTCGACCACGGCGAGGCGATCACGCAGGGTCTGATTGCGCGATCCCAGCGCCTCGATCACCGCCCTGGCGTGCTCGAGTATCCGCGCCATGTCCTCGCCCCCGGTGCCTTCGGCGTCGGTGGACATCCCGGACCCGGGTTCCAGATCCCCGGCCAGTTCGCGACAGGCCGGGGTCTCGCCCAGCTCCGCGTCGCGCTTGCTCACCGCCAGCAAGGCACCGGCGAGCTCGCGGGCCTGTTCGGCCTCGTTGCCAGAGGTCTGGGCCAACTGCTCACGCAGCTGGCGCACCTGCGCGCGCAAGGCCTGGTTGCGCGTGCCGAGGCTGTCGATGACCGACCGGGCGCCACGCAGCAGGTCGCCGGGACCCGAGGCCTCGCCGGCCTGGTCCTTCTCGGCCTCTCCCGCGTCCGCGGCGGTCGGGGCGCCGCCGTCCTGACCGAGCGACTCGGCCAGGACCTGGTGTTCGGGTGCCGCGGCCAGCTCGTCGTCATCGCGCGTGAGCACCACCAGGGTCTCGGCCAGATCGCGCAGCTCCTCGTCGTCGGAACCGACATCGGCTTTGAGGCGGTCGCATTCACCGGCGAGTTCGCCGACCTCCTTGCGCAGCTGCTCGAGCTCGCCGGAGAGGCGGTCACGCTCGGCCAGGACCTGGTCGCGCTCGATCACCAGACCATCCTTCTCTGCCGCCAGCTCGTCGCGCTCGCCGATCAGGCCACCGCGCTCCTCGGCCAGCTGATCGCGTTCGATCGCCAGACCGTCCTTCTCGGCGACCAGCTGGTCGTGCTGGGCACTCAACTGCTCGTGCTCGGTACGCAGGCGATCCCGCTCGCCACGCAGACTCCGCAGTGCCGCCACCGCGGCATCGAGCCCGGTGTCCTGGGGCTCGGCGGCCTGTG
The DNA here is from genome assembly GCA_964612995.1 of uncultured candidatus Brocadiaceae bacterium. Taxonomy (GTDB): domain Bacteria; phylum Planctomycetota; class UBA11346; order UBA11346; family UBA11346; genus SLQH01. The sequence continues at coordinate 8,797 of CAZTGE010000132.1, read as the reverse complement.
CTCCGGCGGTTTTTGCTGCTTCAGCCCGATCGGCCGCCCCCGCTTCCTTGTCTGAAAGCTCGGCGCTCAGATCGCGCAGGCGCTCGAGATCGGTGGCGATATCGCCGACCACCTCGGTGCATACGGCGAAATCGTGGAAGAAGCCTTCCTGGACGTTCGCGTCCTCGTCGGCCGGGTTCTGCTGCTGATGGGAGCCTTCGTAGAAACGATCGTCGAGCCCGAGGATGCCCTGGACCAGGTCGGTCGAGCGCAGCATCTGCTCGCGCATGGTCTGCTCGAGCTTCTCGCTCTCGCCGGCCCCACCCTGGAGCGCAGCGACGCGCGAACGCTCGCGGGCCAGAGCGGCGGCGAGTTCGCGCACCACCTTGATGGTCCCGGCGATGACCTCCTGCGGGTCGCCATCGGCATCGGGCACCGCCGATACCGGGACGTGCTCGTCGCCACCGGCGACGCCGGTGCCCTCGACCGCCTGCTGCAGCGCGACGACCTCTTCGCGCGCGCCAGTCATCGCTTCGGCGAGATTGGCCACCGGTTCGGCAACGTCGACCGCGCTCAGCGAGCCCGCGGTCAGCTGCTCGAACAGGGTTCGCTGATGCTCATCCTCGATCAACGGCGCACCGGCGCGCTCCTCCTTTTCGCGCTGCATCTCGGTCAGACGGTCGAGATCCTGACGCAAGGTTTCGATCACCTGGGCGCCGACCTCGAAGTCGTGGAAGAAGGCCTCCTGGGCACCGGCATCCTCGTCGGCGGGATCCTGCTCCTGATGGCGCCCGGCGTAGTGCTCGTTGTCGAGCCCGAGCACGCCCTGGATCAGATCGGTCGAACGCAGCATGTGCCTGCGGATGGTATCCTCGAGCCGCTCCTGTTCCTTGCCGCCCTGGGTCACCTCGGCCAGGCGCGCCTGGACCGCGGCCAGGGCCGCATCCATCTGGCGGATGACCTGGGCCGATCCGGCGAGCACCGCGCCGGGATCACCCTCGGACTCGGGTACCGCGGTCAGCGGCACGGTATTGCCCTCTTCGCCGGCGAGCTCGCGCTGCACCGCATCGGTGCGCTCGCGCGCGCCGCCGAGCGCCTCGCACAGCGCCGCCAGCGGCTCCGCGGTGTCGACTGCCGAGAGCGATCCGGACTGGATCTGGTCCACGAGCTGCTGCAGCTGCTGCGAGAGCATCGGCGACTCGGCTTCGGCCTCGGGCTCCTCGGGAGCCTGGCGCAGCGAGGCCAGGGTCTCGAGGTCGCTCGCGAGCGTCTTGACCACCTGGGTACCGATGGCGAAGTCGTGGAAGAACGCGGCGTGGGCGTCGGCCTCCTCGTCGGTCGGATTCTCGGTCTGATGCTTCTGGTTGTAATAGGTGTTGTCGAGATCGAGTACGTTCTGGACCAGCTCGGTGGCATGGATCATCAGATCGCGGTTGATCGCATTGGCCTTGTCGCGCTCCTCGATCGTGGTCTGGAGGATGTTGCGCGTGTTGTTCAGGTCCTCTTCGATCACCATCACGTCGGCCTGGGCGGTGGTGACCTCCTCCTGCAGGCGATCGCGCTCGGTGGTCAGCGCCACCACCTGGGCCTGCTGTTCGGCCACCGCCTGCTTGAGTTCCTCGCTCGCGGCCGAGGCGGATTCCTCTTCGGTGACCTGATTGGTCAGCGCTTCGATCCGCTCACGCAGCGCGGCAGCCTGTTGCTCCTCGGCCAGACGCTGCTGCTCGGAGGCCTGCCGCTCGGCCTCGGCCCGCCGCACCTTCTCCAGCAGATCGGCGACCTTGGCCTCCGATTCGGCGATGATCCGTTGCCGCTCCTCCTCGTCGAGCTGATCGCTGCGGCCGGACATGATCTCGGTGAGCGCCCGGTTGATGAAGCCCTTGAGATCACGCTCCTTCATCACCTTGAGCTTGGCCCGCTGGCCCTTCTGCTTGAGCAGTTCAGCCGCGGTCGTCTCCTTGGCCATCTGATCGAGGCCGGCATCGATGTCGGGGAGTTCCTGGTTCTGCTCGCTCATCACGGGCCTCCGGTCACGGGTCCTGGACGCCACCGCCAACAGCGGCCGTCGCGGGGCTCATTGTGGTCACCAGCCGACATGCACACGGCCGGGCGTTGATCTTGCCCGCGGGCCAGTAACACACAAGGCTCGCCCGTGACCGATGCGCAGGCCGGAGCACGGGTCTGCCATCGACCTGCCGCGCATCGACGTGCTGCACCATCCGGTCCGGCCAAGACTGGTGGTGGGCCCTGTCGCCAAGCCCGCCGATAGCTCCGCGTTCCCGCCCGAGGCCGGCACGTCAGCATCACCTGCCGTGCCCTACCGGACCCGGCCCAGCAGAGGCGCTACATGCGCTCGATCATCGCCTCGGCGAAGGCGCTGCAGCTGACCTCGGTCGCGCCCTCCATCAAACGGGCGAAGTCGTAGGTCACCACCTTGTCGGCGACGGTCCGCTCGAGGCTGCGGGTGATGGCATCGGCGGCCTCGGTCCAGCCCATGTGGGTGAGCATCATCTGCCCGGAAAGGATCACCGAGGACGGGTTGACCTTGTCCTGGCCGGCGTACTTGGGCGCGGTGCCATGGGTGGCTTCGAAGATGGCCCGTCCGGTGTCGTAGTTGATGTTCGCGCCCGGGGCGATGCCGATCCCGCCGACCTGAGCGGCGAGGGCGTCGGAGATGTAGTCGCCGTTGAGATTGAGCGTGGCGATGACGCTGTACTCGCGCGGACGGGTGAGCACCTGTTGCAGCATGGCGTCAGCGATCACGTCCTTGATCACGATCTCACGCCCGGTGCGGGGATTGGTCATCCGGCACCACGGACCGCCGTCGAGCTCCTCGGCGCCGAACTCCTGCTTCGCGACCGCGTAGCCCCAGTCGCGGAAGGCGCCCTCGGTGAACTTCATGATGTTGCCCTTGTGCACCAGGGTCACGCTGGGCAGGTCGTTCTCGATCGCGTAGGTGATTGCACCGCGCACGAGCCGGGCGGTGCCTTCTTGCGACACGGGCTTGATGCCGAAGCCGGCGCTGTCGGGGAAGCGGACCTTGTCGGCGACCGCCAACTGTTCGAGCAGGGCACGGATCTTGCCGGCCTCGGGGGTGCCGGCGGCGAACTCGATGCCCGCATAGATGTCTTCGGTGTTCTCGCGGAAGATGACCATGTCCACCGCGGCCGGGTCCTTGACCGGCGACGGCACGCCGGTGAACCAGCGCACCGGCCGTACGCAGGCGTAGAGATCCAGTTTCTGCCGCAGGGCGACGTTGATCGAGCGGATGCCGCCACCGACCGGGGTGGTCATCGGGCCCTTGATCGCGATCACGTACTCGTCGATCGCCGCCAGCGTCTCCGGCGGCAGCCAGCCGGCCGGATCCTGATCGTGCATGTTCCAGCTCTTCTCACCGGCGAAGATCTCCATCCAGGCGATGGAGCGCTTGTCGCCGTAGGCGGTAGCCACCGAGGCGTCGAGCACGCGTTGCGCGGCGGTCCAGATGTCAGGCCCGGTGCCGTCGCCTTCGATGAAGCAGATCACGGGGCGATCGGGGACGTGGAGCGCCCCCTGCTCCATGCGGATCTTCTCGCCGTCGGCGGGGGTGACAGGGGCGGTCGGGCTGCTCATGGTCGGTCTCTCCTGGCCCTGCCGGACCGGGTGCCGGCAGTGAGCTGGCACCTTGCCGCTGGCCGGCGGAAGGCAAGCCCCCACCCACGCCAGGGTGTTTGGCAGCGCGCCAAGCGCGTCTATAGTCCGATCATGTCCGATCCGCTGGCGGTGCTCATCGCCATCATCTGCGCCCTGTTCACCTTCGGTATGCTGGTGATCGCCGGCGGGTACATCGTCCGCCGGCTGCGCCTGCCGCGGGACCTGCCGGAGGGGCCCCGCTTCGAGCCGACGCCGCCACCGCCACAGGACCCCGGCAGCAGTCGCGCGGCGCGCGAACGCGCCGCGCTGAGCGAGCAACGCGCGGCGGCCTGCACCGCCGCCAGGCAGGCGCTCCATTTCGCCAGTTCGCTCAGCGCCGAGGCCCACGCCCTCGAACAGCTCGACGACGCGGTGCTGCGCCAGGCCGGATCCGACGATCCGGCCGCCTTGCGCCGCACCGCAACCGGGCTGGCCGAACAGGCCGCGGCAGAAGCCGAGCACGCCGAGTCACAGATGCGAGGTGCCGACGTCGCAGCCGCAGCCGAGACCTGCGCCGCGTCGCGGCAACGCGCCGCCGGACTCCACGCCGAACTCGAGCGCCATCTCGCGCCCCTGACCGTCGCCGACGGGCGCCGCACCCGGATCCTGTTGCTGTTCGTCCTGCTGATCGCGCTGCTGATCTGTCTCGCCCTGCTCAAGTACTTCGAACCGGAGCTGTGATGCTGCGCCTGGCCGCCCGCCTGAGCATCGACAGCGGCCTGCGCCGCGATCTGACCCGGGCCGTGGAATGCGACGACCCCTGCGTCGCACAGCTGCTCGCGGCGGGGCTGCCCCGCTACCGCGCCGATGAGCTGCACCGCCTGCTCGAACAGGCCGGCGAGATCACGCCAACGGGCTGGGACCCCGACGCACGTACGGGCTATCGCACGCTGCTGAGCGAGCCCGAGGCGCCGTCTCCACGCCTGCGTTCGCTACCCGACCACCTCCGCCCGCGGGAGCGCGCGCGCTGGTACGGCATCGAGCGCCTCGCCGACGCCGAGCTGCTGGCGGTGCTGCTGCGCACCGGCGGCAGCGAGGGCGTGCTCGCGATGGCCGAGCGCCTGTTGCACGACCACGACGGGCTGCTCGGTCTGGCCGATCGCGATGTGGCCGAACTGGCACGTCAGCATGGGCTGGGCCCGGCCAAAGCGACCGAGATCGCGGCCGCCTTCGAGCTCGGCCGACGCATCGCCGCGGCCCGGCGCGCGGTGCGCCCGGTCTTGCGTACGCCCGAACAGGTGGCCGAACTCATGCGTCACGACCTGGTACCGCTGGACCACGAGCAGTTCTGGTGCCTGCCGCTGGACACGCGCAGCCGGCTGGTCGGCGAACCGCGCATGGTCAGCAAGGGTGACGTCGACGGCACCGACGCCGCGGCCCGGACCTTCTACCGCATCGCGCTGCGCGCCAATGCCAGCAGCACGATCGCAGTGCACAACCATCCCACCGGCGATCCGGGGATCTCGCGCGCCGACGTGGCGGTGACCCGCAGCCTGCTCGCCGCCGGACGGTTGATCGGCATCCCGCTGGTCGACCATGTGGTCCTGGGCGAGGGCGGCGAGCTGGTCAGCCTGCGCCGTTGTCAAGGCGAGCTATGGTCCGCTGGATGACCGGCGGCAGACAGCGCGCGCGGCGGTCGCCCGGCCGCTTTGCAGGTTGCCATTCCCCGTCGAGACCTACGGTTCCGCCAATTTGCCCCGCACCCAGCTCCTGGAGACCCGCGGATGCCCAAACGTACGGATATCGAGTCGATTCTGATCATCGGTTCCGGCCCCATCGTCATCGGTCAGGCCTGTGAGTTCGACTACTCCGGGACCCAGGCCTGCAAGGCCCTGCGCGAAGAGGGCTTCCGCGTCATTCTGGTCAACTCCAACCCCGCCACCATCATGACCGATCCGGAGATGGCAGACGCCACCTACGTCGAGCCGATCACCCCGGAAGCGGTGGCCAGGATCATCGACAAGGAACGCCCCGACGCGATCCTGCCGACCCTCGGCGGCCAGACCGGCCTCAACACCGCCATGGCCCTGTCGGAGAACGGCACGCTCGAGCGTTACGGTGTCGAGATGATCGGCGCCCGGGCCGACGTCATCAATCGGGCCGAGGAACGCGAGGAATTCGCCCAGACCATGACCGGGATCGGGCTCGAGGTCGCCCGCGCCGAGAAGGCCCGCAGCTGGGAGGAGGCCCTGGCGATCAAGGAGCGCATCGGCCTGCCATGCATGATCCGTCCGTCGTTCACCATGGGCGGGACCGGCGGCGGCTTCTGCGAGACCGAGGAGCAATTCGCGTTCACCGCCAAGCGCGGGCTGAGCATGTCCCGGATCCATGAGATCTCGATCGAGGAGAGCCTGCTCGGCTGGAAGGAGTACGAGCTCGAGGTCATGCGCGACGCCATGGACAACGTGGTGATCATCTGCTCGATCGAGAACCTCGACCCGATGGGCGTGCACACCGGCGACTCGGTGACCGTGGCGCCGGCCCAGACCCTGACCGATCGCGAATACCAGCGCATGCGCGACGCGGCCATCGCCTGCATCCGCGCCGTCGGCGTCGAGACCGGCGGCTCGAACATCCAGTTCGCCACCGACCCCCAGACCGGCCGGCTGGTGGTCATCGAGATGAACCCGCGCGTGTCGCGGTCATCGGCCCTCGCCTCCAAGGCCACCGGCTTCCCGATCGCCAAATTCGCGGCCAAGCTCGCGGTCGGCTACCATCTCGACGAGCTGCTCAACGACATCACCAAGCAGACCCCGGCCTCGTTCGAGCCGACCATCGACTACGTCGTCACCAAGGTCCCGCGCTTCGCCTTCGAGAAGTTCCCCGAGGCCGACGACGTGCTCGGCTATCAGATGAAGTCGGTCGGCGAGGTCATGGCCATCGGCCGCACTTTCCGCGAGAGCCTGCAGAAGGCGCTGCGCGGCATGGAGAACGGCAAGAACGGCCTCGGCCCGCAGGACCCCGACGACATCGGCGATCCGGCCGCACGCGCAGACCTGCTCGAGCAGCTGCGGGTGCCCAAGCGCGACCGCCTCTACACCCTGCGTCACGCGATGCAGGCCGGGATCGACGACGCGACCATCCACGAGGCCACCGGCGTCGACCCATGGTTCCTCTACCACCTACGGCGCCTGGTCGAGACCGAGGCGGCGCTGCGTGGGCGCCAGATCGCCGACCTCAGCCGCGAGGAGCTGCGCGAGGCCAAGCGCGAAGGCTTTTCCGACCGCCAACTCGCGGTGTTGTTCGCGACCACCGAGGAGGTGGTGCGTGCCCGGCGCTGGGATCTGGACATCCACCCGGTCTACAAGCTGGTCGACACCTGCGCCGCTGAGTTCGAAGCTGTCACGCCCTATTACTACTCATCCTATGAAGACGAATGCGAGGCGCGGGTCAGCGAGCGCAAGAAGATCATGATCCTCGGCGGCGGCCCCAACCGCATCGGCCAGGGCATCGAATTCGACTGCTGCTGCTGCCATGCCGCATTCGCCCTGCGCGAGGCCGGCTTCGAGACCATCATGGTCAACTCGAATCCCGAGACGGTCTCCACCGACTACGACACCTCCGACCACCTGTTCTTCGAGCCGCTGACCACCGAGGACGTGCTTGAGATCAACCACCGCATGAAGCCCCACGGCGTGATCGTGCAGTTCGGTGGCCAGACCCCGCTCAATCTCGCACTGGGCCTGGAGGCGGCCGGGGTTCCGATCATCGGCACCACGCCCGATTCGATCAACCGCGCCGGCGACCGCGAGCGCTTCAAGAACACGCTCGAACAGCTCGAGCTGCTGCAGCCGGCCAATGGCATCGCACGCAACATCGTCGAGGCGGTGACGGTGGCGGCGCAAGTCGGCTACCCGGTGGTGGTCCGCCCCAGCCACGTGCTCGGTGGCCGTGCGATGGAGGTCGTCTTCACCCAGAAGGACCTCGAACACTACATCACCCACGCGGTCGAAGCCTCGCCCGACTCGCCGATCCTGATCGACAAATTCCTCGAAAACGCGACCGAGGTCGACGTCGACGCCATCTGCGATGGCGAGCGGGTACTCATCGGCGGCATCCTCGAACACATCGAGGAGGCGGGCATCCACTCCGGCGACTCGGCCTGCGTCATCCCCTGCTATTCACTTTCACAACGTCTGATCGACCGCATGCGCGAGGTGACCGAGGCGCTGGCGCGCGACCTCAACGTCCGCGGGCTGATGAACATCCAGTTCGCCGTGCGCCACGAGCAGGTCTACCTGATCGAGGTCAACCCCCGCGCCTCGCGCACCGTGCCTTTCATCAGCAAGGCCACCGGCCTGCCGCTGGCCAAGGTCGCCGCGCTGGTCCAGACGGGGGCGACCCTCGATCAGCTCGGCCTGACCCAGGATCCGGTGCCGCCCCACTTCTCCGTCAAGGAGGTGGTGCTGCCGTTCAACAAGTTCCCCGGCGTCGACACCATCCTCGGCCCGGAGATGCGCTCCACCGGCGAGGTCATGGGCAACGCGCCCAGCTTCGGCGAGGCCTTCTTCAAGGCCCAGCTCGGCGCCGGCAACGAACTGCCGGAAACCGGCGAGGTGTTCATCAGCGTACGCGACAACGATAAACGACTGGTGATCCCCCTGGCCTGGGAGGTGGCCGAACTCGGCTACACCATCCTCTCGACCCGCGGCACCGGCGAGGTGCTGGCGAAGAACGGCATCCCGGTAACCATCCTCAACAAGGTCCAGCAAGGTGGCGAGACCCTGCTCGATCACCTCGAGCAGCTGGCCTTCGTCATCAACACCCCCGACAACCGCGGCGGACGCACCGACGAAGGCCGGATCCGTTCGGCCTGCGCCCAGACCGGCACCCCCTGCTTCACCACCCTGGCCAGCGCCAGCGCGCTGCTGGGCGCCATCCGCAGCCAACGGCGCGAACCCTATCAGGTCCGCACCCTGCAGGAGCTTCTGCCTGGCCGGGGAATCTGGGAACAGCCACGGCTCGCCGGCACGCCAGCCGGCTGAGCCAACGCCCGACCCACCCCAAGCAGCACAAGCACAAGCCCCGCTGCCAGACAGTCAACAAACGGCGGACCACGAGCCGCGTTGCGAAGCAACAGCAAAACTCAGGCCAACGTTCAAGGTAACTGGCGCCGCGAAGCGGCGTCCAGTTCACCGCCTTGTTC
>CAZTGE010000131.1:0-11907 GCA_964612995.1 uncultured candidatus Brocadiaceae bacterium | reverse complement strand
GGGGGTAGGTCCTCACACAGTGAGGGCCGTAGGGGCGAAGCCCCTGAGTAGTTACGACCATGCACACTTTTCCTGAACAATGGAATTGGGGGCGTAGCGGGGGCGGCCCTGCGCAGCAGGGAGAAGAGCCCCCGCGAACAAAGAGCGGCGCAGGCTGCGACCGCTATGATGAGCCCTTGGGCTGCGGGCGGAGCCTGCGCCATGCCTTGCGTCGCCTCCACCTGCGTCAAACCGCCCGGCTCTCTTTGGTGCTTGGGCCATGGTGACGCAGGTGGAGGCGAGGCAAGGCCCTCATTTGCGAGCTTTGAGTCGCCCTGCCTACGCAGGACGGCCGGCGCTGGACAGCCCGTCGGCTCTCGACTAACCTCTTCTCATGGACCTGGCTCCCGAGCGCATCGAAGCCGGCATAGTGGATGAACTCGGCTATGGCCTGGTGGTCGTGGACGCGGACGGCACGGTCGGCGCACGCAATCGTCCGGCAGACGAACGCCTGGGCGATCGTTGTCAGCCGGGCACGCCCTGGGCCCTGCAGAGCGATGGCGCCGAAGAGGCGCTCTCACTCGAACCCGGCCAGTCGATGGCGATCCGACTCGATGGGCGACCGCTCGCCGTTTCGTGTCATGCCGGCGAGGCGGGCACCATCTGGTTGCTGCGGCCCCGCGACGTCGAAGAGGATCTGGCGCGGCGGCTCCAGGCCGAGATCGATGCACGCAGCGTCGCCGAAGCTGCGGGGCGGGCCCAAGCCGCCTTCCTCGGTGTCACCAGCCACGAATTGCGCACCCCGCTGACGGCGGTCATCGGTTTCTGCGAGCTGTTGATGCTCGATCATCCGGCGGAGTCGGAGGTCGGCGAAGGGCTCAGACGGATCCACGAATCCTCACAGCAGCTGCGCCAGCTGATCGAGCGTCTGGCGGACTACGCCCGGATCGAGGCCGGCAACCTGACCCTCGCGCACGAAGAGGTCGACCCGGTTTCACTGCTCGACGCCCGGATCCCCGTCTGGCAGAAGCGGGCCGAGGCCAAGGGTCTGGCCTTCGATTGCTCCGCGGGGCGTGGCGCGGGCAAGGCGCTGCACACCGATCCGCGGCGCTTGCTGCAGATCGTCGACCAACTGGTCGACAACGCGCTCGCCTTCACCCGTCGCGGCCAGGTCAGCGTCCACCTCAGCGACCGTGCGCAGAGTCTGGTCATCGCCGTGCGCGACAGCGGCCCCGGCGTGCCGCAGCACCAGCACGATACCCTGTTCGAGCCGATCCGTCGCATCGGCGGCAGCCAGGTCAGCCACGGTTTCGGCCTCCACGTCGCCCGCCGGTTGGCGCGGCTGATGGGTGGCGACCTCGAGCTGGTCGCCAGCGGTGCCGGGGGCAGCGAGTTCGCCTTGCGCTTGCCGCGCGTTCGCGAATGAATCGCGACTGCCGCATGTCGAGCGTGTCTGCTCACGCGCCCCCGGCCGTAGCCCCTGATCCTCTCAGTAGCGCGGCGAGATCGCGTGCGTCATCCGCAGCGCTGTGGGAGGCGACCCGGTCTGTCCCGGCGGCTCAGGCTGGCGTGAGCAGTCGCAGCGGCGGCGCGTCGGCGGAGAACCGCACGCAGGTGCCGGGCTTGATTCGCCGTCGCAGGTGGGCGCCGTCGATGTAGCAGCTCAGCCCGGGAATGGTGGGCGTGAGCTCGAGGCCTGTTGGTGGCAGTTGGCGCCCGGTGAGATCGTCGAAGCCACCGCGGCCGAAGAAGGGTTCGCGCACCAGGTACAGCAGGGCCGGGGTGCCGGGTTCCACCGGCAGGGCTCCGGCCGAGGCGATGGCGCCGGTGGAGCCGGCCGCGGTGCTGATCCACACGCCCGAGGACCACTGGGTCTCGCGCCCCGCAGCCGTGCTGAGGATGTAGCGGGTCATCGCCGCGGGATTCTCGTTGGTGAACAGGCAGTCGTTGAGCACGTTGTCGCCGCGGCCGTTGAGCCGTTGTCCGGTGCGCACGTCGATGATCTCGAGCAGCAGGCGATGGCACAGCTCCTCTCGGGCGTGCCCGCCGATCCAGGCCTGGACCAGGTCGTAGACGCCGTCGGGTCGGCAGCGGGTGTAGTGGCCGACGCTGCGGTTGGGATCTGAGTTGACCGCGATGATCGGGGTATCGCTGAGGTGGGTATGGGTCGCGAGGACGGTGCCGTCGCCGCCGACGGTGACGATGATGTCGGCCTGACGCGCGTCGGCGTGGGTGAGCACGTCGATCTGGCGCTCGTGGACCTGGCAGGCTGCGAGCTGCTCGTGGACCCGGGCCAGGCTGCGGTGGTGTTGTGCGTGCTCGGCCTCGAGGTGCGAGCGGTCCATGATCCCGATGTCCTCGAGGTGCTCGAGGCAACGTTCGTCCCAGCGTTCGAGGGTCGTGCGCTTGCCGACGACCAGGATCCGGAGGCGACTCATACCGGCAGCTCGCAGCCGTCGCGGGTGGCGGCGTCGGCCGCGAGCACTGCGTCGAGATCCGGGTCGACGACGCGTGGTGCGCGCGCGAGGGCCTGCGCGATCACCTCGGGGATGGCGGTGAAGGCGATGCGCCCATCGAGGAAGGCCTGGACCGCGACCTCGTTGGCGGCGTTGAAGACCACCGGCGCTACGCCGCCCTCTCGGGCCGCAGCGTAGCCGAGATCGAGCAGGGGGAAGCGATCGCGATCGGGCGGTTCGAAGGTCAGCGGCCCGGCGCTGATCAGATCGGGCGCGGCGACCGGCCCGGTGCGATGTTCGGGCCAGGTCATGGCGTATTGGATCGGCACCCGCATGTCCGGCAAACCCAGCTGGGCCATCACCGAGCCATCGCGGAAGGCGACCAGCGAATGCACGATCGACTGGGGATGGATCAGCACCTCGATCTGTTCGAGCGGCAGGTCGAACAGCCACCGGGCCTCGATCACCTCGAGCGCCTTGTTGGCCAGGCTGGCCGAGTCGATGGTGATCTTCGGCCCCATGCTCCAGGTCGGGTGGTCGAGCGCTTCGCGCGCGTGCACGGTGCTCAGATCGCTGCGGGTGCGGAATGGCCCGCCGGAGCCGGTCAGGATCAGGCGATCGACCTCGGCGGTGGTGTGCCCGTCGAGGCACTGGAAGATCGCCGAGTGTTCGCTGTCCACCGGCAACAACTCGGCGCCGCTGGAGCGCGCGGCGCTGGTGATCAGCGCGCCGGCCATCACCAGCGGTTCCTTGTTGGCGATGCACACGCGCTTGCCGGCTTCGACCGCCGCCATGGTCGCCGGCAGACCCGCGCCGCCGACGATGGCCGTGAGCACCATCGGCGCTGCCGGGTCGGCGGCGATGTCGCGCAGGGCCTGATCGCCGACGCAGACCTCCACCGCCAGATCACCGAGGGCGCTGCGCAGCGCCGCTGCGCGTCCGGCGTCGCCGATCACCACCCGCTGCGGTCGGTGGATCCGGGCCTGTTCGGCCAGCAATCCGTGCGAGGAATGGGCGCTGATGGCGTGGACGGGAATGCCCAGCTCGGCGGCGACGGCCAGCGCGTTGCGGCCGATGCTGCCGGTCGACCCCAACACCACCAGCGGTCCCGCGCTGGCGGACCGCGCGGCTCCTGCGTTCATGGTGCGCAGTCCGCGATGGCGGCGAACAGCGCCGCCTGTTGGTCCGGTGTGCCCACGCTGATGCGCAGATACTCCCGCAGTTCGGGGGCGTCGAACCAGCGCACCAGGAGGTCGCGCTCGCGCAACGCGCGCATGATCGCGCCCGCCTGCGCGCCGACACGGCAGAGCACGAAGTTGGCCTGGGTCGGCGGCAGCGCCCAGCCGCGTCCGGCGCAGAAGTGTTCCAGTTCGATGCGGCCCTCGCGGATCCGGGATACAGTCGCCGCGTGGTGCGCGGGATCCGCGAGCGCGGCCAGCCCCATCGCCTGGGGCGCGATGCCGACGTTGTAGCTGTCCTTGACCTTGGCGAATTCCGTTGTCAGCGCCGGGTGTGCGAACAGCAGCCCGAGGCGGGCGGCGGCGAGGCCGAAGCTTTTGGAGAAGGTACGCAGCACGATCAGGTTGGGCAGCTCGGCGAGCAAGGGCAGCATGCCCGACGGCTCGTCGGCGAAGTCGACGTAGGCCTCGTCGACCACCAGGATCCCGTCGAGCGAGCGGGCCAGCGCGCACAGGTCTTCGCGCGGGACCATGGTGCCCGATGGGTTGTTGGGATTGGCCAGCAATACCAGCCGTGCCCCGGTGGCGGCGAGATCGGGCAGGGCCCAGCCCTTGGCCCAGGGCAGATGGATCAGCTCGGCCCCCTGGATCGCAGCGAGCTGGTCGTAGAGGCCGTAGGTCGGGTGCGGAACCGCCACGCGGTCGCCCGGACACAGCAGGCTGCGGTAGATGATGGTCAGGCAATCGTCGCTGCCGTTGCCGACCAGGATCGACTCGGGGCTCACGGCGTAGCGTTGCGCCGCCGCTGCGCGCAGGGCGGTGCAGGCCGGGTCCGGATACTGGCGCAAGGCATCGGAGCCGAGCTCGGCCAGGGCGCGATGGACCCCCGGGGCCGGCCCCCAGGGGCTCTCGTTGGTATTGAGTTTCACGGCCCGGTTGCGCTGCTCGCCGGGCACGTAGCCGCGCATGGCGCAGATGTCGGGGCGCACCCGGGCGCGCAGCTGCGCGGCGACGTCGCTCATCGCTCAGCCGGCGCGGATGCGCGCCAGTTCCTCGGTCACGGCCCGGGCCGTGGCTTCGATGTCGGCGGCCGAGCCCTTGGCGAGGTTGCCACCCATGCCAACGGCCACGGCGCCGGCAGCGAACCACTCGGCCATGTTCTCGACCGAGACCCCGCCGGTGGGCATCAGCGGGATGTCGGGCAGGGGGCCGCGCAGCGCCTTGAGGTAGCTCGGGCCGACCAGGCTGCCGGGGAAGATCTTGACCCCGGCGGCGCCGCTCTGCCAGACCTGGACCACCTCGGTCGGGGTGATCGCACCCGGCAGCATCGGGATCTTGAGCTCGAGCGCGGCGGTGGCGATGTCGGGGTCGAAGTGCGGCGAGACGGCGAAGCTGGCCCCGGCGGCCTGGGCGGCTTCGAGCTGCTCGACGGTGCGCACCGTGCCCACGCCGATGACCGAACTCTCGCCCATCTCGTCGACCATCCGCTTGATCGCTTCACAGCAGTCGGGCGTCGAATAGGTCAGCTCGAGCCCGCGTACGCCACCGGCGGCGAGGGCGCGGCAGATCTCCGTCGCGTGATCGACGCCGCTGGCGCGGATCACCGCCACCACGCCGAGGTTCTTGAGCTGTTCGATGAACTCCATGGAGGCTCTCCTTGCGCGCAGCTGATGCTTCCTGCCGCGGCGCACCTAGGCGTACCGGCGGTGCCGGACGGGGCAAGGGCAAGCGGCGCCCGGTGGCCCGGTGCGCGTCGCGGACGCGCCCGCCCCCGGCGGCCGCGACTTGCCTCTCAACGGCTGCGCCCCACGCTTGCGGCGATGAACGCCAAGCCAACGGGCACAGACGCAGAACCGGCGCCAGAGACCGAGCCGACGAGCTGGGAAGCGCGCCACGAGCCGCACTGGCGGCACAGGATCAACACCTTCTGCGAGAACTGGATCTTCGCCTTCATCGTGGCGATGGCCATCCGCCATTTCGCCCTCGAGGCCTATCGCATCCCCAGCGCGTCGATGGAGCCGATGCTCTTCGGCGATCCCTCCTTCACCGCCGCCGATCACGTGGTGGTCGACAAGCTGCTGTTCCGCTTCACCGGTCCCGATCGCTACGACGTCACCGTGTTCCAGTTCCCCTGGCCCGAGGTTCCCGGTCACGGGCAACCGGTACGCGCCTGGGGCGGGCGTGCCGGGCCCGAAGGCGGCTTCCCCTTCAACCCCCGGTTGCACCGCAACTTCGTCAAGCGCTGCGTGGTCCTGCCCGAAGACGAGTTCCACATCGCCCACGGCGACATCTTCGTCCATGACGGCGAGGGGTGGGATGTGGCCCAGAAGCCTCCGACGGTGCAGTCCGCGCTGTGGCAGGAGATCTACCGCCACGGGGCGCAACCGGGCTACAAACCCTGGTACAGCGATGGCGCCGCGCGGGTCACGATCGCTGATGCCGGCCATCTCGAGCTCGATTTCGCCGACGACGGCAGCGCCATCGCCCTGCTCCAGCCGCTGCGCAACCTCTACGTCAAGCGTGGCGAGGTCCGCGTGCTCCGGCGCTCCGCGCGTACCAACACCCTGGTCCGGCGTAGCCGCGCCGCCGAGGATCGGGGCCGGATGGCCGCGGCCCAGGCCGAGCTGCTACGCCGCAGCCAGGTGGTCGAGGCCTCGATGATCGAGCCCGAATTCACCATCGAGGGCGCTCGTGGCAACATCTGGCGGCTCGAGGATTGGCATTTGTGGCGTCTGACCACCGCCGATCTCGATGCGCAGAGCCACGGCAAGTACCTCAACGACAGCATGGACGAATATGTCGGCGACATCCGCTGTACCGTGCTGCCGACGGAGATGGACGGCAGCCTGGAGCTGGTTCTGCGTGAGCGTGCGCGCGAAGGGCACTACGCCACGGCGCAGGAGCTGCGCCTGCGTCTGGCCGAGGACGGGTGGTCCCTGAGCATCGACGGCAAACAGGTCGCCGCCGGCGACGACACCGTCCGCGGTCACAGCTGGGGCCTGGCCAACCTCGACGGCCGGGCCCTGGTCTACCGCGACGGCGAGCGCTTCGGGCCGGTGGAGCCGGTCAGAATCGAGAATCGTGATCCCAGGATCAGCCGTAGCGAGGTCCTGCTCGCCGGCACCGGCACCGTGCGCCTGCGCGAATGCGTGCTCGATCGCGACGTCCACTACTGCCGCAACGGCTTCCTGGCCGATCAGACCGACGAATGGATGATGGCTCTGCGGACAGGTGAGGAGGCCTTGCTGCACGAGCTGTTGCATCTGCGTCGGCAGATGGTCACACAGCTGTCTGATCCCGAGCTGCGCGCCCATCTGCTCGCCGAGCTCGAGCGTCACGACCCCGCCAGCGGCGGCCGGCCCAACCGGCGTCATCTCGACTGGCTCGAGCCCCTGGGCGACAGCCCGGAGCGTGCCTTGCGCGCGCCCGACAACGGCTACCTGCTGCTTGGCGACAACAGCCCGTTGTCGTGGGATGGGCGCAATTGGGGCTGGGTCCCGGAGCTCAATCTCCGCGGTGAGGTGCTGTGGGTGGTCCTCCCGCTCAGCCGGATCAAGGTCGTCCATTGATGGCGTCGCTAGGCGGGTCGCGTTCGAGGACAAGTCCGCGTTTCCCGCAGGTTTTCCACATTGATGCATCAGGCGCGGCCGTTCCGCGAATGCGTCGAACCCGAGGCTGTGGAAACAGCGGTACTCCACAGCATCCATGCAAAGCCATTTATGGCAGCATGATAGCGTTCTTCATGTTGCCCGTGGGTTGTCCTTCATCTCTGCTTGATCCCGTTGCACGTCTGTTTCAGCCGGTTTTTCCACAATGAGTCTGTTCCGCGTACGAAGTCTGTCGAAGCGCTTCGGACGGCGCCAGGTGGTCAACGGTGTCGAGCTCGAGGTCGCGGCGGGGGAGGTCGTCGGTCTGCTCGGGGCCAACGGTGCGGGCAAGACCACCACCTTCCGCATGGTCGTCGGTCTGCTACGCCCAGAGTCTGGCAGCATCGTCTTCTGCGACAGCGATGTGACCCACATGCCGATGTACCGCCGCGCGCGGCTGGGCATGGGCTATCTCGCCCAGGAACCGACCATCTTCGCCAGCCTCTCGGTTGCCGACAACATCAAGATGGTGGTCGAGGAGCATTACCCGCGGCGCGAGCGCAAGCAGGTCTGCGAACGCCTGCTCGAGCAGTTGCAGCTGACGCATCTGCGCGGGAGCCGGGCGGGGAGCCTCTCCGGCGGCGAGAAGCGGCGGCTGGAGATCACCCGGGCTCTGGTCACCGATCCGAAGCTGATGTTCTTCGACGAGCCTTTCGCCGGCGTCGACCCGAAGAGCCGCTCCGGTATCCGACAGATCAGCGCTGAACTCAAGCAGCGCGGCATCAGCGTGTTGATCACCGACCACAACGCCGAGGCGATCCTGGCGATGGTCGATCGCCTCTACGTGATGGAGGCCGGCAGCATCATCGCCAGCGGTACGCCCGCTCAGATCGTCGAGAACCCCGAAGTGCGCCGTGCCTACCTCGGCGAGGACTTCCGGCTCGTCTAGAGTCCTTGATGGCGTGGAACTCGTCCTGGCAGGTCAAGTTCTGCAGATGGCTGCCAGATCGCGAGTTCCATGCCGTCAAGGACTCGGGGTCCGAGGGGCTTGCCCCTCGATGTGAGAGTCTGGCGGGGCGATGACCCGCATAATGCCCCTTGCGGGCTGGGGCAGCGCCCCGCTAGTCATCAGAGGGGCGCTGCCCCCTCGCGGCTTCGCCGCGCCCCAGCTTCCTCGCTGTCGCTTGTCGCGCTCCGCCGGCCGCAGGCCCCACCGGGGCCTGCTATCGCTTCGCGATGCCGGCTCCGCCCCCCGCTCCTCTGTCGTCTTGCAGTTGTTTCGCGAGCGGTCAGCGGGGGTGCGCCTGGGCGGCCGTGTCGCCGTGGTGGTCCTCGGCATCGAGATGCCGTCGCAGGATGATCGCCGCTGCCTTGGCGTCGACCCGGCCTGGCGGGGGGTCTTTCTCGCCGGCGGCGCGCAGGGCCTCGTGTGCCTCCTCGCTGGTGTAGCGCTCATCGGCGTAGAACAGCGGCAGATCGGTGTGCTGTGCGAGCAGGCGGCCGAAGGCTCGGACCAGCCGCACCGCCTTGCCCTCGCTGCCGTCGGCGTTCAGCGGCAGGCCGAGCACGATCGCCACCGCGCGGTGGTGCACTGCGAGCTGGGCCACCACCGTTGCTGCCTGGGCATCGCTCTGCCGGGCGATGAAGCCGACCGGCTCGGTGCTGAAGCCCAGCTCGTCGCTGAGCGCCACGCCGAGATGCCGGTGGCCGAAGTCGATGCCGAGCAGGATGCCGGGCGGGGGCGTCATGGGCGCATTCGACGCGGCGGGGGCGCCGCCGGCAAGCCTGCGCTTGGCCGCCGACGGAGCGGCCTTAGCCTTCCAGGGTCGCCAGACGGTCGCTTCCGGCGGCGCCTGCGTGCGTCGACGGGGGAGGAAAGTCCGGGCTCCGCAGGGCAGGGTGACTGGTAAATCCAGCCGTCCGTGATGATCGGGCAGGGAAAGTGCAACAGAAAACATACCGCCCGGCGGTCCATCCGCCGGGTAAGGGTGAAAAGGCGGGGTAAGAGCCCACCGCGGGGGCCGCGAGGCGCCCGGCAGTGTAAACCCCACCCGGAGCAAGCCCGACTGCGGCGAGGTGCTGCCCGCACCATCGACCCGCGACGGGGCGCACGAGCCCGGTCGGCAACGGCCGGGCCCAGAGAAATGGCCGTCCCCGACAGAACCCGGCTTATCGGCGACGCATCATCACCCGGGCCGCGCTTGCGGCCCGGGTTTTTTCTCGGGTCCGGATCCGCCTCGGCAAGGCAGGCTTGCTATTCGCCACGTATGTCGGCATTATCGCGCAGTCGACGGAGAAGACCGCCGACATCCCCGGTTTGTTCCAGATGCCCTGAGGCCGGCCCGAGTCGTTGCGATCGGACTCAGCCGTTGGTATCGAGGCGACTGAACTCGAGCGCGACATCCTCGTCGATGGTCAACGGCGCGACGCGGTGTTCGCAGTCGCTGTCGTCGTAGCGCAGGTGTTCCTCTTGCCATGCGCGCAGGCCGGTCTCGATCGGCGCGCCGGCCTGGCTGACCACACAGCTGATCTTCCGGGCGTGGAGTTCGAACGTGCGTGTTTCGGCAGCGGGTGCGGTTGTCCCGAGGCTGCCCCATTGATAGCTGACCACCGCCACCTCGACGGGGAAGCGGGCGCCGCGCGGCACCTCGGTCAGGTGGAGGAATTCGTCGCCGTTCGCGTCGCGCCGGATCTGGGCCGGGCCGTAGGCGACGAAGTGCACCGGTGGCAGGCCCGAATCCCAGGTGCTGGTCATGGCCTCGGGCCCGGCGCAGGCGGAGCGGTCGGCCGGTTGGGCGAAGTCGGTGCAGGTCTGCGTCGATGCGTCGGTGAAGCTCGGAGCGCCAATCAGCAGCGTGCGTTCGCTGTGGCGGTAGGTCGTTCCGGCGCTCGTTCCAGCCGGCGCCACCCCCTGGAATTTACGGGTCTCATCCGACAGGGCGTGCCAGCCCAGGCCCCAGCCATCGCGACGCGGGCTGAGCATCACCGTGCGGCTCTGGCTCTGGCTGTCGTAGCCAGCGCTCTGATCGATCTGCCAGGCGCCGAAACGATTTGTGCGCCAGGTGATGGGCAGGCCACTCACGCTCCAGCCGGTCGGCGGGGTGTCATTGAAGTCCTGCGGCTCGGTTGCGCGATACGCGGCCTCGAGCTCGATCTCGCTGCCATCGGCCGCGTCGCCCGTGCCATAGCAGGCGCTGCTCACCGTCTGGAAGGCATGGATCGGGTCCTTGATGGAATACGGACGCTCGCCGACGACGAAATCAACCCCATGATGCGCGGCGTCGAACAACCGGCCCTCGTGGCCCGGTCCGTAGTGCAGGTCGTCGATCGCTTCGGCCAGCGTCAGCGTCGGGTGCCAGAAGGGTTCGGTGTACGCGGGGTCCTCCGGGTCGTCTGGCTGATGGACATAGCTGGCGACTGTGGCCGTAGCCGAGCGTTCGGCCGCCGTGAGCTCATAGTCGCTGTCGCTGAGATAACCGGTCCCGGTATCGACGGCGAGCAGATTGACCGGCCCCGTGTCGGCATGGGTGTCGGCCGGTACCCGCAGAGGGACATAGGCGTCGATCGCCGCGGCGAGCACGCCGACCACGCCTTCGCTCAGGGTGTGGTGGCCCGCGCCCGGGTCGACCACCTGAGCAGCGGGCGAGCCGTTGGCGCGCAACGTGCGCAGCTCTTCGCGCAGGCCGAGCGTCGCCGCGGTCCAGGGCGCGCCTTTGCTTTCGGGTTTGGCTCCATCCGGACCGAACTCCTCGTACTCGCCGGTGATCCCGAGCACGGGGATGCCATGGAGGCGGTCGGCGACGGCGGTCTCATCGCCCGGCACGGTGGCCTCCCAGCCGGCGCCGGGGCTGCGCAGCAGGTCGCCGGCCTTGAAATACCATACGGCGATGGTCCGTTCCGGGCGCCAGTAGGCGAGATTGCGCGCACCCAGGGCTCCGGTCGAGTGGCCGAAGGCGATCCACGGCGCGTGTTCCACCTCGGCGTAGCCGGAGACCGCGGCGAGGCTGGCGAGCGCGTGGTCGACATTCTGGCGCTTGTCTTCGGCGACCGCGGTTGACAGTGCGCTGCTATCGTCGTGGAAGCTGCCGATGCCGCCGTTGAACCACACGATGCCGAGCGCCTGGCGCGCACAGGCCTCGCGGATGTCCGGGTGGCGCACGAGGCTGAACTCGGCGTCGGTCATGCCGCAGAGCAGGATTCCCGCGAGGTCGGCGCAGTCGGCGGGCACCCAGAGATAGGCGTGGTCGCCGAAATTGGTGTCGACGCGGTACTGGAAGACCGGCACCGGGACGAAGTCAGCGGCGCTGGCGGCGGCGAGGGTGATCAGGCTCAACAGCAAGGTGCGCATGCGTGGCTCTCCGTTTGGCCTTCGGCCGGAAGCGCGGGGGTCGTGGAGGACGCGAGACTCGGTCACTACCGTATAAAGACCCGGTTCGGCGGTGCCAAGCGATTGTTGATTGGTAACTACTCAGGGGCTTCGCCCCTACGGCCCTCACTGTGTGAGGACCTACCCCCAGGGCCGCTCAAAGCTCGGCCCCTGGGAGCGCCGAGCACCAGCTCGGCATGGAAACAGGGGGTCGCAACATGGGTCCATCATACGATGGACCGATGTTGTGACCCCGTCATCCCGGGCTTCGAGCGGCCCTGACCTACCCCCCCTGGCTTTGTCGTGGTTCGCCTGAATCTGCCTGCAGATTCAGGCATGGG
>CAZTGE010000130.1:0-12081 GCA_964612995.1 uncultured candidatus Brocadiaceae bacterium | reverse complement strand
AGGCATGCCGACCTGGGGATCGGCGCTCCCGGGGCGAGCTTTGAGTCGCCCTGGGTGCTGCGCAGGCCTGGGCCAATCTCGACTTGCATGCGCCCACTCCGTCGCAATAGTCCGCCGCGCGAGGCCACCGATACGCTGATCCAGGCTCCCATCGTCTAGAGGCCTAGGACACCAGCTTTTCACGCTGGCGACACGGGTTCGAATCCCGTTGGGAGTACGCGACACGCTCGATCGATCCCCCGGTTCCGGCCGGGGGATCGTTTTTTGGAGGGAGCATGCGTCCGCTGCCGACCCGCTTCCACTTCGCCGGACGCGCGATCGCCGCGGTGGTCTGCGATGTCGATGGGCTGCTGGTCGACAGCGAGAGCCTCTACAAGTGCGCCTGGCAGGAGACCGGGGCCGAACTCGGCCATCCGCTGCGCGATGAGGTCTTCGCCGCATTCATCGGCGTGCCAGAAGCGCGCTGTGGCGAGCTGCTGCTCGAGCTCTTCGGTGCGGATTTCCCGCTCGCCGGCTTCGCTGCCGGCTGGCATGCGCGCGTCGAGCGCTGGGCGCAGCACGGTATGCCGCGCAAGCCCGGCGTCGATGCGCTGCTGGCGGCCATGGCCGCGTACGACGTGCCGCTGGCCGTGGCCACGGCCGCCACGCGGCACAGCCTGGAGCGCAACCTGCGCCCGCTCGATGTTGCCGGGCGCTTCGCGGCTGTGGTCACCGCCGATGATGTCGACCGCAGCAAGCCGGATCCCCAGACCTACCACGCCGCCTGCCGCGCGATCGGCAGCGCGCCGGAGCGCACCCTGGCCCTGGAGGATTCGAACAACGGCATGCGCGCGGCCATCGCCGCCGGCTGCGTCGCGGTGATGGTGCCTGACATCCTGCCGGCCGATGAGGATGTGGCCGCGGGCGCCACTGCGATCTGCCCGGATCTCGACACGGTCCTCGCGTGTTGCGCTTGGGTGGAGCCGCAAGGCCGGCTTGACCTGACGTTAGATAACATACGATAACATACATGACGACCCCGCGCCATCCCCTGCTCGCCCTAGCCCTGCTGGTGCCCGCACCGACCCTCGGCGCCCTGGCTGGACTGTGGTGGTTTCCGGGCACCGCGCTCGGCACCGGCCTGTTCCTCGCCGCCAAGCTCTGGCTGCTGGCGCTGCCGCTGGCCTGGCACCGCGCTGTGGACTGCGGGCGCTGGTCGTGGTCGCCGCCTCGCCAGGGCGGTTTCGCGGTCGGTCTGATCAGTGGCGTGCTCATCGCCGGGCTCGTCGTCACCGCCTGGCTTGTGCTCGGCGGCGGGCTGATCGATCGCGCGGCGGTGCGAGCGACCGCCGCGACCACGGGGCTCGACGATCCGGGCGCCTATCTGGTGATGGCGCTGTACTGGTGCTCGCTCAACGCGGTGCTCGAGGAATACGTCTGGCGCTGGTTCGTCGCCGGTCAGGCCGCTTCGTTGTTGCCGCGTGCGGGGGCGGTGGTTCTCGCCGCGCTCGCCTTCACCGCGCACCACGTGATCGCGTTGCGGGCCTACTTCGACTGGCCGGTGGTACTGCTCGGCGCCCTGGGGGTCGCCATCGGCGGGGCCTGGTGGTCGTGGATGTATCTGCGCTATCGCAGCATATGGCCGGGCTTGCTCAGCCACATCTGCGCCGACATCGCCGTCTTCGCCATCGGCTGGCAGCTGGTGGTCGCTTGAGCCCAGGTCTCGATCCCCGGCCCACAGGCCTGACGCGCCCTCGGAACCGACCGAGCGCGCCCACCTGGGCGACAGCAAGGAACCGCGAGGCGGCAGCGCCCCTCTCTACAAGGAGCCCGGCCAGGCCTGGCCGGGCGACCGGCCGACGGAGAAGCGGTTCTCGGCGACAATGGGCCGCAGGCCCGCAGAGAACGCCAGCGCAGCTGGCGAGCGCCGACCGAGGCGCGTGGGGGTACGCGGCGAAGCCGCGAGGGGGCAGCGCCCCCTCTGCAGGGCATCAGGTCTCTTCGGGGCCGCGCATCATCACGATCTTGCCCGAGCGCATGACCTCGAGGATCGGCCAGCGCTGCAGCAGCCCGATCATCGCATCCAGCTTGCCCGTCGCGCCCGAGGCGCGCAGGATCAGCGACTCTTCGCCATAGTCGACGACCTTGGCGTTGTAGTGTTCGGCGATCTGCAGCAGCGCGGTGCGTTCGTCGAGGGCGACGGCGACTTTCACCAGCGCGATCTCGGTGTCGATGATGTCCTGACCGGTGTGATCGGTGGCGTGGACCACGTCGACCAGCTTGGCCTGCTGCTTGATGATCTGCTCGAGGATCTGCGGATCGCCGGAACAGGTGATGGTCATGCGCGAGAAGTCGTCGGTGCGGCCGGGGCTGACGACCAGGCTCTCGATGTTGTAGCCACGGCGGGCGAAGACCTGCGCGATCCGGACCAGGACTCCCGGTCGGTTGCGCACGTGCAGCGAGATGGTGTGGAGTTTGGTTGGCTGGTTCATCGTCGGTTCCTCGCGCGTTCAGCGGGCCGAATTCATGGCGTCGAGCAGGCCGGGATAGGCCTGGCCGGGAGGGATCATCGGGTAGACGTTCTCCTCCTTGACGGTGACCGCGTTGATCAGGCAGGGTCCTTCGTCGTATTCCATCGCCGCGGTGAGCACCTTGTCGATCTCGGCCGGTCGCTTGATGTTCCAGGACTTGATGCCGTAGGCGGCGGCGATCTTGCAGAAATCGGGGTTGCCGACCAGATCGGTCCCGTGGAAGCGGTCCTCGAAGAACATGTTCTGCCACTGCCGGATCATCCCCAGCGTGCTGTTGTTGAGGATCAGGATCTTGACCGGCAGCTTGTGCAGCGCCGCGGTCGCGAGATCGGACATGGTCATCTGGAACCCGCCGTCGCCGACGACCGCCCAGGTCTTCTCGCGCGTGCCCATGGCCGCGCCGATGGCCGCCGGGGTGCCGAAGCCCATGGTGCCGGCGCCGCCGGAGCTGAGCCAATGCCGGTTCTTGGTTGTGCGCAGATACTGCGCCGCCCACATCTGGTTCTGCCCGACATCGGTCGCGATATAGCACTCCCGCCCGCCCAATTGGTCGAGGCGATCGAGCACGTATTGCGCCCGCAGGCCACCCTTCTTGGCGTATTTCAGGGGGAACTGCTTCTTCCAGGTGTTGGCCTGCTCGACCCATTCGGCGGTGTCGCCGCGCTCCACCAGTGGCAGGAGGTCCTCGACCACCAGTCTGGCGTCGCCCGCCAGCGAGACATGGGGCTCGATGATCTTGCCGAACTCGGCCGGGTCGATGTCGATATGCAACTTGACCGCGTCGGGGCAGAAGGTCTCCAGCTTGCCGGTGATGCGGTCGTCCCACCGCGAGCCGATGGCCATGATCAGATCGCAGCCCTGCACCGCCATGTTGGCATAGGGGGTGCCGTGCATGCCGAGCATGCCCAGGTGGAGCGGATGGTCCTCGGGGCAGGCGCCCTTGCCCAGCAGGCTGCAGGTGATCGGCGCGTTGAGCTTCTCGGCCAGCTGGAGCACGGCGCCACCGGCCTGGGAGATCACCGCGCCGTGGCCGACGTAGAGCAGCGGCCGGCGTGCGTGCATCAGGTGCCTGGCCGCCGCCTCGAGCGTGTCGGCCTCGGCCCGCGCGGGGCTGCTGTAGCCCGGCAGGTCGACCGCGTCGATGAAGGGCGCCGAGCAGATGTCGAGGCTGGCGTCCTTGGTGATGTCGATCAGCACCGGGCCGGGGCGACCCGAGGTGGCGATGTGGAAGGTCTCCTTCATCACCTGGGGCACGTCGTTGGCACGTTTGACCAGGAAGCTGTGCTTGGTCACCGCGTAGGTGATGCCGGTCACGTCTGCCTCCTGGAAGGCGTCCTTGCCCAGCAGGGGGGTGTTGACCTGCCCCGTGATCACGATCAGCGGGATCGAGTCCATCAGGGCGGTGAACAGGCCGGTGACGGTGTTGGTCGCGCCCGGGCCCGAGGTCACCATCACCACGCCCGGCTTGCCGGTGGCGCGGGCGTAGCCGTCGGCCATGTGGCAGGCGCCCTGTTCATGGCGGGTGTTGATGAACTGGACGTGCGAATCGCGCAAGGCATCGAGGATCGGCATGATGGTGCCGCCCTGATAGCCGAACACGTACTCGACGCCCTCGCGTTCGAGGCATTGCACGAGTCGTTGCGCTCCGGTCGCGGTCGCGGTGGTCATGATGGGTGGTCCTCGGGGCTGGTCCGGCCCGTTCGTGAGCCGTGATGGAGCAAATGATGAGCATGATGCCGAAGGGGTCAAGTCAAAACACCCATTTTGAGGCAAACGGTCAGCGATGTCCGGGACACACATTTGCTACCACATGGTTAAAGAAGTCAAATCGCGCCATGCCGGCAACGCGACGGATGGAAACCGGCGGAATCTGGGGTCAATGCGGATTCAAGAGGGTGGTCCCGACGGATGACGAGGCCCTGATCGGTCGAAATGCGGATTCTTGGCCGAGGTTGCCTGGCGGCCGGCAGGCGAGCGGCGACGATTTACCGGTATTGCCGCTGATCAGAATGGCTGCGACCGATGCGCCATGCCTGGTTTGCGCGTCGGATGTCGATTATGGAGGACAAGTCGTGGGCAGATGGCCCATCGATCGCCGTTTTCGCCAGGCATTGGCCCGTGCGGATCAGGCCCGGACCAGGGCCGCTTCCAGGTCGGACTTGTCGATCTCGAGTACCCCGATGCTGGTGTCGGCCGCACCATAGACCACCGCCCAGCGTGTGCCGCGGTCGAGCAGCGCGGTGGGGAAGATGACGTCGGGTAGGAAGCCATCGCGTTCGAAGGCGGTGGTGGGGGCGATCAGCGGTTCGGGGGTGGTGGCGATGACCCGGGTCGGATCCTCCAGGTCGAGCAGCAGTGCCGCGGCGACGTAGGCGCCGGTCTCCGAGGATGCGTCGGCCGGTGGGCGGGCGTTGCCATGGTAGATGACCAGCCAGCCCGCGGCGGTGCGCACCGGCACGCAGCCGGCTCCGGTCTTGCCGGCGCACCATGCGGCGTCGCTGGCGCCCCGGGGCCAGCGCAGGGGGCGATGGTCGCCCCAGTGCACGCCGTCGGGTGAGAAACCGATCCAGATCTCCGGCGCGCGAAAGCGGTAGCGGGGGTTCGGACGATGCAGCGCGGCCAGGCGACCGGCGATGCGTTCGGGGAACAGCACCACATCCTTGTTCTCCGGCGGGAAGCAGACCCCGAGCCGGTCGAGCACGGTGCCGTCGCGCGTGCGGGCCAGGGCGGTGCAGGCGGCCGCAGGCGAGACGCAGACATAGCTGAGCAGGCAGTCGTTGTCGACCCGGGTGATGCGCGGGTCTTCGATGCCATAGATCTCCAGCTCCCCCTGCGGCAGGAGGGGATGTTGCGGCGGCGTCACGGCCTGACGCTGGAGGTCGAGGGGATGGCGGATGGCACGCAGGTGCGAGGTGAAGGTGAGGCGGACGAACCCGCTGTCACGGTGTTCGAGCGAGCGGGAGTCCTGGGTGGACCACTCCGTCGCCGGAAGCCAGTCGAGTTCGAGGCCGCTGCCGTCACTGCGCCAGCGGGGAGCCGGATGCCAGCCGTCCCGCCGCTCGATCGGGGCCTCGCTCACCCTGGCCAGGATCAGCGTGTGGTCACCGCAGTCGATGGCGCCGGGGTTGAAGATGCCGACCACCTGCATGTCGGGGCGACTGGGCGTGATGTCGGCCGGCAGCAGTAGCGGGCGACGGGCGTGGATGGTGACCATGGCGGGTCCTCGATGCCGGCGACAGATTCCGGCCAGGGAAGAGGAAAAGGAAGGGGAAGGAGGCTGCACGATACACTCAGGGCCACCCGGTGGAAGATGGTCGGTGGACATGGTCTCCGGCTCATCTTGGCAGCGCCGGCACATGCAGTAGAGTATCGGCCCCGGAAGACCCCAAGGCGACCAATGCGCTCCCATACCCAGTCTGACTCCTTCTTCGACAACGGCGCGATCCACAGGGTCGCTTGCATTGGAACCTATCCACCGCGGCGCTGCGGTATCGCCACCTTCACCCAGGATCTGGCCGTCGCCCTGGCCACGGCCTATCCCGCGGTCGAGGTTCGGGTGGTGGCGATAAACGATCGTGATCAGGGATACGACTACGACGACCGGGTCTGCTTCGAGATCGCGATGGAGGATCCCGCGGCCTATCGCCGGGCGGCCGAGTTCCTCAACATGAACAACTACGACCTGGTCTGCCTTCAGCACGAATTCGGGATTTTCGGTGGTCCGGTCGGCAGTCATGTGCTCGGCATGCTCCGTCGCCTGCGCATGCCGGTGGTGACCACCTGTCATACGGTGCTCAAGCAGCCGGAGGATCCCTGGCGGGCGGGGATGATCGCGGTGGCAGGGCTCAGCGACCGCTTGGTGGTGATGAATCCGATGGCCTGCGATTTCTTCGCCCAGGGCTACGGCCTCGACCCGGCGAAGATCGATCACATCCCGCATGGCGTGCCCGACGTCCCCTTCGTCGATTCCGGGTTCCACAAGGACCGCTTCGGCATTGCCGGTCGACCGGCAGCGCTGACCTTCGGGCTGCTCAATCCGAGCAAGGGGCTGGAATACGCCATTCGCGCCCTTCCGGCTGTGATCCGGACCCATCCAGATTTCGTCTACATCATCCTTGGCGCAACTCATCCGGCCATGCTGCGTCTGCAGGGCGAGGATTACCGTACCCAGCTGCAGCGCCTGGGCGAGGAACTGGGAGTCGGCGAGCACCTGATGTTCCACAACCGGTATGTCTCGCTCGGTGAACTGGTCGACTTCATCGGTGCAGCGGACTTCTACATCACGCCGTACCTCAACGAGGACCAGATCACCTCGGGAACCCTCGCCTACAGCGTGGGCGCGGGCAAGGCGGTGGTCTCGACGCCCTATTATCATGCCCAGGATCTGCTCGCCGATGGCCGTGGGGTGCTGGTGCCGTTCCGCGATCCCGACGCGATCGCAGTGGCGCTCAACCGGCTGCTCGACGACGAGGTCGAACGCCAGGCGATGCGCAAGCGGGCCTACATCCACGGCCGGGACATGATCTGGAGCACTGTGGCGCAGCGCTACATGCGGGCCTTCGCGCAGGCGCGGCAAGGGCATCGGGCACATCTGGCTGGGCGCGCACGCGATCCGGCCGAGCAGCCAAAGGCGAATCTCGAGCTTCCCCCGCTCACGCTGCGTCACCTGCGCCACCTGGCCGATGACACCGGCTTGTTGCGCCATGCTGTGCTGACGGTACCCGACCGATCCGGTGGCTATCGCACCGCCGATCAGGCCGGCGCATTACGTTTGTGCGTGGACCTCGAAGGGATCATCGCGCCGGAGAACCAGGACGAGCTGGCGAGCTGGGCCGCGCGGTATCTCGCCTTCCTCTGCCATGCGATCGGTGGCAACGCGGATGCGGTGGCTGAACGCCTGACCTATGCCCGGACCTGGGACGACCAGGTGGTTGGCGATGACGTGCTCGGCAGCATCGTCCACGCCTTGGGCGCGGTGCTCGGGCGCAGCCGCATGGTCGGCACCCGTGGACTCGCGGCCCAGTTGTTCGCCCAGATGCTGCAGCGTGCGGCGTCCTTCACCGAGCCCCTGGCTTGTGCGCGGGTCGTGCTGGGGATCCACGAGTACTTCCGCCGCTTCGCCGGCGATCATCATGCGCGTCAGCTGCGCCTCGCCCTGGCCGAGCGTCTGCTGTCCGCCTGTCGCACGGCGCGGCATCCGGACTGGCACTGGTTCACCGATCCGGTCGGACCGGCGGCCGCGACCCTGGCCCACGCCCTGCTGCTCAGCGGTTACTGGACCAGCCACGGCGAGATGTTCGACGCCGGATTGGAGTGTCTCGCCTGGCTCACGGCCCTCGCGGTCGACGACCACGGCCGCCTGCGGCCGGTGGGCGAGGATGGCGGGCTGCGGCGCGGCCACCCGCCGCGGTACGCCTCGCAGCACCCTGGCGATGCGGCGGCGATGGTCGCAGCCTGTCAGGAGGCCCGCCGCCTGACCAGCGATTCCCGTTGGGCCGTGGAGGCCGACCGGGCCTTCCAGTGGTTCCTCGGACGCAACGAGCTGGGCATGCCGCTCTACGATGCGCGGACCGGCGGGTGTCGTGACTGCCTGTTGGTGGACAATCTCAACGAGAACCAGGGCGCCCCGGCGACGCTCGCCTTCTGGCTGGCCTACGCCGAGATGTGGCGCGGTGAATACCTGCAGACCCACGGTGAATCGGATCGCGACGATCTGCGTGCCTTGCGTCCGGATCGGGTCACTCCGCTGTGTGATCCAGGCAGGTCCCTGTTCGATCCCGGGCTCGCCGCGATGCCGACCGGGCCCACCGTTTGAGCCGATATACCGAGGAGCGATGATGCATCCTTCCGCTGCACCGCCGCCGCGAGCGAACGCGGATCCGATGCTGGCCCATCGTCGGATCGAACGCCTGCAGGCCGACAGCACCCGGGTGATCGCCCGGTACTTCCAGGACGGCGACGCCAGGACCGCGCTGCGGTACATCCGGCCGATCCTGGCGATGGACCCGGCGGTCGCCCAGCGGACCTTCAACGATGTCCGGGCGCATTTCTCGCAGCGGCATCGCGATCTGGTCGCGGTGCTGCGCGACAACTGCGACCGCCTTGCGAAGAATCTTGTGGCGGCTGGCTGCGAGGACGAGGCGCGTGCGGTCGCCGCGCTCAACGATTGGCGCCGCTTGCTCGTCGGCGCGTATTGCACCTCGGAGTTCTCGGCCGAGGCGGCGGCTTTCTTCAACCCCTCGATCGTTCCCCATCCCGATCAATCGGGTCTTCCGTCGGACGGGCTGCGCTTCGTGATCAGCTTCCGCGCCACCGGCGAGGGGCACATCTCCTCCATCGCCTTCCGTTCCGGCGTGATCGATTCCGAGGGCCGGATCGATCTGGATCGGGTCACGCCCTATCTCTCGACGCCGCGGGTCGAGACCGATGCGGTCTACGATCGCGAGCTCTTCGCCCGGCGCCTGGCCGAGGCGGGTGCGCTCGATCCGGTGGGCGAAGCGGTGCTTGGCGGGTTGGGCGCCACCTTCACCCGGACCGATCTCGAACGGTCCATCGAGCGGGTCCGTTACCAGCACGGCGAGGACAACGCCATGGGTCAGGTCATGCACCAGATGCGTTGGCTGGCCGAGTGCAACTACGCCATCACCTTTCCGCAGAGCCACGACATCTGCGAGCGCCTGATATTCCCGGTGTCACCGCGCGAGGAGAATGGGATCGAGGACGCACGCTTCGTGCGCTTCGTCGAGGACGACGGGGCGGTGGCCTACTATGCCACCTGCACCGCTTACAGCGGGCGGTCGATGGCCGCACAGATGCTCGAGACCACCGACTTCCTCTCCTTTCACATGTGCACCCTCAACGGCGCTGCGGTGGCCGGCAAGGGGCTGGCCCTGTTTCCACGTCGTATCGGCGGCGACTACGTCATGCTCGGGCGCCAGGATGGCTTCCGTCTGACCATCTCGCGTTCGCAGTACCGCCATTTCTGGCATGATGCTCAGGAATTGCTGGTGCCGCAGGAGCCCTGGGAGATCGTCAAGACCGGCAATTGCGGTTCGCCGATCGAGACCGAGGCCGGGTGGCTCGTGATCACCCACGGTATAGGACCGATGCGTCGCTACTGCCTCGGCGCGGCGCTCCTCGATCGCGACGAGCCTGAACGGGTGATCGGACGTTTGCGTCAACCGCTGCTCGAACCACTCGAGGACGAGCGTGAGGGCTACGTGCCGAACGTGGTCTACAGCTGCGGCGCGCTGGCCCACAACGGCCAGTTGGTCTTGCCCTATGCGATGAGCGATTCGGCGAGCGCCTTCGCCACCGTGCCGCTGGCCGAGCTGCTCCAGCGACTCGTCGACCTGGGGCCGTGAGCCGCTGCGGTAGTGCATGGGCCGGTAGCCCATGGCAGGCGTGGGCCCAGCTATTAGCGTGGTGGCCATGCACGACCATGGCACTGACGGTAGTTTCGATACTCCCTGCGATCAGCGACGGTGGCCGGCGACCGGCCATCTCCTGCTCGTATTGCGCGGCGTCCTGGTGCGCGATGGGGTGGAGCACGACCTCGAGCTCCAGGTGCGTCGCCGCGATCAGCGTTGGGATCGGGTGTGCATCGGCGAGGCCACGAGCTTCAACGGCGCGCTGCACGAGTTCCGCGTGCGCCGGGGTGGTGATGGGCTGGAGTGGCGGTTCGACGGCCTGATCGCGCCGGATCCTTGGGTCGTGGCTGGCGGCCCGTTGCGGGTCTCGGTCGGCCTGAATGCAGACGGCGATCGGATCGTGGAGGGTCGGTACGCCGGCGAGCTGGCCGGCCGGCCGGTTTCCGGTCCGGTGGCGGTGACATTCCTCGCCGCACGGCCGTCGCCACGCGGTGTCGCCCGGCCCCGGCTGCGGATCCTGGAATCCGATCGTCTGTGGGACTGGAGCCGAGCCGGGCGACGAGCGGGAGCGCCGCCTCGCGTCGATCCCGCCCTGCCGGTCCTCGCTGCCACCGACTTCGGGTTGGAGCCGGACTCGGGGCGCGAGTGCCGACCGGCTCTGCAGGCGGCGGTCGACGCGGCCGCGGCCGCCGGCGGCGGAGTGGTGCAGCTCCCGCCGGGAGTGCTCGATTACCGCGTCGATGGATTCCGGCCACCGGTGGTCATCGCCGACTCGCGCATCGTCATCCGTGGTGCCGGCAGCGGTCCCGACGGCACGCTGGTGGTCAATCACCGCTACGCCGATCACGCCGCGGATCCACGGCAGCCATGGAAGGCGGGCGCCTGGCCGATGTTCCTGTTCACCGGGCGGGGGCCGGCGGGTCGCGCCGGGCAGATGGGCACCGACGCTCCGCCAGCGGCGCAGATGGAGCAGGAGCGGGTGGTGGCCGAGGTGTGCTCCGCCACCCGCGGCAGCCCGGTGCTCACCGTCGCCCCCGGGCACGAGCTGCGGCCGGGCGATACCTGCATCCTGGTGCACGAGGAGGTGGCGGAGCTGCGCCTGATCGGTGCCCTGATCGGCGATGCCTGCGAGCCGGCCTCTGGCTATCGCATGCCGGGCGGACGGCCGGTACAGCAGATGGTCACGATCCGTGCGGTCGGCGGGGAACACGTCGAGCTCGACGCTCCGGTCCACTGGACCCGGCAGGAGGCCTGGCCGGCGCGGCTGTTGGCGGTCGAGCTGTTGTACGACGTGGGTATCGCCGATCTGCGTCTGCGGGCGCATTGGGATGGCTACTTCGCCCATCACAAGAGCCCCGAGCACGACAACGGCTGGGATCACATCAATTTCCAGTGGTGCGCCGAGAGCTTCGTGTGCGACACCGTGCACGAGAACTGCACCACCGCGGTGGGGCTGGGCAACTGCTGTCGCTGCACCGCCAGCGGGGTCCGGGTCACCGGCAACCCGGGGCACAATGGCATCTGTCTCGGCGGCGTGGCCACCGCCTGCCTGGTGCGCGATTGCGACCTCGAGCGACCGATGCACGCGATCAATCTCAGCGGCACGCCGTGCGGGAACGTGATCCACGACTGCCGTATCTCCGAGCCGGGCGGGCTCGACCTCCACGGGTCCACCGGTCTCGACAATCTCGTCGACCGGCTGGTCGGCGGCGTGCTGGTCGGGGGCGGCAGTCCGGCTCACGTGCCCCCGCGCCACGCCGCCGGTCTGGTGTTGTGGAACTGGACCCAGGGTCACTATCACCCCTACAGGGCCTGGCGTCGCGTTACCCGGTTGGCCAGCTGGCGCGACACGCCGGGCTTCATCGCCGTCGGCGTGCACGCCAGCGATGGCCACCATATCGTCTACGACGGTCCCGACGGCACCGCCGACGCCGACCGCTGCGATGACCGGGCCTGGGTCGAGTCCCTCAACCAGCCGGTCGCCCCCGGCTCGCTCTACCGTTTGCAGCGCGGGGTCGACTGAGTGCGACGTGTGCCGGCAGGGCGACTCAGAGCTCGCAAATGAGGGCCTTGTGTCGCCTCCGCCCGCGTCACTATGACCCAGGCACCAAAGAGAGCCGGGCGGTTTGACGCAGGTAAAGGCGACGCGTAACTACTCAGGCCTATTCCTGTGCTCTCATAAACCACAGAGAACACAGAGA
>CAZTGE010000129.1:0-12155 GCA_964612995.1 uncultured candidatus Brocadiaceae bacterium | reverse complement strand
CTAGCCCGGATCCCTCATGAGCAACGTCGCGAAAAGTCGTGGCGTGCTGTCAATGCAGGGCTTCGCGGTCGAGGTGGACCGGAGCGTAGCAGCGCTACGCGAGAATCCGCCGACCGAGCGAAGTCCTGTAATGGCGGTGCGATACGGCTTTGCAGCAATTGTCGCATGCGGGATGCGGGCTAGGCGAAGGGCGCGCCGAGCAGGTCGAGCAGATACTGCTGCGCCGCCGGATCGCGCCGCAGCGCGTAGTGCGGATTCGGCTCGACGATATCCGGATGCGTACCGTCGGCGAGCCGGCCGCAGGTGATCGCTTGCGACAGCACCAGCTCACCACGCCCCGGACCGAACTCGAGCGCGAGCACCGGCTGCTGGGCCAGATCGCGACCACACTCACACAGCGGAATCAGGCGGTCGACCTCGCCGTCTGCCTGGGCGTAGCCGGCGCTCAGGTCGTGCTCCACGATCGCGGCCTCGGGATCGATGCTCGCGGCCAGCGCTGGCGCGTCCTCGATCAGGAACCGCACGCGTTGACGCAGTCCGGCGGCGGTGTCTGCATCACCAGTGGTACCGAAGGCGTACTGTCCCGCGAGCTCGTAGGCCACGTACCCTCCGGCACACACGCGCTGCGGGTCGGCGCCGCGTGCACGCCAGCGCGCGAGGAATCCCGCCGGACTCAGACCGCTGACATCCAGCGACCACGCGGGCACGATCAGCCCGCCGCGCAGTCCATTCCACAGCCGCAGCGCCTCGTGATCACCATGCGCACACAGCGCCTGGCCGGCAGGCGTCGGGTGGATGCAGCTCTCGGGCTCGCCCAGCTCGTCAAAACGCAGGCTCACGCCCCCGAAGAGCTCCACCCGGTGTTCGCGTGGTGCCGGAACCCACATCCGCCCCTGGAGGAAGGCGTATTTTCGCTCGGGTTCGCAATAGCCCTGACCGAGATCGCAGGGGCCGATGTCGCCGAGTACCACTCGGCGTCCGGCATGGATTCCGGCCTGGAGCCGTCGACGCAGCGGCCCACCGGGGGTCTCGGCTTCGAGCGCCCGCCAACCGCGACGAGCGCATACGGCACAGGTCCAGTCCTGATCGAGGCCGACCACGGTGCAGCCCGCGGCGGCGAGGAAGGCGGCGAGTTCGTCATCACCGTCGCTCACGCCGATGCGCGCGTCCGCAAGCACCGCGGGCACACGCACCGCACGGGTCCACACGCGCCATGACGAGATCGGCCGGCGTGCACACCCCGGCGCATCGAGCACCTCGGCTTCCACCCGCCAGGCGCCGGAGCCACCCGGTAGCGCGAAGTCGGCCGCTTCGACCGCGTGCGCGTGCGCCGCGAGATGGTGTCGATGGTGCTCCTCGCTCTGCACCGCGCCCGCGGCGTCGACCACCCGGCAGGCGACGGTGATGGTCTGATCCTCGCCGGTGTCGTTGAACAGATGCAACGGCGCGTTGATCCGCGCCCGCGGCGCGAACTGGCGATCCCAGAGATCGATACTCGCCGCGACCGGTGCCCAGGCGGCGCTGAGCGCGTCCCAGACCGGTTTGGGTCGGCCCTCGCGCAGCGGCCCGAGGAAGTGGTGGCTGCCGTCCTCGGGCGAACCGAGGATGCAGAACGGCGAGAACCCGGCAGCGCCGAGGCGGCGCCAGTACTCGGCCACCCGAGCGTTGGCATCGCACTGCAGTTGCAGCCGCGCGGAGCGATCGTGATCGCGACCGAGGAAGCGCTGCAGCGCGCCGGCGAGCGCGGGATAGCCGCCGGGCTCGGCGTCGCCGTCGAGGTAATTGCCGCCGAATTCGTCGACCATGATCGGCTGCGGAAACTCCTCGATGCTATCGTAATAACACCCGACGTTTTCGAACAGGCTCCACCAGTATTTGTGTACGTGGCACACGTCGCGGTGGGCCAGGACCAGCGGCGGGAAGCCTGCGGCGCTGCGTTCGAGCGCGGCGTGACCCTTGGCCAGGATATCGCCTTCGGTCTCGTTCCAGGGATGCAACAGGACCACGCTCGGATGGCGCAGGCACTGTTCGAACCAGGCCGGCCACTGCACCGCGAGCGAGCCCGCGGAGGCGGCGAGGCCATGGAAGAACAGCCATTCTGCCTGGACCAGCAGCCCGTGGCGATCGCACAGATCGAGCAGTTCCTCGGGCGGCGTGCCGAGATGGAACCGCAACGCGTTGGCTCCGTGGGCCTGCAGCCGCTTCACGATATGGCGCTCGAACCAGTCGACGTCCCAAGCCAGTTCGCGGGCTTCGGGGTCGCGTACCCAGCGGTGCCAGACCACCGACCCGGCGCGCAGATGCACCGGTGCGCCGTTGAGCTCGAAGTCACGACCGGCCACACCGAAGGTACGCAGGCCCCAGGTCTGCTCCCATGTATCGAGCACCTGCGATCCGGCGATCAACGCGACCTGCAGCCGATGGCAGACCGGCGACGTCGGGCTCCAGACGGCACAACGCGGATCGAGCTCCAGCTCGACCGCTCCCTGCTCGCCCGCGGCCGGCGCGCTGCCCTCGCCGACGCATTGGCCATCGGGGTCGATGATCCGGACCCGGGCCGTCGCGCCGGGCAGCAGCGGCGCGTGCAGCGCGGCTCGCCAGTGGACACGCACTCGGCGCTCGGCGGCGTCGGTACAGGGGATCACGCCGGTGATCCCGGCCGAGCCGTGCAGGCGCAGCACCACGCGATCCCACAGGCAGCTGGCGACGTTGGAGCGCCAGCGATCGGCCGGTGGGATGCACGAGGCGTCCTCGCCACTGAGCGCGTCGAGCCCGGCGAGAACGATCTCCAGCGTGATCCGGGCGCCCGGGCGCAGCGCGGCGTGGCGCAGGGGCAGCACGATCGGAGCCATGCCGCCCTCGGCGCTCGCGACCCGCTCGCCGTCGATGAACATCACGGGGCTGAAGCGCGCACCCCGGAGGACAAGAGTGGCATGGGTCCAATCCCCCTGGGGCAGGTCCACCTGGGTGCGATAGCGTAGCGAACGCGCTTCGACCACCCGTGGATCTGCGGCCAGGCCCGGCACGGCGGCCGGTGTCAACGCTTCGCCATCGAACCCCGCGGCCCAACCCCGATCGAGTGTCAGCTCCATGTGCCCTCCGTCGCCACTACGTCGCGCGTCGGGCAGCCTCATTGCTCAACGCTCGTGGGCAAGGTGGAGCCGGCCGCGCAGGCCGATCACCGCCGCACGCTGCTCCGGATCGAGCCGTTCGAGGTCCAGGCCGCGCAGCACGGCCATCGCCGCATCGAGCCGGCCCAGGGCCAGCAGCACATCGACCCGATCGAGTTGCCAGGCCACCGGCACGGCGTGGGCGGAATGCTGGATCGCAGCGCGATGGGCCTCGAGGGCGGCGAGATGGCGCTCGCGCTGCGCCAGCAGCACCCCGCGACGATGGTACAGCCGCGCGGCGTCCTCCGGACGTTGATCGAGCACGGCGGCGAAGCCCTGTTCGTCGAGCAGCAGGTGATCGGCGCTCAGCGGCCGCTCGACCACCGCCGCGCGCACGCGCTCGCGCCGCAGCCCCGCGGCGAGGGTGCGGATGCCGTGGGCCGCGATCCCGGCCAGGGCGCTGAGCGCGAAGAGCAGGATCAACAAGCAGACGCTGAGCACGCGAGTCGAGCGACGCGGCCGGGGCAGGACCAGCCGCCGAAGCGCGCGCCCGCGATCGCGACGTCGCCCCGGCCGGCCGGGGCCGGTACTCACCGCCCCATCGGTCTCCAGGTTCCAGGTCTGCGGCGCCGGACCGGTGCTTGCGCCGCTGGGCGCCGGCTGGGTACTCCGGGCCTGATGACGACCGGTGCATCCGGCGGCGAGGTCATCGATGATCCGGTCGAAGGCATCGGTATCGGAGGGATCGTGGTACGACTGGTCGCCGCCGTGGTCGTCCGCAGCACCGGCACGCCCTGCCGGAGAACGGCGCGATGAGTCATAGCCATCTGTCGGATAGACGGTTATGTCATCAAAATCGAAAGTTTCGCTTTCGGCCATCGACCAGGGCAAAGCAAAGGCCGCGCCAAGCGACGCGCGCGCAGCGCTGAGCGCTGAGGTGCCCGACGCGGGCTAGAACAGCCGCTCCTGCTGGCCATCGGTTTCACTCGGTGGCGCCAGGCCGAGATGCACGTAGCCGCGCGGCAGCAGCAGGCGGCCGGCAGGCGTCTTGGCCAGCATCGCCGACTGGATCAGGTAGGGCTCGTAGACATCCTCGATCGTCGCCTCCTCTTCGCCCACGCTCACCGCGATGGTCTTGAGGCCGACCGGGCGAGCTGCCTCTGCCAGACAGCGCAGGATGCGACGATCGATCGCGGTCAGGCCAGCGGCGTCGATGCCGAGCATCTCCAGCCCCTCCTCGGCCACCGGTGCGTCGATGCGGTTGTCGTAGCGTACCTGGGCCAGATCGCGGATGCGGCGCAGATGGTTGTTGGCGTAACGCGGGGTGCCACGACTGCGCAGGGCGATGGTCTCGAGCCCGGCATGGTCGGCCTCGACCCCGAGCAGGGTCGCCGA
Source organism: uncultured candidatus Brocadiaceae bacterium (assembly GCA_964612995.1). Taxonomy (GTDB): domain Bacteria; phylum Planctomycetota; class UBA11346; order UBA11346; family UBA11346; genus SLQH01. The sequence goes on along the minus strand of CAZTGE010000129.1, from coordinate 7,650 downwards.
GCGCGAAAGGATGCGCACCAGTTCGTCGCTGCCGTAGAGCTCGAGACGCTCGCGGATACCGAAGCGGCTGCGGAAGGGCGGCGAGAGCAGGCCTTCCCGGGTGGTCGCGGCGACCAGGGTGAACGGTGCGAGGTTGAGGGTCAGCGCGCTGGTCGTGGCCCCCTCACCGAGCTGGACGGTGATGCGGAAGTCCTCCATCGCAGCGTAGAGGTATTCCTCGACAATGCGCTTCAGGCTGTGGACCTCATCGACGAAAAGGATGCTCCCGGCGACGAGATTGGACAGGATGCCGGCCAGATCGCCGGGCTTGTCGAGCATCGGCCCGGCGGTCTCGATGATCTCGGCATCCATCTCGCGGGCCATGATGTGCGCCAGGGTGGTCTTGCCGAGCCCGGGTGGGCCGGAGAGCAACACATGGTCGAGCTGATCACGCCGCTGACGTGCGGCTTCGATCGCCACCCCCAGATTGCGGCTGACAGCGGTCTGTCCGGTGAACTCGTCGAGACATCGCGGCCGCAAGGCCCGATCGGCGCTTTCGTCGCGCTGATCGAAAGTGGGCGGGATACCGGACATGGGCGCATCTGAACGCTGCCCCGTCAGTAGCGCAAGCCGCAGGCCCGGTCCGGCTCCAGGGTCGCTCAAAGCTCGCAAATGAGGGCCATGCCTCGCCTCCACCTGCATCACCATGGCTCATGCACCAAAGAGAGCCGGGCGGTTTGACGCAGGTGGAGGCGACGCAAGGCATGCCGACCTGGTGATCGGCGCTCCCGGGGGGAGCTTTGAGTCGCCCTGGGTCCGGCTCGTCGCGGGCGTGCGGATATGCCCTTGGCAGACCCGGCGGGGCGCTGACCATGAGCACAGCATAGCGCAGGCTCCGCCCGCAGCTTAAGGGCTCATCATAGTGGTCGCAGCCTGCGCCGCTCTTTGTTCGCGGGGGCTCGCTCTGCGCTGCGCGCAGTCGCCCCCGCTACACCCCTATTCCATTCCCCTGGAAATGCGCGCATGGTCATGCGCACTTTTCCAGGGGAATGGAATGCCAATCTCACCGAAACGGAGTGGTACATGGCAGCGCGCGGCAGCATCCAGTCGATCGGCATCCTCACCTCCGGCGGCGATTGCCCGGGGCTCAACGCGGCGATCCGCGGCATCGCCAAGGCGGCGATGAACACCCACGGGATGAAGGTGCTCGGCATCCGCGACGGCTTCCGCGGCTTGATCGAGAACCGCACCATCCCGCTCGACGATCGCAGCGTCAGCGGGATCCTCACCCGCGGCGGCACCCTGCTGGGCACCGCACGCGACAAGCCGCACAAGATGCCGATGGGCGACAAGGTCATGGACATGACCGAGGTCGCGGTGGCCAACGCGCGCAAGATGGGTATCGACTGCCTCGTCTGCCTCGGCGGCGGAGGAACGCAGAAGAACGCCAAACGGCTGATGGATGCGGGCCTGCCGGTGCTGACCCTGCCCAAAACGATCGACAACGACGTGGCCGAGACCGAGATCACCTTCGGCTTCGACACTGCGCTGAACATCGCCACCGAGGCCATCGACCGCCTGCACACCACCGCCACCAGCCACCACCGGGTGATCGTCTGCGAGGTGATGGGCCACCGCGCTGGTTGGCTCGCGCTCGGCGCCGGCATCGCGGGCGGCGCCGATGTCATCCTGATCCCCGAGATCCCCTACGACCTCCACCGTATCGCGGACTACCTCAATCAGCGCCGCGCCACCGGCAAACGCTTCTCGATCATCGCCGTCGCCGAGGGCGCGCACGCCCACGGGGAGAAACCCGAACCCAAGCGTGTGCGCAAGGACGAGAGCAAGGGCAAGGGCAAGAAGTCCAAGCCCGAAGCCGACGGGAAAGTGGCCACGCTCAAGCTCCAGGATGAACTCCTGCGGTATCACGAGGTGCGCGAATCGAAGGCCAGCCGCCTCGCGCGCCAGGTGCAGTCGCTCACCGGCACCGAAGCGCGGGTCACCAGTCTGGGTCACGTACAGCGTGGCGGCAGCCCCAGCCCGGCCGATCGCCTGCTGTGCACCCGCCTCGGAACGCGGGCCGCCGACCTGCTCGCCGAGGGTACGATCAACGCGATGGTCGCAGTGATCGGCGACCGTTGCGAGCCGGTGCCGCTGGAGCTCGTCGCCGGGCGCGACAAGCTGGTACCGTTGGATCACCACATGATCTCCTCCGCGCGCCTGGTCGACACCTGCCTCGGCGACTGAGCGCGACGGCGACCGAGCTGCCATGGCCTGCATCCTGCGCATCGCCTCGTTCTGCGCCCTGGTCCTGCTCGCGGTACTGGCGTTGGTCCTTCCGCCGCTGCTGCGCCGCCGGCACCACCACGGCGAACTCGAACGGCTGCTGCATGCCAAGGGCTACGCACTGAATCTGTCCTACTGGAAGCGTGAACACGAACCATGCCGCGGCCCCGTGCTCTACTATCGCCCACAGGCAAACGGCTACGGCTTCCACTATCTCACCTGGGACGACATGCGCGGCTACCGCATCAATCTCGATCTCAGCGCCAGTGACGGCCAACCGCCGCCGAACGTGACCTGGCCACTAACCGAACTGGTCGACGAGGAGCGCTTCTGGTAGCGCACCGCGTTCCGCCGTTGGGCATTTCGTTTGAGCCACGTCCGGCCCGGGCCAACGTATGGTGTGAGCAGCGGTCTGAGGAACGAGACCCGTCGGCTGGCGAAGCGTATCGGGGCCGGACTGGCGGCCCCGACCAGCATCATGCTGGTCATCCCCTTGCTGGTGATGGGCGCCGGCGTCCTGGTCTGGATCAACGGCGCAACCCACCTGCGCGCCGGGGTCCACGACATGGTCCGAGGCCGTTTCGAGGATCAGGCCCGGCGCACCCAGGACGAGGTCACCAACTGCCTCGATCAGGCCGACACCCTGCTCACGGTGCTCGAACGCGAGCTCGCGCGCCATCCCACCCCGCCGTCGCCCGACGCGTTGGCCCCCTTCCTGCGCGGCCTGATCGACGGGCGCCCCGGCATCAGCCATATCGGCTTCGCCACCGACGCTGGGCTCTACATCGCCGTCTACTGCGACAGCACCGGCCGACTCATGCTGACCCACCGATATCTCGACGCTGACGGGGCCAGCGAGCAGCACGATTACCGCTTCGGCCCCGACGGTGAGCTGGTCCGCTTCCTGACCCATCACGATACGGGCTTCCACGTCACCGAGCGACCGTTCTACCGCGCGGCCAGCGACAGCGAGACGCCCGTCTGGACCAGCCCCTACATATTCTACGACAGCGGCCTGGCCGGCATCAGCCGTGTCCGTCGTTTCGCGTTCGCCGACGGCGCACCGGCCGGGGTGCTGTCGATCGATTTCTCGGTCGGCACCCTCTCCCCGTTCGTCGATCGCCTGCGCCATGCCGAATCGACCCGGGTGTTCCTTTTCACCGCAGACGGCGTGCTGCTCGCCCATCCGGATATCACCCCCGATCTGCAGCATGCCCAGCGCGGCGAAGGTACGCTGATGCGGATCGACGGCATCGACGATCCCAGCGTGCGCGCCCTGCACCGCGCCTGGCAGGACGGGCGGATCCCCGCCGATGGCGCGGTGGGCATCTTCACCCATCAGGGGCGCAACTACGTCGGCCATGTCAGCCCCTGCCCGGGCAGCGACGAGTTGTGCTGGCGCATCGGCCAGATCGCCCCTCTGCAGCTGTTCACCGGCGCGCTGCGCGACCACGCACGCGATGGCATGATTCGGGGCGCGGCGGTGTTGGTGCTCGCACTGGTGGTGGCGGCGATCTTCGCCGGCCACATCGTGCGCGTGCATCGCCGGGCGGCGCAGGACCGCCAGCGCGCGGTGGTGGCCGAACACCGCGCCCGCGCGCTCGGCGCCTACGAGCTGGTCGAGCTGCTCGGTAGCGGCGGCACCGGCGAGGTCTGGCGCGCACGCCACCGCCTGCTCGCCTTTCCCGCTGCGATCAAACTGATCCGACCCGACAGTATCGGTGCCAGGCGCGATGGCGGCCAGCTGCTGCGCCGCTTCATCCACGAGGCCCGGGCGATCGCCAGCCTGCACAGCCCCTACACCATCCGCCTGTTCGATTTCGGCCGCAGCCACGACGGCCGACTGTACTACGTCATGGAGCTGCTCGACGGGGTCGACCTCGAATGCCTGGTCAGCGACTATGGGCGCCAGCCGGCCGCCCGCGTGATCCCGATCCTCCGCCAGATCTGCGGCAGCCTGGAGGAGGCCCACGCCCAGGGCATCATCCACCGTGACGTCAAGCCGGCGAACATCTATCTCTGCCGTCGTGGTTGCGAGCTCGATCAGGTCAAGGTCCTCGACTTCGGCCTGGTGCGCCCGATCGACCTGCCCGAGGACCAGCGCCTGACCACCGAAGGCTACATCGAGGGCACCCCCGGCTACATGTCGCCCGAACAGATCGCCGACGAGACGCTCACCGCCCAGTCCGACGTCTATGCCTTCGGCTGCGTCGCCTTCTGGCTGCTCACCGGGCGCAGCGTGTTCCCACGGGCGAAGACCATGGACGTGCTCCTCGCCCACCTCCACGACACGCCACCGGATTCGAGCGATCTGGCCGGCCAGCAGCCCCCGCCCGATCTGGTCGACCTGATCGCCGCCTGCCTCGCCAAGAGCCCGACACGCCGACCAGCAGGCATGGTCGCGGTGCGCTCCGCGCTCGACGCGATCACCGACTACGGTCACGAACCGTGGAGCATCGGCCTGCGCGCCGCCTGGTGGGCCCACATCCCCTCGCTGCACGACCGGGTCCGCACCGAGAGCGCCCAGCACGGCGGTCTGGCCGAAGCGGTGCTCATCCCCGAGGAGGCCGACGACGATCAGCTGCCGCAGAGCGATGGCGCAGCCCAGCCGGTCGGCGGCTGAGACGGCCGGCCTTGCGCTGGCATTCGTCGCGCCACTGCTATCCTTCACCACATGAACGACCAGAGCGAGAACGACAGCCCGCCGCCGGCCCGACAGCCCCCGCGCCAACCTCCGCACGCGGCCTCCGGCGAACCGATGGAATGGCAGGGCCATCCATCGCAGATTCTCAATACTGTGCCCAACGTTATACTGGTCCTGCTGCTGGGCCTGCTGGGCGTGGGCCTGTGGTACGCGAGCCGCATCCCGGAAGACATGGCCTCCGGCCTGCTGCGCCCCGTGGCGCGCTGGGCGCTGATCGCGGTGATGGCCGGCATCGCGATCAAGATGCTCGTGCGCTACATCCGCTACCGTGTCACCACCTATCACATCACCGACGGCCATCTCGAGATCACCACCGGGCTGCTCTCGCGCCACACCGAGATGATCGAGTGCTACCGCATCCGCGACATCGAGATCCACCGCCCGCTGCATCTGCGCCTGTTCGGGCTCGGCCACATCGACATCGTCTCGAGCGACCGGACCGCGCCCGACGTGCGTCTCGCCGGGCTCAAGGACTGCGTCGCGATCACCCGCCGGCTGCGCCAGGAGGTGGAACGGTGCCGCATGAAGGCGCGGGTCATGGGGCTGGACGCCGACAATCCCGGCGCGGCGATGGAGTAGCACCGATGTACATGGCCGACGCGCCGACGCGTTGAGCCCGCAGCACGGCAGCCTAGGCTGCCGCCATGCCGGTGGTGCTACGTCTGGAGGAGGCCTGCAAGGCCTACGGCGAGAAGGTCCTGCTCAGCAACGCCAGCCTCGCCCTCACCAACGCGATGAAGGTGGGCGTGATCGGCCGCAACGGCGCGGGCAAGTCGACCCTGGTGCGGATCCTGGTCGGCGAGGAGGAACTCGACGGCGGCACCCTCTGGCGCCACCGCGAACTGCGCCTGGCCTACCTGCGCCAGCACGACCCGTGGCATGCGGGCGAGAGCGTCGCCGATTTCCTCGAACGTGACAGCGGCGCGCCCGACTGGCGCTGCGGCCAGATCGCCGGCCGCTTCGAGATCAAGCACGAGCGGCTCACCCAGCCGGTGTCCGCGCTCTCCGGCGGCTGGCAGACGCGGGTCAAGCTCAGCGCGCTGCTGCTGCACGACCCCGACTTCCTGGTACTCGACGAACCGACCAACTTCCTCGACCTGCGCACGCAGATGCTGCTCGAAGACTTCCTCGCCAGCTGGAGCGGCGGCTGCCTGCTGGTCTCGCACGACCGCGACTTCCTGCGCGCCACCTGCGACCATACCCTGGCCGTCGATCGCGGAGAGCTCGAGCTCTGCCCCGGTCCGATCGACGCCTACCTCGCCGCGGCGCGCGAGAAGCGCGAGCACGCGCGCCGCGTCAACGCCGCGGTGGCCAACAAGCGCAAGCAGCTGCAGACCTTCGTCGACACCTTCCGCGCCAAGGCGCGCCGCGCCAGCCAGGCGCGCAGCAAGGCGCGCCAGATCGAACGCCTCGAAGAGCTCGAGGAACAGACCGACGAACGCACCGCCGCGATCCGGGTCCCGGAAGTCGAATCCGGCCGCGGCGCGGCGCTGCAGTGCGAGTCCCTGGCCATCGGCTATCCCGGCCATACCGTCGCCGACGGTATCGACCTCGAGATCGACCACGGGCAGCGGGTGGCGGTGGTTGGCGACAACGGCGAGGGCAAGACCACCTTCCTGCGCACGGTCGCCGGTTCGCTGAGCGCACGCTCGGGTACCTGCCGCTGGGGTCACGGCTGCGCGATCGGGCTCTACGCACAACACGTCTACGCCGGACTCGACGCCGCGCGCACGGTGCACGACCACCTGCGTGGCCAGGCGGCCGAAGGCGTCACCAGCCAGGAGCTGCGCAATGTCGCCGGCAGCTTCCTCTTCCATGGCGATGCGATCGAGATGCCTATCAGCACCCTCAGCGGCGGCGAACGCGCGCGCCTGGTGCTCGCCGGGCTGCTGCTCGGCAGACACAACGTGCTGATCCTCGACGAACCGAGCAATCACCTCGATGTGGAGACGCTCGATGCGCTGGCCAGCGCGCTGACCGGCTACGCCGGGACCATCGTGGTTGCGAGCCACGACCGTAGTTTCATCGAACGGGTTGCCACCGGCGTGGTCGAGGTCCGCGCCGGCGGCGTCGCGCATTTCCCCGGCGACTACGCGACCTATTGCTACCGCGTACGCCAGGAGATCGCCGCGGGCGAGCGCAGCGACGCCTCGCTCCCCGCCACCCCGCAGCAGACACCCACCACCCCTCCGCCGGCCAAACGCGACTACCAGCTCGGCAAACGCTGCGCCGCGCTCGAACGCAAGGTCGGCAAACTCGAGACCGAGCGCGGTGAGCTCGAAGCCGAGATGGCGGCCCACGCCTGCGACCACGCCCGTCTGCTCGAACTCGATCAGCGCATGCGCGTGCTCACCGCCGAGCTGTCGGCCGCCGAGGACGAATGGTTCACATTGCAGGAGCAGCGCGACGCCTAGCCCGGATCCCTCATGAGGATCGACGCGAAAAGTCGTAGCGTGCTGGCAGTACAGGGCTTCGCGACCGAGGCGAACGTTCAAGGCAACTGGCGCCGCGAAGCGGCGTCCAGTTCACCGCCTTGGTCGATCATGTTTCTCACAGAGGCACGGAGACACGGAGAAATCATGAGAGGTTTCCGTTGATGGTACGAGTAATGCCATCTTTCATCAGTGCTTCTCCGAAGTTCAACAGATACCCCAGTCGCAAACCGGTCAACTTCAGGTAGG
>CAZTGE010000128.1:0-12207 GCA_964612995.1 uncultured candidatus Brocadiaceae bacterium | reverse complement strand
CTGGCCCCCCGGCGACCGTCGGTCGCGACTCGCCCGGCTGCGCCGGGCGTGGGCAGCGGTCGCTTCGCTCCGCTGCCGGGCTTGTTGTCATGTAACTACTCAGACCCATCGGGCATGGGTTGTTCCCCTTCTTTGCGCGTGACCGCTCAAATATTCCTGCAATCTGCTATCTTTCGCAAAGACGCAAAGTGCGCAGAGGAAAGCCTTGGCCTCAGCTTGAACCACAAGGCCACCATGAGTGTCTCAAGAATCTCATAAGTAGTTGCAAATGGCATTACTCGTACCATCAATGGTAGCCACTCATGATTTCTCCGTGTCTTTGTGTCTCTGTGAGAAAATTGATCAGTGTCGCCCACGCCTGAATCTGCCTGCAGATTCAGGCGAACCACGACAAAGCCAGAGGGGTGGGTCCTCACGCAGTGAGGACCGTAGGGGCGAAGCCCCTGAGTAGTTACTGGTTGTTTTGATCAGCTGCGATTGGTGTTTGGGGTGGGGGGTGGTGGTTGGGCGCGTTGCCGTGGCCGGTGCCGATGGTGCGGCCGAGGCTGTGTATGCGGGTGTGTAGGTGCTGGCTGTCGTGGGGGGTGTCGGCGGTGAGGCCGTGTTTGGCGGGGTAGATGTCGTACATGGCGCGGTAGTGGGCCGGGGTGAGGTTGGGCATGAGGATGTTGGCGCCGCGTTGGAGGCCGAGTTCGCGGCCAGCGTGGTGGTTGATGGTCGCGAGGGCGGTGGTGCTGGGGATGTTGGCGCGTGGGCAGAGCAGGCGGGTGAGGGCGAGAACGCGGTAGACGAGGGCCTCGTCGTTGGGCACCTGGTCCTGGTCCGGGGCGCGCCAGGCGTCGGGGTCGTGGCCAAGGGGGGTGTCGGGGTGGGGGATGTAGGGGCCGATGCCGATCATGTCGAGGTCGAGGTGGGCGAAGGTCAAGAGGTCCTGGGCGAGGGTGTTCCAGGTCTGACCTGGGATGCCGACCATCACGCCGCCACCGGCTTCGTAGCCGAGTTCTTTGATCCAGCTGAGGATCTCGAGCCGGTCCGGGGCACCCGGTTCGCGGGGATGGATGCGCTCGTAGAGCGCGGGGTCGGAGGTCTCGAAGCGTAGCAGGTAGCGGTCGGCGCCGGCTTCGCGCCAGTGGCGCAGGGTCTCTCGGTCCTGTTCGCCGAGGCTGAGGGTCACGGCGAGGTCAGCGCGACGCTTGATGCTGGCGATCAGCGCGGCCACGCGGTCGCGGCTCCACATGGGGGATTCGCCGGCCTGGAGCACCACCGTGCCGTAGCCGCATTCGACCGCGCGGTCGACGCAGGCGAGGATCGCGGTCTCGGGCATGTCGTAGCGTGGGATATGGTGGTTGCTGGCGTTGATGCCGCAGTAGGCGCAATGGCGCACACAGCGGTTGGAGATCTCGATCAGGCCGCGCAGATGGACCGCCGGGCCGATGTGGGTCTGGCGCACGCTGTCGGCCCGGGCCCAGAGTTCGGCGAGTTCGCCGCGGTCGCTGGTGCGCAGCCAGTGGAGCAGTTCGTCACGATCCATGGAGGATGATGGCTTGCCGCCGGGGATCCGACCAGGGTCAAAACCCGATGCCTTCAACGCGTGCGGCGGTCGACCACGGGTTCAGCGTGCAAGCAGCGCCACCAGCCCCAGCAGCGCGTAGACGACATGGGCGATGGCGACGAAACTCTGCGTATGCAGGCCGGGGATCGGGCTGCGCCGCTCGCGGTGCCGCGCCAGCAGCGCGCCTTTGATCGCCGGTCCGACCAGGCCCAACAGCTCTTCGTAGCGCGCGATGAACGCGAACTTCTCGCGCTGGCAGCGGCGGTGGTGGATCGCGGTCAGGATTCCCGCGGCGCAGAGCAGGGCGAGCCCGGCCCAGGCGCTCCAGCACGCCGCGGTGCCGGCGCCACCGAGCGCCAGGGCCAGGACCACGGCCAGGGCCGGGGTCGCGGCCCAGAGGGTGCGCCAGGTCTGGTCGCGGACGTGGAAGTGGTCCTGCCACTGCAGGTGCAGGTCGGCGGCCAGAGCGGTGGGGTCGGCCATGTGGGTATTCAAGGGCAGAAGCGGGTGCAGGCAAGCCGGTAGGGCCGCTCAAAGCTCGGTTACCGGAAGCGCCGGGCTCCTGCTCGGCATGGAGAAGGGTGATCGCAACCCGGTCCATCATCAGATGAGCCCGGCTTGCGGCCCATCGGCCCGAGCGTTGAGCGGCCTTGCGTGCGGCACCAGGCTCCGACGTTGCATTCCCCCCACCGCCCGCTCAGCTGCTGGCGCAGGCGGAGGCGACGGCGATGGTGCCCATTTCGCTCAGCGGGATCAGCAAGAGTTTCGATGGCGTGAGCCGGGTGCTCGACGGGATCGACCTGCAGATCGCCGCCGGCGAGCTCTTGTTCCTGCTCGGGCCCTCCGGCTGCGGCAAGACCACCTTGTTGCGGATCGTCGCCGGACTCGAGCGCGCTGACGCCGGCGCGATCCACTTCGCCGGGAATGAGGTCACCCGACTGCCGGCCGAGTCGCGCGGGGCGGGGATGGTGTTCCAGAACTACGCTCTGTGGCCGCACATGGATGTCGGAGCCAACGTCGCCTTCGGGCTCGGCGTGCGCCGGCGACCGCGCCGCGAGCAACGCGAGCGTGTCGCCGCGGCGCTGGCCCAGGTCGATCTCGCCGGCTACGAGCAGCGCCGGGTCGACGAGCTCTCAGGTGGCCAGCAGCAACGGGTGGCGCTTGCGCGGGCCCTGGTGCTGCGGCCGCAGGTATTGCTGCTCGACGAACCGCTCTCGAACCTCGACCCGCACCTGCGCGCGGCGATGCGCGAGCAGATCCGCAGCGTGTGCAAGGCCGCGGGGGTCACGGCGATCTATGTCACCCACGATCAGCAGGAGGCCCTTTCCACGGCCGACCGGGTGGCGCTGATGCGCGCCGGCGCGATCGTGCAGGTCGGCACTCCGCGTGCGCTCTATCGCGAGCCGGTCGATGCGGGGGTCGCGGCCTTCGTCGGCGAGGCCAACCTGCTACCGGGCACGGTCAGCGCTCGCGACGCCGATGGCATGGTGCTCGACACCGCGATCGGCGCGGTCCGCTGCGCCCGATCGCTGCCCGAGGCCGTACCGGGCGCCGCCGCGACGTTGTGCATCCGCCCCGAGTGTCTGCGGTTGCTCGGCCTGCAGGATCCGGCGCCGGCGGAGAACGTGTTTCCGATCACGATCAGCGGCGAGACCTATCTCGGCGACCGCTCCGCCTGGCGGCTCGATTGTGCCGGCACCGCGCTGGTGGCCCACGAGTTCGACCCGCCGCCGCGCGAGCCGGGCAGCGCCTGGCGGGTGCAGGTGGATCCGCGCGAAGCGGTGCCGGTGCGGCCGTGATCCGCATGCTGGTGTTCGCCGCGCTGATCGCGGTGATCGTCACGCCGCTGCTGTTGCGCCCGGCGGTGGTCGATGAGGGCGACGCGGCCCAGGGCCGGACGGTGGTGATCATCACGCCGCACAACGAGACCATCCGCCGCGAATTCGCCCGTGGCTTCGCACGCTGGTCGCGGCGCGAACTCGGCCAGGAGATCGCGGTGGAGTGGCGTTCGCCCGGCGGCACCTCCGAGATCGTCCGCTTCCTGCGCTCGCAATTCCTCGCCGGCTTTGCGCGCTACGCTGCAGTCCGCGGCCATGATCTCTCCGCCGCCGCGGCCCGCGCGGCCTTGCAGGGCCCGCCGCCCCGGGCGGATGCGCAGACCCGCGCGGCCACGTCACGGGCGCGGGAGCTGTGGCTGGCGAGCGATGTCGACGCGGCCGGGATCGACCTGGTCTTCGGCGGCGGACAATACGATCTGCACAACCTCGCCCGTACCGGCGCTCTGGTCGACGCTGGGCTCGTCGAGGCCATGCCCGAGCTCTTCGCCACCGGGGTCATCCCCCAACGCATGGCCGGCGAGGTGATCTGGGATCCCGACGGGCGCTATTACGGCGCCTGTCTGTCTTCCTTCGGCATCTGCGCCAATCCCGATCGCCTGCGCGACGCCGGCCTGGAGCTGCCGCGAGAGTGGTCGGACCTCGCGCGTCCGGAGCTGTTCGGTGGGCTCGCCCTGGCCGATCCGACCAAGAGCGGGTCGGTCACGCGCTGCTTCGAGCTGATCATCCAGACCAGCATGCATCAGGCGGTCGCGCGCGCGGGCGCGGCCGGCCCGGCCGCGCTCGACGCCGGTTGGCGTGAAGGGCTCGAGCTGATCAAGCGCATGGCCGGCAACGCGCGGTCGGTGAGCGACGGCGCCTCCGAGATCCCGCGCAACGTCGCCCGTGGCGACGCCATCGCCGGGATCTGCATCGATTTCTACGGACGCACCGAGGCCGAATGGTCGGCCTGGCGCTCGGGTGGGCGCGAGCGCCTGATCTACGTCTCCCCGGTCGGCGGGACCTCGATCTCGGCCGATCCGATCGGTCTGCTGCGCGGAGCGCCACACCGCGCAGACGCCATCGCCTTCATCCGTTTCGTGCTCTCGGTCGAAGGCCAGCGTCTGTGGAACTACCGTGTCGGCGCTCCGGGCGGGCCGGAGCGCTACGCCTTGCGGCGCTGGCCGGTGCGCCGCGATCTCTACACCCCGGAGCATCGCCGCCACTTCAGCGACCCGGACGAGAATCCCTTCACCATCGCCGCGGAGTTCGATTACCGGGGCGCCTGGACCGGTCCCTATTTCAACCTCATCCGCCACACCATCCGCGCGGTGATCCTCGATCCGCGGCCGGAGCTGCGCGAGGCCTGGGCCGCGATCATCGACGCCGGTGGCCCGGCGGCCGTACCCGAGGCGATGGCTGCGTTCGCCTGGTTGCCCTACCCGCACCATGCGGCCGACGCGGCCAGGGCGATCTACGCCGCTGCGCCGCACGAGCGGCTGGAGCTGCGGCGGGAGTGGACCCGCGCAGCCCAACGCGCCTACCGTCGTGCCGCGGCCCTGGCGCGGGAGGGCCGCTGAGATGCGCCGCCTGCCGCTGTGGCTCGGGTACGCCGTGGTGGTCGCCTTCCTCGCCGTGTTCCTGATCGCCCCGGTCGCGACCATGCTGTGGTCGGGGCTCGATCCGGCGCATCTGGCCGAGGTGGTGCGGCATCCGGTCTACCGCGCCGGCCTGCTCAACGCCGTGGCGATCGCGGTGGCCACCACGGCGCTGGCCTTGGCGATCGCCGTGCCGCTGGCCTTCTGTTCGGCGCGCTGGCGGTTCCCCGGCAAGGGACTGACCGAGGCCCTGGTGCTGGTGCCGTTGATCATGCCGCCGTTCGTCGGCGCGCTCGGTCTGCGTCAGGTCTTCGGCACCTACGGTGTGCTCAACGCGCTGTTCGGCACCCAGGTCGATTGGCTCGGCGAATACCGTTTCGCCGCGGTCTGCCTGCTCGAGGCGCTGCACCTCTACCCGGTGCTCTACCTTTCGCTGGTCGCCAACCTCAGCCGCATCGACCACCGCCTGCTCGAGGCGGCGCGCACCTGCGGTGCCGGGCCCTGGACCCGGCTGTGGCGCATCACCCTGCCGCTGTTGCGGCCGGGGCTGTTCGCCGGGGGGATCATCGTATTCATCTGGAGCCTGACCGAACTCGGCACGCCGCTGTTGCTCGACTACCACCGGGTGACTCCGGTCCAGATCTACGCCGGGCTCGCCGCGGCGCGGACCGACGCCATGCCCTTCGCCCTGGCGGTGGTCCTGCTCGCGCTCTCGGCGCTGAGCTACGCCGGCGCGCGGCGGCTGGTCCTCGGCCGCGGTCGCGCGTGGGAGGCGGGTTCCAAGGCCGGCGGCAGTGGCGCGCGCCAGCGCGAGCTCGGGCGCTGGGGTGCCGTGCTCGCCTGGGCGCTCTACTGCGCCGTGTTCCTCCTCGCCGCCATGCCGCACGTTGCCGTCGGTCTGATCGCGCTGACCCGTGACTGGTACCACAGCGCGCTGCCCAGCGGCGCGACCACCGCCCACCTGCGCGCCGCACTCGCGCATCCGTTGGTGGTGCCCTCGATCGTCAACTCGCTCGAGTACGCCAGCCTGGCCACCGCGCTCGCGCTGGTCCTGGGCACCTTCATCGCGTGGACGGTGATCCGCTGGCGCCCGCCCGGCGCGCGCGCGCTCGACCTGCTCGCGACCGTGCCGCTGGCGATCCCCGGCATCATCCTCGCCTTCGGCTATGTCGCGCTGGTCGCGCGCTTCGAGGCCCTCGATCGTCTGCTCGATCCCACCGCCAACCCGACCGCGCTGCTGGTCATCGCCTACGCCGTGCGCCGGCTGCCCTACATCACCCGCGCCGCGGCCAGCGGCCTGGCCCAGGCTCCGGAACTCTACGAAGAGGCCGCGCAGACCTGTGGCGCCGGGTGGTGGCTGCGCCTGCGGCGGATCACCCTGCCGCTGATCGCGACCAGTCTGATGGCCGGGGCCTTGCTGACCTTCAGCTACTCGATGCTAGAGGTCGCTGACTCACTGGTCCTGGCACAGAAGCGCTCCTACTACCCGGTGACCAAGGTGATCTACGAGCTGATGGGCGTGCTCGGGACCGGGCCGGCGATCGCCTGCGCCTTCGCCTTGTGGGCGATGGCGTTCCTCGGCCTGACCATGGCCGCGACCGCCTTGCTGCTCGGCAAACGGCTGGCGCTGTTCTTCCGCCGGTAAGGCGCAGTCACGACGCCGGGGCCAGGAGCATGTCGATGACCTGGTCGGCGCTGTAGTCGAGCGAGCCATCGGCCACCAGTGGCTCGATGCAGCTGAGATCCGTGCCGGCGGTGATCACCGGCAGGGTGTCGTCCTGCTCGGGCCAGCCGCGGCCGCAGCCGACGGCGGCTGCGAGGGCGTTGCACAGGCAACGACGGCCGGGTTGCTGTTCCGGATCGCCGCCCTTACTGGCCCAGACGTGCTCGGGTTCGGCCGAGCAGCGCCAGCGCAGGGCGCCTTCGGCGTCGCGGTAGGCCTGCCGCAGGTATCCGTGGATGCAGGGCTTGCGCACGATCGTGTCGGATTCGGGCGCGCCCTGGGTTCCAGCGAGCTGCATCACCTTGAACGGGAAGCCGGTAGGCGAACAGCGTCCGTCGGTGATCACCTGTGCGGTGCCGTCGTGGATCGCGGCCAGGGCGCGGTGGCGCAGATCGGTGTCGAAGTTCGATTCGGTGCAGAAGGCGAACAGGGTGCCGACCTGGATGCCGACCGCGCCGAGCTCTCGCGCCGCGTCGAGCCCGCCGGCATGGCCATAGCCGCCGGCAAGCCAGAACGGCAGGCCGAGTGCGGCGATGCGTTCCACATCGATGGTATCCGCCTTGCCGTAGACCGGTCGTGGGTCACCCGCGTCGCCGCGGCGTGGCAGGGCGTTGTGCCCGCCAGCGATGTGGCCTTCGATGACGAGCCCATCGAATCCGCCGGCCCGGGCGAGGGATCGGGCGAGCAGCGAGGAGCCGACGATGGCGATGAAGCCGGGTCGGCGTAACGGTGGCAGATCGACACCGAGGAAGCCGGGGTCGAAGGTGGCTGCGGCATCGGGTCCGCCGACCACCTGCAGTTTGAGGGTCGCCGGCTGATGGGCGACGAGCCGATCGAGGTGGGCGGGAATATCGCGGGGGATGCCCGCGCCCATCAGCACCCAGTCGACCCCGGCGAGCATCGCGCCGTAGAGCAGCGGTAGGGTCGGGGCCTGGATCTTCTCGAGCAGATTGATGCCCACCGGGCCGTCATGACCCTCCTTGGCCAGGGCGACCTCGGCGTAGGCCGCAGCCACCGCCAGTTCGAGCAGCTCTTCGCACGGTTCGGCGCCGAACATCGGGATGGGGCGATAGCGACCGCTGCGCGCGAAGCGCTCGGCAGAGTAACGCTCGAGCAGGCGGTCGGCGACTTCGGGGACCGGGAATCCGGCGAGGATGCGACGGTAGTGACCACCGGGGTCGCCCTGTTGCAGGCGGCAGGCCATGATCCGGTCCATCGCGGTGCCGGAAACCACGCCCATCTGGCCACGACGGGCTACTGCCTGGGCGAGCTGCCAGCCGGAGACCGTCGCACCCATGCCTCCCTGGATGATTGGCGGCAGAACTGGTGGGGGGTCATCGGTAGCCGGCACGGTGTGTCTGTCCTTTTTCGCTTCGCAGCAGTGGCGCGGCGGATGCGCGTCGCCATTGGCTGCATCAGCCAGGCCACATGCATTGCTGCATCAGCCACGCTCGATCCAAGGCGCCACTATGGCCGCGGACCCTCGGGCGCAAGTAGAGAGGATGCAACCTCCGGCGGTGTCCTGCTTTGGCATCCGCCCGACGACCCGGGAAGGCCTGCGATGCCGCCCATCGCCAGCGATGGGCGGGGCATGGGCAATGCGGCCCAGGGCCGGTCCGACGCGGGCGCTTGCAGGCCGGTCCTGGGCGACCCACTGGGCATGATGAGCCGTTCGCCGCCAGGGCGGCCTAGGCCCAGCCCATCGCCCCGCGAGGAGCCGTTCAGGCGGAGAACTGTTCCACCGCGCTGAGCACATGGGTGGCGTACATCAGCGAGGGCCCCCCGCCCATCATGATGCACACGCCGAGCATCTCCTCGATCTCGTCGCGGCTGGCGCCGGCCTTCAGCGAAGCCTCGACATGCATGCCGATGCAGTCGTCGCAGCGCCCTGCGACCGCCACCGCCAGGGCGATCAGCTCTTTGGTCTTCAGGTCGAGCGAGCCTTCCTTGAGCGCACCCTGGTGCAGTGCCTGGAAGCCCTGCATCAACGCGCCCTGATTCTTGCCCAGCTGGCCCACGTGCTTGCGGATCTCGGCATTGCTCGCGGGATAGTCGGTGTTCACGGACATGGATTGCTCCTTCTTGTGGAAAGATGTCGATGGTGGGAGCCGGCCTCGCCGGACAAGTGTTCATGGTCGCGGCGGCGGTCAGACAGCAAACCCCGGTGAATCGCGGCCGTGTGCAGGATGCAGCGGTTGGGTTCACGTCGGTGAGAGTGCTCCTGTCCGGTGGGTATACTGATGCGCTGATGCACACCGCGCCGATGCGGTGTGTCGAGCAGAGGAGCGCTTATGCCCCCGATCCTTCAGAGCCCCGCCTTCGCCAACGGCGAACGCATCCCCGAACGCTACGCCCATCCGCCGGTGGGCCAGGACATCGCGCCGCCGCTGCAGTGGAAGGGCCTGCCGCAGGGAACGGGCTCGCTCGCCCTGCTGTGCGAGGATCCCGATGCCCCGACCGAGCAGCCCTTCGTCCATCTGGTCGCCTGGGGCATACCGGTCGATCGCCAGGAGCTGGTGGAAAACGAGGCCCAACGTTATGCACAGGGCGTCAACGACTTCGGCCAGGCCGGCTGGGGTGGCCCGCTGCCGCCCGAGGGGCACGGGCAGCACCGCTATCACTTCCGTCTGTTCGCGCTCGATGCCACGCCAGAACTGAAGCCGGGCGCGTCCAAGGCCGATCTGCTCGCCGCGGTCGACGGGCACGTCCTCGGCGTGGCCGAGACCGTCGGCTGGTACGAACGGTGACCGCTCGTCGTCACGAGCGAGGCCGGAATTGTGGAAAGCTTGTTCAAAAGGGGCGAATACTCGTGCTTGAGCGAAGCCCGCCCCGGTTACCGTCCCTTGTTCCCTGCGGCGATCCGGCATGCAGGTGAACGCGACCGCTGCTGCGCGGTAGGACTCTGCGAGGAGAAGGCGATGGCCCTGGTGCTCGTGGTCGACAGCGACCTGAATTCGGCAGCGTGGACGCAGACCGTCTTGCGGCAGGTCGGCCATCAGGCCTTCCTGGTCGCAGACGCGCGCGAGGCGCTCGACGCCATGGCCGCCTGCCGCTTCGATCTGGTACTGATGGAACTCGACCTGACCGGAACGGTCGACGGCTGGGGCGCGATCGAAGCCATCGCCGCCAATCCCGTGATGGCCGATGTCCCCGTGCTCGCCCTGACCGACGACTGCGCGCCGGGGATCGAATTCCGCCTGCGCGAGAGCTCCTTCACCGGATGGATGTTCCGCCCCTTCGGCACCGCCGCGCTGATCAACCGCCTGCGCGACCATCTGCGCCGCCCGCATCCCCGGCGCACCGGGCGCATTCCGGCGATGACCGCCGGCGTCAATGACTGAGGCAACGACGACAGGCCCGTCTGGTGCAGGCCGGGCTTGGGCCTGAGGGGCTTCACGGCGCTGCGGGTGCGACCAGGCGAGCGGGGCCCCGGCTCGCGCCGACGCCCTGGCGGCCTCGTCTGACCCGCAGGCTCAGCGCATCGGGAAGCGGGCGACCAGCTCGCGTGTTTCGCCGCTGCGCCACACCGTGATGGTCACCGGCTCGCCGGGTCGGACCCGGTCGAGCGCGATCGGCAGGTCGGACTCGCTGGCGACCGCCTGCCCGTCGATCGCGGTGATGACATCTCCGACGATCACACGCCCCCGTCGGTCGAGCCGAGCTGGACGCAGGCCGATGCGCTCGGCCACGCTGCCGGTCTCCACGCCCAGAACCACCGCCCCCGCGATCCCGAGCTGGCGTGCGAGCTGCCGGTTGAACCGGCGATCGGTCTCCACTCCCAGCCGCGGTGGGCTGTAGCGTCCGCTGGAGATCAGCTGCGGAACCACCCGGTTGACGGTGTTGACCGGGATCGCGAAGCCGATGCCTGCCGACGCGCCCGAAGGGCTGTAGATCGCCGTGTTCACACCGATCAGCCGACCGGCGCTGTCCAGCAGGGGGCCACCGGAGTTGCCGGGGTTGATCGCCGCATCGGTCTGGATCACGTCTTCGATCGGCCGGTCGGCCGTGCCCTTGATCTTGCGGCCCAACGCGCTGACCACCCCGGTGGTCAGGGTCTGGTCGAGGCCGAAAGGGTTGCCGATCGCGAACACCCATTGTCCGACCGCGAGCTCGTCGCTCTCGCCGAGAGGCAGGGGGCGCAGTGCGGTGGCCGGCTCGGTGATCCGCAGCACTGCGAGATCGTGATCGGGCGAGACCCCGATCAACCGTACGGGCAGCCGCTCACCGGCACCGAGCACGATCTCGGCCGAGGAGGCATTCTCGATCACGTGGTAGTTGGTCACGATGTGGCCGGAGTCGTCCCAGATGAAGCCGGAGCCGCTGCCGCGTGGGACGTCGAGCGCCATCCGCGTCCAGGGGTCATAACGGCGGGCACTGGTGGTGATGTACACCACGCTGTCCTTCGCTGTCGCGAACAGTTCGATCGCCGTGCGCTCCATCTGGGCCAACTCGCCGCGCGGGGTGACCATGCGCGGACGGGTCGCACCGGGGTTGAGCGCCGGCCACCACAGCGGGCGCAGCGCCCAGAGCGCAAGCAGCACCATCAGCGCCGTCCACACCAGCAGGATCCGCCGCCGCAGTCGCAGATGACGGGCGAGAAGTTGTTGGCGCGGATCGCTCTGGTCGCGCTGGTCCATGCTTCGATCCCCCGGAGCGGTTGCCGCCAGACGGCCGCGCCGCCCGAAGGCCACCGGGCGCTCCGGCCGGCAGGCACCGACCGGAGCACCGCGGTGAGCGGAGGGAGAGGGATTCGAACCCCCGGACCCCGTAGGGTCAGCGGTTTTCAAAACCGCCGCATTCAGCCGCTCTGCCATCCCTCCCGGTGAAGGCGCCCCATGGTCACCCTCACGCAGGCCAGTCAACCACCGCCCGCAGCGGACGGAGGCACAGCGCGACTGAGGACGGTACGGATGAGCGGCACAGGGGCCCACGGGCGGCATGGGGGACGGGGGTGCTGCGAAAACGCGGGCGAACCGCGGTGGTGGCGGCTCTTGCCCAGTGACGGCCTCATCGCGCCGGGTGTTCCGGCCCAGCGTGGGGATTGCGTCGGCCGCCGCGTGTAAGCACAGTGGGAGCACCCTGGTCAGCCGACGGGGTGAAGGGAGCGCTCCAGCCCATGGCCCAGTCGGATGTCGATCGCGCCAGCGGAATCGGTGCACTCGTGCGCTACCTCGCTGCTGTCGCAGTTGTGGGCGGGCTGGCCTGGGCGGCTGCCGCATTGGCCTTCGGCCCCGCCGAGGATGCGGGCCCAGCGGTCGGGGGGCAGGCCGAGTCCGCACAGATGACAGGCTCCAACGAGGACATCCCCGCTCCGATCCGTGAGGCCTTGAAGCGGGGTGAGGTGGCGATCGCCAGCCTGGAGCGCGTCGAGGCCGGCCTGCAACGTCGGCTCGACGAACTGCAGGCGCTGCGCGCCGAACATGAGGCGGCGCAGCTCGAGCCGGCGGTGGCCCGGACCAGGAATCTCGAACGTAACTACTCAGGCCCAACGGGCATGAGTGGTTACCTCGCCCTTTTTCG
>CAZTGE010000127.1:0-12384 GCA_964612995.1 uncultured candidatus Brocadiaceae bacterium | reverse complement strand
CCAGCGTCCGCAAACCGCAAGCGCCATCACCATCTACGATGTCGGAGTGCGGGTGCCTGGTCTGCGGGTGCCTGACCCCGTCCGGTCTGACCCCATCCGGTCTGGCCTGTGGGTGCCTGACCCAATCTGCACCATCTGGCATCCGCTTGAGGCCCGGCCCCGTATACCCTGGTTTCAAGTCGCTCTCAACGGGTGCGGGGTCGGGGCGGTAGAACAGCAACTCTTCTAGCGACAGTCACTTACGACATCCGTGAATGCGTCGATGCCATTCACGCTTCCCGTCGCGCCGGTCGGCGGTGCAGGAGCGACAGCATGTACATCCCCTCCCGGATCGGATTCCTGTTGCTGATCGGTCTGTGCGCGGCCGGACTCGCAGCCTACGAGCAACCACGACCGCGCTATCTGGTCAGCGATCTGACCTGGGTCGATGCACAGGGTCGCGAGCGCACCGACCGCGGACAGCTGTGGTTCGCCGACCTGCCATATGTCAACGAACACGGCCGGGTTCGCGGCTTCGGCAAGATGGGCTACATGGACGGGATCAAGTGGTTCGTGCCCAAGCAGGCCGGCGACATCTGGCTCGAGTCGGCCGGGTCGGATGATCCGCGGCGTTTCATCCTCCACGGCTACCATGGCGACCGAGAGCTGACCCTGGCCTTCGACCACATCAACGTCTCGCGCACCGACGACAGCAAACTCGACAGACGGCTGGAGGAACGCGCGGCCGAAGCCACAACCGGCACCGAGATGAGCGGCGAGGTCGACGCCGACCTCGCCGGGCTGACCATCGATGGCGAGAGCGTCGGCGACCTGCTCGACGAGGACTACGGCGCCAACACCCTGGAAGAGGAATCCTTCGCCAAGGCGAAGCGCAAACTGGGTGAAGAGGAGATGGCCAAGCGCAACACACCGCTGCGCTTCGCGACCGTGGGCGACATCGGCGTGCAGTCGATCCCGCTCGCGCGCATCCGGTCGATCGTCTTCCATCACGCCTCCGACGGCCTCAAGCGCGAACGCTATACCGGTCGCTTCCTCCAGTACAGCAACATGGCCGCTGGCGACGAGGGACGGGTGCGGGTGGTCGGCGCGACATACTTCGGCGGTCCGGCCGACGAGCGCTTCGAAGACGCGGGATTCTTCAACGATGAGACCATCATCTGCGGTGGCGGCTTCTACGACCTCGATTTCCTCCCGAGCGGCACCCCCATCCGGGTGATCGGCCCGGACCCTGCTGCCGAGGCCTATCCGAGCAAGGAGGTCGAGTACGGCCGCAAGCGCAAGCGCACCAAGACCGTATTCCCCCGTCGCACCGCGGTGCTCGCGCACTACAGCGCCGACTTGAGCGAATTGCTCAAGGTCATCCGCCTGCCCTGGGGCTGCGGCGGCGCCCACAAGTTCGCCTTCGGACCCGACAACGCCATCTACATCGCCGGCGCGGCGGGTCCGCACTACCCCACCTTCGCCGGGAGCGTCGCCAATCAGAAGACGCTCGCGCACCCGGAAGCGATCGCGCAATCGAAAATCCCAGACAAACGCGGCCGCACACATCCGCCCGGACCCGATGGCTACGTGGTCAAGATCGCCCCGGATCACAAGCGCGTGGCGTGGGCGGTGTTGACCAAGCACAGCCTGCCGGACATCTACCTGCGCCCCGACGGCAAACTGCTGGTCCAGCGCGACGACGACCTGTTCTACATCGAACCGGATGGCACGGTGGTCGACGGACCCCGTCTCGAGATCACCGGCGGCAATATGGAGGTCGATCCCGAAACCGGCGACATCTACTACGGTGGCGCCTATCGCTCGGCCACCGGACTCGAGCCCTGGGTCTGCCCCTACCTCTACAAGGTCAACGCCTCCGGCGAGCAGGAGTGGACCGCCTACAGCTGGTCGGGACCGGTCGTCGGCGTACAGCAGTTCCGCCTCGTCTCGGACTCGCAGGTGACCGAGATCTCGGTCGGCGATGAGGGCCGGCTGACCTTCATCGGCTGGTCGGACGGCGGCAACACCCCTTTCATCAAGCAACCTTACGATATGCGGATCAGTGTGCCGAGTGCGGGCTTCTGCAGCAGCACCTGGGGCGCCACCGGCGGGCTGACCGTGCGCATCGCCAACGTGGTCCAGATGGACGGCAACGAGATGGAAGCGCTCTCGCGCACCCAGTACGTGGCCTACCTGCCGACCAGCGACGTGCCCACGGTGCTCAACCTCTACAACATCGAGACCATGCCGAACGGCGACGTGGCGGTGACCGGCGGGAGCAACCTCGGCTTCGTGGAGACCCACGATGCCTGGATCCCCTCCTGGTACATCGAACACCGCACCTTCGAGCACGCCCAGGCCAAGGGCGGTTCGTTCTTCACCCTGTTCCGCCCCGGCTTCGGTCCGCCGCGGATGGCCACGCGCACCCCGGGTGTCTCGGGCGGCCAGCTGGCCAAGCAGGGCAACAAGCTCCTGCTCTACAGCGGCGCCACCGGCAACAACTGGACCGATGAGGAAGCGGCGGCCGCCCGGGCCGAGACCTGGCGCTACAAGGGCCGCTTCGACACCATCATCGAGAACGCGGTCCAACCGCGCAACGGCGGCAACAAGGACGGCTACGTGATGCTGATCGACACCCAGGGCGAAGCGGACCCACCGGAGATCCCCGACTGGACCTGGGACAGCCCTGCACGACGCAAGGCCGAAAAGAAGAACCGGAGGCGATGATGATCCGACCTGCGTCACCACTCACCGGCCACGCTGCCCCCTGCGTCCGACGGTCCTTCAGGACCCCGGACCACCCCAAACAGTCAGCGCCCACCGTCAGGACGCATCCGCCACGCAGCGATGGGCTTTCCGCCGCCTGCTGCGTGCGCACATTGTCGTACCTCCGCTGGATCCTGCTCTGCGCGCTGGCAGCGACCCCGCTGCTGGCGGCCGACCGGGACGACGGCGCGCCCAAACTCAGCACCGATGAGCAGGCGCGGCTGGCCGAGGCGATGAGCGGCACCTTCGACATGAGCACCGAACCGCGCCCCTTCGTCACCTTGCTGATCCTGGATCAGAAGGGGAACAAGCACCCCTCTTTCTGGGTCGGCACCAACAAGGGCGGCGAGCTCACCTTCGCGGCCAAGGCCGACATGCTCGAGGACGAACTCGTGCTCAAGCAGAGCGGCGAGATGATCATGGGGCTGCGCCAGACCGCCTACAAATGGAACATGGAAGACGTTTTGCCCGGGGGCGCATGGATGCCCGACCTCAAAGAACGGAATTTCACCATCTCGCTCGACACCGTCACGGACACCCGGATGACCGCCATCCGCAAGGGCCACCTGTTCGTCGATATCGCGGCTGGCGGCGCGGCGGGCAAGGATGCCCGCCTGATCACCATGGTCGGACGCGGCAGCGGCGAGATCCGGGTCGACGATCGCCGCGCGCGCTGGGAGGGCGAGCTCGAACTCACCTTCCTCGACTCGGTGACCATGTTCTCGGTCAAGGCGGTGTTCCCCTTGCCCGGCAAGGAGCTGGGCCTGGAGGGCGAGCGGGCCGAAGGCATCACCGCCACGATCTACTCGGCGAGCACGCCGATGGTCAGCAAACCGGATATCCGACTCGAGGACAGCGCCGGCCTGATCCCGCTCGGGCACGGCCTCGATGTCGATGAGATCGAGGACGAACTCGGCGACGATCTGCTCGGCGACTGAGCCCGGCGGGTCATTCGGCCCGTTGCTCCCACTGCGCCGCGGCCTGCGGCCGCCCCCGTCGCCGGGCGAGCTCGGCCAACCGGCGCGCAGTCCGCTTGCTCGGAAATAGTTTCCAGCTGCGCTCGAACGATCGGCGCGCGTCCTCGAGGCGCCCGGCGGCTTCGAGCACCCCACCGAGTTCGAGATGCGCCTCGGCATCGCCGGGTCTGGCAGCGAGGTAGCGCTCCAGCAACCGACGATGCGCCTGCGCATCGCCCTGCTGACTGGCGAGATAGGCCCGCGCGCGCAAGGCCGGGGCGAAGGCGCCATCCCGCTGCAGGGCCTGGTCGAGAAACTGCGCCGCGGCCTCCTCACTCCCGCGTGTTTCCGCGATCACCCCGCGGCCGTAGGGGCCGACCGGATGCTCGGGGTACAACCGATCGAGTTCGGCGAACACAGCATCGGCCGCCGCGTAGCGTTGCGCCTCGAGGTAGGTCTGCCCGAGCGCGGTGCGCGCGGCGAACCAGCCGGGGCTGGCCTCGACCGCACGCTCGAACCAGGGGATCGCCGCTTCGGCCCGCTGCTTGCCACCCTGCCCCAGGGCCAGACGCCCGCGCAGCAGGTAGGCGCGCGGGTGATGGAAGCCGGTACCCAGCGCCTCTGCGAGCCTGGCTTCGGCCGCGCGGTAATCACCGAGATCGAGCATCGCCTCGATCTCGTCCATAACCGCGCTCTGCTGCAGGGTCGCCTCAGTCACGGTCGGCTGGCGCAGCGCACCGAAGTCGCGAGCACACGCTGCGAGCCCGAGCAGCAGCATTGAGACCATGCACGCTATGCGCATGCGCCCGATGTGAGCGCCGCGGCCATCGGACCGATCTTGGCGAGCACCTCCTGCCACTCGTCTGCCCCCCCGCTGTCGACGACGATACCGCCGCCAGCATCGAAGCGAACCGAGTTCCCGCGCACGACCATGGTGCGTATGGCCACTGCAAGCTCGCAGGCGCCATGCGCCCCGAGCCAGCCGAAGCACCCGCAATAGGCTCCGCGCGGGCCGGATTCCAGCTCGCGGATCAACTCCATCGCGGCGATCTTCGGCGCGCCGGTGATCGATCCCGCGGGGAAGGCGGCGGCGAGCAGGTCGGCATGTCCGACCGTCGCGTGCAAGCGCGCGGTGACCGTTGCCACAAGGTGGTGGACGTAGCTCAGATCGATCACCGTCGCTGGCGCAGCCACCGCGACCCCGCCGGGAACCGCGACCCGCCCCAGGTCGTTGCGCACCAGATCGACGATCATCGCCAACTCTGCGTTGTCTTTGGCCGCGGCGAGCAGCTGCGCACGCACCGCAGCCTCGCGCCCCGGCTCGCGGCGCCGCGTCCCCTTGATCGGCTCGGAGCAGCAATCGCGGCCGTCGCTGCGCAGGAAGCACTCCGGAGAATGACTGATCACCGTGCACCCCCCGTGGCGTAGCAGCGCACCATAACAACCGGGGGCCCGTCGCCGCAGCGCGCTGAACACGGCCAGATCGCGGTGGGGCCCGGGGTGCAGCTCGGCCTGGAACGGCAGGGTCAGGTTGGCCTGATAGATGGTTCCTGCAGCGATCGCCGCGGTGATGGCATCGACCCGTCGCACGTGCCCCGCGGCGTCCCAGGCCGGTCGTGGCGTTGCTCGTACGCACGGCGGCGGCACCCCGGGCGCTGTGCGCTGCAGCCGCGCGACATCGGCGGCCATCGTAGCAGCGTCCGGGCCATGGAGGGAGCAGCCCCCCTGCGGATCCCAGGCGAGGAAGCGCTCCATCCGCCAGCACCGGCCATGCACGCTGCCATCATCGCGGTAGAGCGCCCACGGGCCGACGGGGAATTCGTAGTCGAGCTGGATCAGCGCGCCGCCGTCGATCCCGGCCGGCCACCCCGGCGCAGCCCCCGAACGGGCCGTACCCTGCTTGATCTGCGGCAGGTCGTCGAGCCCGCGCAGTGGCTGCACCGGACAATCCCAGGCAAGGTAGGACCAGCCACCGGGACCGCCATCGAGCAACAGCAGTGTCGCGACGTCGGCCAGACGGGCCAGAGCTGTCAGCGGGTCGATCGGCCCGCCGGGCAGGCGCTGTCGCACGCTCAGGCTTCCGCCTCGCAGCGCAACGACAGGTCGAGGCTCCGCACCGAATGGGTCAGGGCTCCGACACTGATGCGATCGACGCCGGTCGCGGCCACCACCGGCAGGCGTTCGTCGGTGATCCCGCCCGAGGCCTCGAGTTCGACCGGCGCGTCGCCGCGGATGCGCACCGCCTCGCGCAGCTGATCGAGGTCCATGTTGTCGAGCAGCACCATGTCCGCCCCTGCGGCGATCACTCCGGGCAGGTCGTCGAGCCGCTCGATCTCGACCTGGATCCGCACGCCGGTGGCGGCCGCGCGCGCCCGCCGCACCGCTTCGGCCGGACCGCCGGACCCGCCCATCAAGGCGATGTGGTTCTCCTTGATCAGGATCTGGTCGTGCAACCCCATGCGATGGTTGCGGCAGCCACCACAGACCACCGCGTGCTTCTGCAGCGTGCGCATCCCCGGGGTGGTCTTGCGCGTATCGTAGACAGCGGCTGGCGTACCGACGACCATCGCCGCGTAGGCGGCCGCGACCGTCGCGGTGCCCGAGAGCCGCTGGGTGAAATTGAGCGCGGTCCGCTCGCTCATGAGCATGGTCCGGGCATCGCCACGACATCTGAGCACGGCCTGCCCCGCGGCAACGACGGTTCCGTCGGCAGCCTGCTCCTCGACGCACACCTGCCCGCCACCCCAGCCGGCGGCGACCGCAGCGAACACCCGCGCGAACAGGGGCAGACCGCAGAGCACGCCCGGTGCTTTGGCGACCACCACCCCGTGCAGGGTCTGCCCGGCCGGGACCACCGCGTCGACGGTGCGGTCGCCCGCCTCGCCGAGGTCCTCACGCAGAGAGAGATCGATCAGCGCCGCCACCACGTCGCTGGCATAGACATCGCACATGCCGGGGATGCTAGTCCTCGCCCGGTACCAGTCCAGACCGCCACGTCCTCAGAAGGGGGCGACCAGAAGGCGCGGATCGCCCTGGCCGCGCAGTGCCGCGACCTGCTGCGGTTCGATCGCCCCGTCGATCGACCGCCCGAGCAGATGCGCCGCCGTCGCGGCCGCATGCACACTGCCGCAGCGGTTGACCGCGAGCATGCCGGCCACATCGAGCGTGCCGCCGTGGCCGATGAAGCCCAGAGCGGCGGTATTCCGGGGACCGGTGTCGAGGGGCCGCATGCAGCCGAGGATGGCCTGCGGCCGGGTATGGCTGATGAAGATCCGGACGATGCCACCCAGGTGGAAAAAATGGCTCCTGACCGCTTGCGGATGGATGTAGGCGGCTTCCGCCGCATCGCGGGCCTCGCGGAAGCGCCCCGGCTCGAGCACGGCGACCACCCGCGTGGGGATGCCGTGCTCGTTCAGCCGGGTGGCCGCATCGAGCGCCTGGGTCGTCTGATAGGCGCCGATGGCAACCAGCTCGACCGTCGCCGCGTGCTCCTCCCGGAGCACCACCGCCCCGTCGCGCACAGCCGACTCGGCCGCCAGCGCGCCCAGCAACACCGGCACTCGCTTCTTGGGTACCACCACCGCGTGGATCTGCCCCCGCGTGCTGTAGCAATCGGCGAGGCAGGCCGCCGCGGTGGCGGCGTCGATGGGGAAGCGGACGCGAGCGGTATCGCTCATCTCGCCGAGCATGGTCTCGACGAAGGTGGGGTCCTGGTGGCTGTATTCGTTCTTGCCGTTCTCCCAGGTATGGCTGGTGAGGATGACCGGCACCGAGAGGCGCGACAGCGGTCGGCCCAGCTCCGCACAGCGTCGGGCCCAGGTCAGATCCTGGCGCACGGCGCCGTGCATCCGCGTGGCGAAGGCCTCGTAGGTGACGCAGATGTTCAACCCGCCAGTATTGGCCAGCACGCTGGAGATCGCCATCTCCTCGTTGAGACAGCTGATCGCCTGGCCGAGCACCGCCTCGTGGTTGCCGGGCTCGGGGTCGACCACCCGATGCTTGATCGCAGCGATGGTCGTGGCCATACGGTTGCTGTCCGACTCGTCGGGGTTGCCGAAGCGGGGACGCAACCCCGGATTGGCCTCGACGAAGGCGAGGAAGGTCTCGTCGACCTGGCGCATCGGGCTGATCTTCGCGCGCGGTTCCGGCCATACGAGTTCCGGCAGATTGGCGATCACCGGCGGACGACTGACCAGCGGATGCTGCGACTCGCGCGGACGGTCCTGCTGCGCGTGATTGGCAAGACGCCGACGGGCCTCGAGCACCTGCTCCGGCGGCTCCCACAGACGTTGGGCCGCCACATTGAAGCGGCTGCGAGCCGCGGCGTCCTGCGACGGGTTGGCGCCCAAAGGCAGATTGTGCGCCACATCCCGACCCGCATTGACGAAACCTGCGCCCTTGGGCGCAGTCGCGATCACGTAGGGCATGCGCACCGGGTATCTCTCGGCCCCCGCCACACAGCAACGCGCACGCTCCTGCAAGCGCTGCTCCGATTCGATGATCGCCCAGGCGAAAGCCCAGGGATCGGTTCCGTCTATCACCAGCGGGTCGAAACCATTGAGCTCGAGGTGCGCCGCGAAGTAGTTGGCGTCGCCGTGCATCGCGATCTGCGAGCGCTGGTCGATACGCCGCCCGTTGTCGATCAGTACCGGCACTGCGAGGCCACAGTCCTCGCCCCGCCAGAAGTGCGGCGCCCAGTCCTGTCCGCGCTGCTCCTCCCAGGCACCGTCCGACAGGAACGCGACCAGGCGCTCGCCCGGTAGCGGCAGGTGCGGCCACTGCAGATGGGCGTAGCCGAGGAATCCACCTTCCATCATGCCGCCGGCGGTGTGCGGCGAGACATGACTGCCCAGCGGCGGTGGTGGCGCGTCGTCGGTGCCCGGCCAATAACTGTAGAAATCCTGCACCATCTGGTTCAGGCCTTCGGCGCTCCAACCATAGCGCTGCCGTTGTTCCGGTGAGAGGTCGTCGAGGGCCAGATTACAGGCCGCGATCGCGGCCACGCAGTGGCCCTGGCCCATCAGCCAGGACCGGGTGTGCCCGGTGAGCGCATTGGCGAGGACGTACCCGATGAAGGCCGGAACCATGTTCAGCGACCCGCCGGTGTGTCCTTGAGGGTCGGGCTTGAAGTCCTCTGCCGCGAGCGGTGCGCCGTCGATGTGGACCCGCCGGGCATAAGTCAGATGGACCACGGTCCACAACGCCGCGCGGGTGAGGGTATCGGCCGCGGCTTCAAGATCGCGGACCTGTGCCGGCTCCACGGCTACCGCGCCGGTCTGCAACCACCGCGGCAGATCGTCCTGCCACCGGGTCACGGTCTCGGGTTGATGCTGCGGCACGCGCTGCGTGGTCGTCGTCTCGCTCATCCCGTCCTCCTGCGCATCGGCTCTCGGCGCGACCGGCCGGAAGCACCGGCCATGGCTGCGCTACCAGTAGACGGGGCGGCCGTAGTAGTCGTAGAGCTGTTGTTCGTATGAACGATTGACCGGGGCTTCGGGATCAAACGTGGGGGCGTCACGGACCTGTTCGGCGGTATGGTCGACGCGCACATGGTGATTGGCGAAGCTGATCTTCTCGATCCACGCCGGTGCGATCAGCACCTTGCGACCGGGCAGCCAATTTCGGGTGTCGACGACCAGATACCGGATCGTCCAATCGTCGGTGCTGCAGATGAGGTCGGCGACGTGCCCGATGTCATCGTCCCGGGCCGCGATCGCATAGCCCTTGACCTCGTGAGCGCTGCGCAGGTGCTGTTGGTCCTCTTCGTGCACCTCATTGCCGCGCTCGATCTCCTTGTCGACGACGTGCATCGGCAAGGGGGCGATACCCGGGGGGAAGGGCGTCGCCCAATACGGGACCCAGTCGAAGTAGTCCAGGACACTGCGTTCGACCCGCCGGCTGACCGGCGCGTCCTCGTCGATCGATGGTGCACCCTCGACCTGCTCGCAGTCCATCGCCACCGGGATCGACTGGGTCTCCCAGTCCGGCTCCCCGCAAGCATGGGGCGCGATGAGCACCCTGTCACCCGAGAGGAATCTGCTCGTATCGATGACCAGGTAGCGCGCGCGCCAGAACTCGTCATCGAACAGGATATCCTTGACGTGGCCGATGCTGCCATCCCGACATTCCAGCGTGTAACCGCGAAGACCCAAAACACTACGGAGCATGTCGCCCTCCTGTCCACGGCCTGCAGAGGCCACCGGCCGACGGCCGCGATCTCACCAGTGGTTTCGCCATGAACCTAGCCTGGCGGTCGACAGCGCTGCAGCGCCACACCTACACGCAGCTCCACACGGCGATAACACCAGCATACACAAGGGCTTGCAGACCATCGCGCTCCGGATGCGCCCTACACCCGCGTTACGCTCACCACTCCGGTGCGAAGGAGGGATCGATCAGCCGTTCGCTGCCGGCGCGGCCATCGATCCTCGCCATCTCCTCGTCATCGAGCGCGAAGTCGAACACCGCGAGATTCGCCTCGAGATGGCCCCGGCTCGAGCCCTTGGGAATCGCGACCACGCCGGGCTGCTGCAACAACCAGCGCAGCGCGACCTGGACCGGCGTCTTGCCGTGGGGTTCGCCGATCGCAGCCAGCTCGGTGTCCTGGGCCACCGAACCGCGGGCCAGCGGGCAATAGGCGGTAAGGAAGCCGCCCGCATCGCGTACCTGCTCGCGCAGCGCTTTCTGATCAAGGTAGGGGTGGTATTCGACCTGATTGCAGACCACCGGTGCGATGGCCCGGGCATCGGCAAACCAGCGTTCGGGGAAATTGCTCACACCGATCAGGCGTGCGTGGCCGTCACGTTGGAGTTGTTGCATCGCACCGAGCGTGTCGGCCAGCGGTACGTCCTCCACCGGCCAATGGATCAGCAGCAGGTCGACGTAGTCGGTACGCAGGTCCGCGAGCGACTGCATGGTCGTGCGCAGGACCGCCTCCGACTCGAGGTTCTCGCGCCACAGCTTGGTGGTGATGAACAGCTCCTCCCGGCCGACCTCGCTTTCGCTCCAGGCCTTTCCGATCCGATCCTCATTCTGATACATCTGCGCGGTGTCGATGTGGCGGTAGCCGACCTCGATGCCGGTACGCACTGCCTGCTCCGCCTGCTCACCCTCGAGCTGCCAAGTGCCCATCCCCAGCCGGGGCACGCGGTGGCCATCGAGCTCGATATATTCCATGGTCGCTCCTGAAGTCTTCAGCATGTCGTCAGTTCCTCCCTGGGGCCGGGCCCCATGATATGCGCTTCGACCCGCGCTGTCTCAGGACCGCCCTGGGCGACCGCGCACACCGCATCGACCAGCTCGGCGCAGCGCACCGGCTTGGCGAGTACGCGAGCAAAACCGGCCGCCGCCGCCCGTGCGGCGATCGCGGTTGCTCTATGCCCGGTCAGGGCGATCGCTGGCGGCGGGTCTGGGTGTTCGGCGCGAATGCAGCCGGTGGCCTGCCAACCATCCATCACCGACATGGTCAGATCCATCAGCACCACATCCGCCGGCGCGGCGCCCAAGGCGTCGACCGCTGCGCGGCCATCGGCCGCACAGCGGACCACATGGCCGTCCTGTTCGAGCGCAACAGCTCACGGGCTTCGCCCCTACGGCCCTCGCTGCATGTGGACCTACCCCCCTGGCTTTGTCGTGGCTCGCCTGAATCTACATGCAGATTCAGGCGTGGGCGGATCGGCTGCGCCGATTGCATCCGCCCACCACCATTCGACGCCAGACCCCATCGGGTACGATGGGGCCCCGAATATGGCTGGTGACCACTCATGCCGATGGGCCTGAGTAGTTACGTTCAAGCACCATTTGGTGCGCCAGACCCACTGATTTCTCATCATCGACGAGCAGGATGTGTGGCATCTGCTCCCCTTTCAGCCTTTCAGCCTTTCAGCATCCGGCCAGCATCCGGGTAATCAGGTAGCAGGGCAACGTGGCACCCGTCCACCGGTTTCATGTCAGTTCACCCTACTCGCGACCATGGCCGCTGTAACGTGGGTGAAGCGCGATACAGCAGCGGGTACTCCTGGCCTCGAGCCGGATCCACACGCATCCGGCCCCGCCGCTTCCCGATCGCACAGGAGAACACCGTGAGCGAACTGGTTTCCATCAGCTACGATTCCGTCGAACAGGCCGAAGCCGCACGCAAAGTGCTGGCGCGGCTGCAGCAGGACTATCTGGTCGAGATGGAGGACATCGTCATCGCTGAGCGCCGCAGCAAACAGCGCGTCCAGCTGCACCAGTCGGTCAACATGGTCGCTCCCGGCGCACTGGAGGGCGGCTTCCTCGGCGGTCTGGTCGGACTGATTTTCTTCGCGCCGCTCTTCGGCATCGCCATCGGCGCCGCGGCGGGTGCTGCCGCCGGCGCGCTGAGCGACTACGGCATCGACGACGATTACATGAAGCAACTCGCCGCCGGTTTCGAAGAAGGCAAGGCGGTGCTCTTCGTCCTCTTCCGCAAGCCACCCAACGACCACGCACTCGCCGAACTCGACAAGGCGGACCTCGGCGGCACGGTCATCCGCACCTCGCTCGACCGGCTGGATGAAGATCGCCTGCGCCAGGCGCTCCACGAGGCCCACGCCTCACGCCAATCCGGGAGCTGATCGGCCGGTTCCAAGTTGCAGGGTGACCACTCAGGCCCATCGGGCATGAGTGGTTACCTCGGCCTTTTTCGGGGCCCCATCGT
>CAZTGE010000126.1:0-12461 GCA_964612995.1 uncultured candidatus Brocadiaceae bacterium | reverse complement strand
GCCTCGTCGATCATCAGCACGATGCGCTCGGAGGGATTGATGACCCCGAAGCTGCCGCCGGAGGGGATGGCCTGATAGCTCCCGAGTGCCTCGGCCACCTTGGCCGGCAGGGCCTCGCTGCGCTCCTGGAACTTGTGGGCCATGACCATGTTGATGTTGGAGGCATCAGAGGCGCAGTGCTCGCGCAGATGACCGGTGCTTGTCACAACGTGCACCTTGCCGCCGATCAGCTTGGCGGTGCCGGCCAGTTGGTCTTCCAGGTCCACCCGGTCGTTGATGAGGATGATCTTGAAGTCTTCCAGATCGCTGGCGGCGCGCAGCATGCGCGAGACGAAGACCATGGTCAGCGACTTGCCCGAGCCCTGGGTGTGCCAGACCACGCCCGAGCGCTCCATGGGCGTGCTGCCAGCGCGGATGCGCTCGATGATCTTGCGCGCCGCCCGGTATTGCTGATAGCGGCACACCACCTTGATCCGCTTGCCCGAATCGGTGTCCATGAACACCGTGCAGGTGCGTAGCACATCCAGCAGGGTGGCCGGATGCAGTAGGCCCTGGATCAAGGTTTCCTGGGACCGCCGAGCTCCAGCTCGGCTCTTCAGCGCAACCGGTCCCTTCAGCTCACTTGGCGATTGCGAATCTGAACCGTCAAATTTCCACTCATAGAAATGTTCATGGCCCGAAGTAATCGTGCCGAACTCACAGCGTTCACCGCAGGTACGGATCACCAGCAAGTTCGTATGGAACAGGCGCGGCTCACCCTCGCGCAGGCCGGCTGCAGCGGTTTCGGGCCGACCGTTGCGGTAGCGAAGTAATTGCTCATAGGCGGCATGCACGGGATTGGCCGTGTTCGGGTCGCCGATCTTGGCCTCGATCACCACCAGCGGGATGCCATTCACAAACAGCACGATATCGGGGATGATGCAGCTCTTCACGCAGCCCGGCGTATCGACGCGGAACTGGTTGATGGCGTGGTACTGGTTGCGCTCCGGATGGGCGAAGTCGAGTAACTGCACCACCGGATCGGCCTCACCGGTCACCTCATTGCGATCGACCTGGGCTTTCAGATACAGGCTGTGAACGGCCTCATTTGCCTCCAACAGGGTGCGGTTGGGCTGGCGCAAGATCTGGTCGCGCAGGTCATCGAGTTGGCGATCAGTCAACCAGGGGCTGCCGTCTGTGTTGGTGTTGATGCGGCGGATGGCGTCACGGAAGATATCCGGCAGCAGCCATTCGCGGAAACTGCGGCGCAGCGATACCGTTGGGTCGCTGGGGATGAAGCCTTGGCCTTGGTCGATGACCGTCCAGCCCAGCGTGGCGAGCTGGTCGAGAAAGGGCTTTTCGACGTGGAGGTATTCGCTCATCGGAACAAATCCTCCAGATCATCGGTTTCAGTCTCGTCGTCATCCTCAACGGCCTGCCACTGATCAAAGGCACCATCGTGCGAAGCCGGCGTTGGATCAGCCCAGGGCGCCTTGATGCATGTGGGCATGGTTACACTGCCGCCGAGGATGAGCGCATGTTGGCGAGGTAGGCCTGCAATGCGGCGCACATCACGGCTATCTGCCCATTCGCAGGCGTTTTGAATGACGCGCAGATCTTGTTCGGAATTCAGGCGGAATGATACCCAGGTGCTGCACTGAGAGAGTACGGTTGGGGATACCTCCGAGGGTCGTTGTGTGCTCAGCCACAGAGACAGGCCAAACTTACGCCCTTCCTTGGCCAAGCGTTCGTAAGCGAGGGCGTTGGTTTGGCTGTCGCCACCTTCGGTGATGGGGCGCAGATAGTGGTGCGCTTCTTCAAGCACTAGCATGGTCGCCGGGCTATTGCCCTGA
This sequence comes from uncultured candidatus Brocadiaceae bacterium, assembly GCA_964612995.1. Taxonomy (GTDB): domain Bacteria; phylum Planctomycetota; class UBA11346; order UBA11346; family UBA11346; genus SLQH01. The sequence continues at coordinate 10,629 of CAZTGE010000126.1, read as the reverse complement.
CCACGCTTGAACAGGACGTGCGCATAGAGCTCCAAGAGAGAACCCAGAATCAATGGCATCAGGTCCTGTGGTATTTGCCGCAGGTTCACTACATGAATGCGCCAATCTGATTCAGTATTGCCGAAAATCCGGTCAACGAGGTGTTCGGATTCCCGCTGCCAATGTAGGCCGGTGGTTCCGGACGCTGGCTGTCCACCATCAATGTCGACGATGGACTGGAACATGTCATCATCCACGAGTCGTCTAACACGTGTAACCAGCGGTGCCACATTACCGTAATTAAATGCGTTACGTTCTGCCTGGCCGTTGCGACCATTGGTAAGGCACTGACTCTCGGCCACCAAAGCACCAATGGCCGACATATGTGGCCACTCGGATGCAACCTGTGCAGATCCTTGGCGAAGTTCATTCAGCGCAGCCATTGCAGTTCCGGCACCGCCCTGCCGGCAATCGTCAAAAAGTACTGGGGCTGTGTCGCCAACCAGCCGTGCGCCATCCTGGCCAGTAACCCACTCGACGTTTCGCAAGTGGTCAACGGCAAAGGAGAGGGCAGGGCGCTGAGTCTTCTCACTCGGCAATAGAAGTCGGTGCATTCCTTGTCGGCCTAAGGCATAATACGGGATCTTCAGGTGATCCTCGCCATCTTCAGGTGCACCAATGGTGGTGTATTGATAAGCATCGCCGTTGAGACGGCAGGTGCCCAAGTCTTCTTCGGAAACCTTGAAGGCCCGGTCGTATTCATTGTTGATATCGAAGATGACGATTCGGCTTCGTGGCATTGCTGCCAGTTGTTGCAGGATGGCCGCGGTGAAGCAGCTCTTGCCCTGGCCCGAGCCACCCAGCACAGCTACATGCTGCGCGAGTAAGGTGTTCAGCCCTGCTTTGACCGAATTTCCGTTGCGGTATTCCGTGCCCAGTGTGATCGGGCCATCGTGGTCTTTTCCACCGAGGATGTGGTCAAACTCGGAACGTTGGAGGGGAAAGCACTCAGCCCCCAACGGTGGGGTGATCAGGGCGTCTGATTGGAAGCGACGGTTTTCAAGCCAGCCAACGACAATGCCTTTGATGTTGCGAAGGGGTTCGTTAGCCGTGGTTGACCGTGCGCGATCTCGACGGTGAACCTCGCCTGGTTCTGCAAAGCGCAGACCGGTTACGCGCAAAACGATCAGGCGATGTCCGGCATCGATGGCTAAAAGCCCGCCGACATCGGTGACTTGGGAGATCCCACAAAGATGCCCAGCGACTTGCCCACGGTGATGGTCCAGCAGGTTGAGCGTCACCTCCTGGCCATCGATCTGGACAACGTAAGCAATGGGCGATCTATTCCGCATCGCCCTGTTCCTGCTGGTGCAAGTCTCTCAACCGGTCACGCATCTCACGCTCGCCCAGGTCGTAGAGCATGGGATCTGGTAGGTAATCCACGGCGTTATTTAGGAAGGCAGCGTCTCCCCCGATCAGCGTGATGCGTGGTGATCTAGCCTCCACCAAGCGGCGGACTGCTGGATTCAATTCGGCAACCTGATCAAGGCCAAGAAACTCAGGTAAGAAGATGATCATCTGAAAGGTCGGGTTCAGGCGAGCGGATTGCAGCAGGCGGTTGATGTGCTCGTCGCCGAACGAGAAGCCGTTGGTGATCAGACAGGTTTGGGGCTTGGCCAGGAAATCAGAAAAGCGGCGGAACAACTCGCCAGACAAATAGCCCACCGTTTGCAGGTATTTGGCGGCTCGCGGAAACACCATGATGCTGTTATCAGGGGCCTGTTTGCCATCGGCTATGCCTTGGATTTCTGGCCATGCCTCAGAGGCTGCCAGTTCGCGGAAGTCACCTTCTGGCATTTCGCGCCACGTCAGTGAGCCGTGAAGCTTCGCCAAATAGATGTCATTGCAGCCAAAGCGTGCTTCGCCGTGTGCCTGTACGTTTCGTAGGCCGATATCGAAGGATTGGGGTGAAAACAGGCGCTGGTGAATGCCGACAAAGCCAGTGTTGACGTGTATGCCCACTGATTCAGCGGCCCATTCGATGGCAAGGTCGTAGTTGGTGGTGAAGCACCATGGGCTTGGCTGCCCGGGTTGCCGTGCGCCCACGATGCGTTGCAGCAGTTGAACATGGTTGGGTAGCGCGTCGCCGGTGCTGGGTGCTGTCCAACAGGCCTCGTTGAGGATGGCCGCCTTGAGGACATAGCGTAGGAGGCACTGGGTAGCGCCTCGGAGTTTTTTCAAATTATGAGCGGTCGGCTTGCGACGCTCCCAGTCGAGGATAGCGATCTCTAGTTTATCAAGTAGCTTCTCGATGTTGGGGGCAGAGCGTTGGCTTACTTGGCTTGTGAAGTTGGTTCTTTTGAGGTCCTCTGAATCAACAAAGTCGCCATCGGCCATTACTTGGGCCTCGAGTTTGGCTTTGGTGATGAATGAAAGCCAGATCTGCTTTATTGTCTGGCCACCTGCGGCGACGGAGGTGCCGGCGCCGAGGAGCAGACCAATATTCTCAAGGCGGAGGGCTGACGCGATGTGGGCGCGAAGGTCGTCTTCGGAGAGCGGTTCGCCGCCTCGGATGCATTGAAGAGTCATGAAGCTTCTCTCCCAAGGTCATGGGCTCCAGACAAAAGATCGTGCATTAGCCCTTGCTTGGCGACTGAAAGTTTGGCTCTTGTCTTGATCAGCGAACCCCTTTCTCGGTCGATGGCAGAAGCTCTTGCTGTTATCCGTAACTGCTCATCTGGCATTGGTGTTGGGAAGGAAAGGGCGTTAAGAATAGCACTGTTGGCCACTTCTCGGCCACCAGAGTTAACGCTGCGGCGAATTTGTCCTCTAATGCGGTGGTCATACGCGAGAAGCGATTGCAGGAAATGTGATGACATCTTGCTACTATCTATCGAAATGCGCATCAGATTGGATGACATAATCCAGTCGGTCTGGTCAGCGCCCACGACAACACTACGGCCGACGTCTGCAACTCTTGAAAATACAATGTCATCATTAATTACGCGATACTCAGACAAAATGCTGGCCGTATGTTCGGCGATAAAGAGTAGCTCGGACTCTTCAAAACATCCTTCGCCGAGTGCGCCAATGGTTATGACCGGTATGCCGTGTTCTACCCAGTGTTCCTGTTTGAGCGATGACCCAAAAGGGCCCGTCTTGAGGTGTGGTCGGCTGGCTTGGCGAAGTTCTGGTAGGTGGCTGATACCCCACTCCTTCGGGATCCACCCCAGTGGCGATTCTTTGTAGAGGTCAGGGGCTTCGGAGCGGGGTGGGCGGAGTTGGCCGTTGGGGAGGACGCCTCGGGTGAAGAGGTCGTGCATCAGGCCGGCTTTGATCTGCTGGGTTTTGGCGATCAGGGCTTCGGTGTGTTCGATGGCCTCGTCGATGACGGAGAGGATTTCGGCGATGCGGCGTTGTGCATCAATCGGTAGCGGCCGGAAGGAATAAAGCTTACGAATAACACTGGGATGGGCCTTCATTTGGTAGTCAAATGAAATGCGCGATTGCTGAATCTCCATTGAAGATTGAAGGTATCGATAGTTCCATTTGTCAGGATCTCTGATTTTCAAATAACCACAGACATTGGTAACGGAAAAGCGATGTGTTTTTCGATGAAAAGGCCGGCCTCCACCGTCAACCGACCATGTAATGAGTTCCTCGTCAAACATGTACTTACCATACCGGCCAAACTCTCCAGTCCCTTTGGCAGAGCTGGAGTAGACTGGATAGTCACCAGGGAATGCGGTCAAATCGTCGGAAGAAATAATATTTCCACGCCCAAGGACAATTTCCCCGCTATTGATTGCTTCGTCCAAAAAGACCGATTCAGGCATACCCCAACTCCTTCAAAAAAGAGCCCAGCATCTGCACTGCCACTTCGCGCCGCGCCATCATCGTCGCTTCTTTCACCGTGTATGCTCTGTGAGCACCCTCTCCCCATCCGCGTTCATCCGCGTTCATCCGCGGCCCCTCCCTATGCATCCGCGGATAAACACGGATAAACGCGGATGAGTTTTGACCGCTGGCAGCGGCGCGCTCGACCACCTGGCCTTCGCGGGCGAGGCGGGCGATTTCGTCTCTATCGCGGCTGAGGGCGAGGCGTTCGTAGAGCGAACTGCCTATCTGCCGCTCCAGTTCGCGCACGCCCCAGCTGTTGGCGACGGCCTCGATTTCGTAGAAGCGGCGCTCGTCGGGGTTGCTGATGCTCAGCAGGCTAACGTAATGCGACCAGCTGAGGGCCCAGGTGTTCTTGGTTCCCTGAGTGCCGTGAGGCGATTGCGCAGACAGTGTCTGCGCGATGGCTTCCGGACCCGATTGCGCAGACAGTGTCTGCGCAATCGCCGGGGCACGGTCGCGATAGGTGAGATAGAAGCGGCGCATGTACTCAAGGTTGCGCTTGGAGAACCCCCGGCCGAATTCGGCACTGAGGGACGCGGCAAGACCTTTGATGAGGGCGACACCGTAGCCAGCGCGCTGGTCACCGCCCTGCTCGTGCTCGACGATCAGGCGGCCGATCTCGAAGTTGGTGCTGACCTGTAGCGTATCAATGGCCGTGGCGGCCATGCGGCGGGCCGAATCGATCAGGGCGCGGATCTGTGGCAGCAGAGCCTGGATCTGAGGCGTGGGATCAGACATAGCCGAGCTCTTCCAGGAAGGTATTCAGCTTCTGGGTGGCGGCTTCACGCTGTGCCGTGATCGTTGCCGCCGTCACCGCATATTTGTCGTGCAGGTTGGTCAGCGCGTCTTGACAGGCGCGAAGGTTGGCCTGCAGGTAGCTGCCATAGATGACGCGCAATTCGCGATGCAGGCGCTCGATGATGACCGTTCGCGCCTCGTCACGGCCGATCTTCGCGCGGGCGGCGGCCACCAGATCGTCTTGCTTCTTTTCGGTGGCCTTGAGCGCGGCCTTGATCGCCTTGGCTTCGTCTTCCAGGGCTTTGTGGCGGGCGAGGCGGGCCTCGACGGCGGCGGCCTTGGCCAGCAGGGCCTGGTGGTCGCCCAGGGCGGGATCGCGCTTGGCCAGTTTGGCCTGACCACGGGCCGCCTTGAGCTGTGCTTTGAGTTCTTTGACCTGCTCTTTGGGCAGCACACCAGTGTCGTCATCGTCTTCGTAGTCTTCTTCATCGGCGGCGCTGAACAGGGCGGCGAGTTCGGCGAGCCGGCTGCGCTGCTGTTCCATCTCGGCCAGCATCTCGGGGAACTGGCTCTGCAGGATGTCATCATCCGGGATCAGTTCCGGGCCCCAGCCGCTGAAGGCGATGGATTTGAACTCGGGCTTGAAGAACTCGAAGTAGCGGGCCAGTCCGCCGCGCACCTGATGGTCGTTGAGCAGGTGCTGATCCTTGAGGGCCTCCTCGATGGAGTGCATGAGCAGTCGGCGCAGTTCGTAGACGTTGCCCTGCTTCCCGTCCTCCGGGGCCAGGGCTTCGATATGGGGCAGGTATTGCTGCCACCACGCTTCGAGGAGATTCATGAAGCGCCCGTGGGCGGCGGCGACGCTGGCATCATTCTTGACGATGTCGGCCAGGGCGCGGCGGTCGGTGACGGCGTCGGTGAAGTCGAAATAAGCGGGGTCGTCGGCACGGGCTTGGAAGACCTGGGCGCGGATGCCGGGGTAATTGGCCCAGTGGGCGGCCAAGCTGCTGTCGTGGCCTTCGACCTCGGCCACCGGCACGCCACCGTGCAGGTGGGCGCGGACATCGTGGGGCTCGGGCGGCGGGGCGTTGTCGACGTAGCGGCGGATGTTGCAGTTGAAGTCCTCGGCCTCGATCTCGCTGACCGGGACACGGCGGGCGTAGCCTGGGATCTCTTGCACGACCCCGCTGCTGAGACGGCGGTAGGCGTGGACGATGCGGGAGATGTCTTCGGCGCGCAGGAAGTTCTGGGCCTTGCCTTCGCGGTAGTCGCGGTCGGCATTGATGAACACGACGTGATTGCGCTCAGGCGAGCCGGCCTTGTTCATGACCAGCACGCAGGCCGGGATGCCGGTGCCGTAGAAGAGCCCGGCGGGCAGGCCGATGATGGCCTCCAGCCAGCCGCGATCGATGAAGTGGCGGCGGGCTTCGCGCTCTTCGCCGCCACGGAAGAGCACGCCGTGGGGCATGACCGTGGCCATCTTGCCATCGGCCTTGAGCACCGCGAGCATGTGCTGAACGAACATCAGGTCGGCTTTTTTGCCCTTCTCGGGCATCCAGACAGCGAAGCGGCCGGGGTAGCCGATGTCCTTCTTGATGTAGTTCTGGCTGAAGGGCGGATTGGCGAGGACGCGGTCGAAGCGGGCCAGTTCACCGGATTCGGCTTTGTGCTGCGGGTGGCGGATGGTGTCTTCCTGCCGGATGTCGGCATGGGGGATGCCGTGCAGGAGCATGTTCATCTTGCAGATGGACCAGGTGGTGCCGATGGATTCCTGGCCGGCGAGGCTGAGGTCGCGCGGATTGCCGCCGCATTCGCGGATGTAGTCGCGAGTCTGGATGAGCATGCCGCCGGAGCCGCAGGTGGGATCGTAGACGCTCATGCCGGCCTGGGGTTCGGTGACCTCGACCAGCACGCGCACGACATCGGCCGGGGTGTAGAACTCGCCGGCCTTCTTGCCGGCGGAGTCGGCGAAGTATTTGATCAGGTACTCGTAGGCGGCGCCGAGCAGATCGGGGAACTCGAAGTTCTCGTCGCGCAGCGGGATCTTTTCAAAGTTCTGGATGAAGTCGGACAGGGTGTCGTCATCCAGGGTGCGCTGGCCGATCTTGCGGTTGAAGTTGATGTGCTTGAGCACGTCTTGCAGGGCGTCGACGTTGGCAGGGTGATCCTCCAGCGCCTCCAGGGCCTTGTTGAGGGCGGTGCCGACGTTGGACTTCAGGTGGCGGATGGTCGACCAATGCGCCTCGGGCGGGACGAAGAAGGTGTATTTGTCGGGGTTGTCGAGTTGGATGGTGATGGCGGCATCACGCATGCCCTTGGCGCGCAGATCGCGCTCCAGCTTTTCACGCTCCTGATCGAAGAGATCAGACAGGCGCTTGAGGAAGAGCATGCCGAAGATGTATTCTTTGTATTCCGAGGCATCCATGTTGCCGCGGAGGTCGTCGCAGGCGCGGAACAGCAGGCCGGCGAGTTGGGCGAGGGTCAGCTTGGTCATGGGTCGGGCGGCTCTTTTCGATGCAGATACCGGCGATGGTGTGGTCTCAGCCGCTGATGTGGCGGGAGCCGTTTCCTCGGCCGCATCGAACAGCGAGGATTGCACTGGGCTGGGGGCCGCTGAGGGATCGGCTCGCCTGAGGGAGCCACCGCGGCCCCGTCCGGGTAGGGCCAGGCCTGCATCGATGAGTTCGGCCTTGCCGGCGTCGTAGGCGGCGTCGTCAGTTGGGATGCCGTCTGCCTCCAATTGCCGGCGCAGCTTGCCGTTGCCGATGGTGCCGCCATCCGCTGGCAGGCGACCGAGCATGGCCTGGGCGAGAGAGGAGAGCGTGGCGGTCATGCGTCCTTCTCCTCATCACTGTCAGGGATGGCTGACCCACCACTCTCGACCCAGGCATCGACCTGGGACAGCTTGAAGCGCCAGTAGCGCCCCACCCGATGGGCGGGCATGTCCATCTTGGCCATCCAGCGATGGATGGTGTCTTCAGAGACCTTCAGGTGTTCAGCGACCTCTTGCAGGGTCATCCACGGCTCGGTGGTCAAGGCCAATGCTCCTGGGCTGGATCCGCACGGAGATAGCTGGATGCCACTCGATGCCGACTCATACGGATTGAGACGCATAGGCTATGAGCTCCCCTGACCGAGTGCAAGTGGCGCCAGGCAGGCCAAGGCGCTCAGAGAGTCATTCTAGCCCAGGTATGTGCGGAGGGGTCCGCAATCATCTGCCCTCACATGCCTCCACCATGGCCCGGGCCTGCTGGCAGACCCATTCGACCAGGGCTTTGGGCTTCTCGGGGCGGGCGTTGGCGCCCATGGCCAGGACCCAGTGCTGGCATTCGGCCAGGCCGGTGGTGGTGAAGCTGAGGCGGCGCCAGCCTTCGGGGAGGCCCTTGGGCTCCTCTTCGATGGTCTGGTTGTCGCCCCAGCGGCGGTCGCAGACGTGGGGCCAGGCCTGGGGCGCGATGCCGAGCTGGACGCGGACGCGGTCCTTGGCGCGGGTGCTGCTGGTGGCGTAGAAGCCGCTGTGCAGCAGGGCGTCGACCTCGTCGGCGCTGATGTAGGGCGGGGCGTCGGCGGGCTGCTCGCGGGTGCGCTGGACCGTGGCCATGCGGCTGAGGCGGAAATTGCGCAGGAAGCCAGCCCAGGCGATCAGATACCACTCGCCCTTGATGAGCACGCAGCGCTGGGGCACGGCGTGGATGCGACGCTGCCGGCCCTGAAGGTTCTCGTAGTCGAAGGTGATGGCGTCACCCACCGCGGTCGCGGCCAGGGTGGTGGCCAGGGCCAGGCACCGGGTGGGCGCGGCGCCGAAGCGGCTGACGGTGACGACGCGGCGGGCGAGGAGCTCGGCGGCATCCTGAACCCCGGCCCGGTTGACCAGGCGGGCGATGGCACCGGCGAGGATGTCGCAGTCGTCGGGGTTGGTGACGGTCGGGGCCTTGGCTGGGTCAACGTCGCGCAGGAAGCCCCGGGCGGCCACCAGGCTGATCAGCTCCTCCTCGGTGAGCCAGGTGATGGGCTTCTCCAAGAGGTACGGGCTGACGCCGATCCAGCGGTAGGTGACCCGGTGCTTGCCGTGCGCCTGGCCGGCGCTCTCCCGCTTGAGGTGCTCGGGGAAGGTCTCGAGGATCCATTCCAGGTCCTCGTAGACCGTGCGCCGGCCGGCTTTGGGGATCAGCTGCTCGACGATCTCCTCGACCGGGAGCGGGTTGGCAGCGATCAGCTCGATGATGGCGATGCGACGGGCGTTGGTGTCTTGGGGACTCTTCTTTGGCATGACACCCGAGTATGCGGGTGTGCGGTAACCTGCGCAAGGGGTGCGAAAAGCCCCCGGGGGGCAGACGAGCGCTCGTTGCATTGGCGCCGGCGTTGGGTAGAAGGAGGGCGTGCTCGCCTGAGTGAAGTTTGTCTTGCCGCGTGATGATGATGTGCCGCCCAATGTGAGCGGCATCCATTCGGCATGGACCCAAGCAACCGGAACTTCATAGCTCGGCCCCTCTTGGGGCTCGAAGGAGAGCATCATGAGTAACGACAACGTTTCTATTCACGAAATCGACCTGGACCTGATCTGCGACTACTTCGTGGCGTTCGAACGCCAGGGCCCGGGAAGCCCTGAGATGACGATCAAAGCCCTGGAGTTCATCGAGGGGTTGGGCGCCTCATCGCGCATCGTTGACATCGGCTGCGGCACCGGCGGGCAGACGCGCGTGCTGGCCGAGCATACGCCGGGTCAGATCACCGGCATCGACCTGTTCCCCCGCTTCATCGAGGTCTTCAACCGTGAAGCCGAGGCCTGCGGCCTGGCGCCTCGCCTCCGCGGTGAGGTTGGCTCCATGGAGGACCTGCCCTTCGGGAAAGAGGAACTGGATCTGATCTGGTGCGAGGGCGCGATCTACAATATCGGCTTCGAGCGGGGCCTGCGCGAGTGGCGTCGGCTGCTCAAGCCGGGCGGCTTCATCGCACTCACCGAGGCCTGCTGGCTGAGCGATGAGCGGCCGGAGGAAATCGATGCGTTCTGGAACCAGGAGTATCCCGGCATCGACACGATCCCGCGCAAGTTGCAGCAATTCCAGGAGGCCGGGTACAGCCTGACGGCGTGCTTCGTGCTTCCTCCGGAGTGTTGGATCGACCACTACCATCGTCCGCAGGAGGCGATGCACGAGGCCTTCCTGGCCCGTCATCCCGGCAACAAGGCTGCCGAGCAGTTCCTGGGTTTCCAGCGGCGCGAGGCGGCGTTGTACCGGACCTATGGCGCGTTCTACGGCTACGCGTTCTTCATCGGGCAGAAGCCATCAGCGTGATGTAGTCGTTTGATTGGGCGGCGAGGTTGGCGGAGTCAGCGACCATGGCAAAGCGGCTTCGGCAACCTCGCCCTTTTCTGTGCCCACGATGGCGGCGATCGCCACGGCCGAGTCAGCGGTCTGGGCATAGCTGGTCCGGTAGCTGCCGATCTGCGGGTAGTAGGCGACGAGGCGATCTGGCGGGCGGTTGGTGTCGACCGGTTGGCTCACGTCGAACCAGATGCCGAAGGCCAAGCCGGCGTGGTTGGCCTCCTCGGCGACCTGCCAGCGGATGATGCTGAAACCGTCTTCGATGGTGCGGTGGAGGTTCTGGATGACGGGCAGGCCGGTGTTGCCGCCGCCTTGGTCGCTGGCGGTGAGCGTGATGACGGGGCGACTGCGGGTGTCGGGCCATAGCAGGGCGTGGGGGCGGACTTCGATTTCGTAGATGCCGTCTGGGAGCGGAATGTTGGTCAGCTCCTTGGCTGGGGCATCCCCCGGTGGGGAGGCTTCGCGCTCGGAGTCGATGAAGCCGAGGTCGGTGGTCTGGCCGGTGGCGGTGTCGCGGGCGTGGAGGGACCAGCCGGGACGGGTCATCGCTGCGTGGCGGCTCGGGATGGCGATGCGGTTGTTGCCGTGGGCGGTGATCCCAGGTGATCCCAGGACACCCATCTCTTTCACGCCCTACCCATAGCCCATCCAGGCACACGGCAACCACGGGTTTACCACTTGACGGCAA
>CAZTGE010000125.1:0-12473 GCA_964612995.1 uncultured candidatus Brocadiaceae bacterium | reverse complement strand
GCCATTATCGCCGAAAACCGCTCCTCTGTCGGCCGGTCGCCCGGCCAGGCCTGGCTGGCGCTGCGGACGGGCGCTTCTGGTTTGGCTTTTTGATCTGCGCAGGTCGCTGGGTGCTGTGTCGGCTCAGTCCTTGCCCTGGCGCGTGAGCGGCACCAGCGGCGCGGCCATCGCTTCGAGCTCCTGCCGGGTCTCCGGCGAAAGCGGTGGCAGCGCGTCGGCGCGCAGGTTGGTCGTCACCTGTTCCGGATCGCCGCCGCCGGGGATGGTCGCAGCGACGTCGGGATGCGAGAGCACGTAGGCCAGCGAGACGTCCGCGAGGGTGGCGTAGGGGCCGACCGCGAAGCGTTGACGGATGGCGTCGATCAGTTCGAGCGCCTCGGCCATTGCGGCGGGGTCGACGCCCGCACGACCGTCGTTGGCGCGGTCGGTGAAGCGGTGGCCGGGGCGGTAGGCACCGGAGAGCAGGCCGCCTTCCAGGGCCTGCCGCACGACACAGCCGATGCCCGCGGCCCTGGCCTCGGCGATCAGTTCGCCGACCCACGGCCGGGCGAAGGAATAGGGGAACTGCATGACCTGCGCTCGGCCGTCGTGGATCCAGTCGCGGACCTCTTCACAGGCCTCAGGGCGGTCGAGGCGCTTGCACGACAGGCCGATGAAGCGGATGCGCCCATCGCGGCGGAAGTCCTCGTAGGCATCGAGCACCCGCATGAGCGCATCCCGGTCCGCCGGTGGTACGTGGACGTAGTAGACGTCGATATGGTCGCGCCCCAGGCAGTAACGGCTGGTCTCGAGATCGGCTGCGATGCAGGGCGGATGCGTCGATCCGCTCTTGGAGCAGATGGTCACCAGGTGGGACGGCATCCCGTAGGCCCGCAGCGCGCGCCCGACGTGGATCTCGCTGGTGCCGTAGCCGCGGGCGGTGTCGATCAGGCGTCCGCCGCCGGCGAGATAGGCCAGGGCAGCAGGCACGCTCGCGGACTGGTCTTGCGGGCCGTAGCCGAGCCCGCCGATGGTCTGGGAGCCGAATCCGAGCCGGGTGACGGTCAGCCCGGTCTCGCCGAGCGCTGCGGTCTGCATGCTTCTCTCCATCGCCGGATCCACCCTGTAAGCGGGGCGCCGGACCGCCGGACGATCGCCGATGGCCCAGGGGTCGCAAGCGCGCGGACGCGTCGGTGCGGGTGCCGATTCGCGCGCACGCAGCTCGGTCGACAGCCGCCGGATCCCGAGTGCCGCCAGAATCCGCAGGGCGACTCAAAGCTCGGCCCGGGAGCGCCGATCCCCAGGTCGGCATGCCTTGCGTCGCCTCCATCTGCGTTAAACCGCCCGGCTCTCTTTGGTGCTTGGGTCATAGTGACGCAGATGGAGGCGAGGCATGGCCCTCATTTGCGAGCTTTGAGTCGCCTTGCCCGAATCCGCGCGCTGATGCTTGGCGTGGCAGCATCCATGCCCAGACTGCGGCATGCACGATCCACGTTACACGGGAGCGCCGGTGCCGATGCTCACCGGTGCGGCAGGGCAGATCGCCAGTCGCGAACTGGTCGCCGGGCGTGAACATATCGCGCCAGCGACGGTGACCCACGCGCCGGGCGTGTGGTCGGTGGTCGGCTTGAGCGTCGCCAATGCGCATGCCATCGAAGCGCCCGCGGGGCTGATCGTGATCGATACCGGCAATGGTAACGCCGAGGGCGTGGCCATCCGCGAGCATCTGGCGGCGGTCAGCGACCGGGAGGTCGCGGCGGTGATCTACACCCATTCGCATTACTGCTTCGGCACCGACGGTCTGCTCGGTCGCCATCGCGTGCCGATCCATGGGCATGCCCGGCTGCATGACAACCTCGCGCGCATGCAGGTCCACGAGGCCAGCGCCTATCATTACCGGACTCTGGCCCAATACGGCGTGCCCTTGCCGTCGGCGGGGCCGGATGCCGATCCGATCGCCACCGCCGCTACGGGTGCCAAGCGCGGCATGGCCTTCAAGAGTCGAGACCTGGACTCAGGTCGCAGCGCAGCGCAGCGGAGCGACCGTCCGGCCGAGCGGTGGGTCACCGCGACAATGGGTCACAGGCCCGCGGGAAACGCGGCGGAGCTGCGGGCCGCGACGGAGCAGCGCGAGGCCCGCAGAGCGGACCGACTCGGGGATGGGAACGCCAAGCGTGACGCTCTGGGCTATCGCGCGCCAGACGTGACCTGGGCCGAGCCGGTGGTGCGGACCACGATCGCAGGCGAAGCGGTGGAGGTCCACACCAGCTATTCGTTCGATACCGATGATTCGTTGATCCTCTGGTTCCCGCAGCGCGGGGTCTGCGTCCACAACCACCTCACGGCGACCTTCCCCAACATCGTCTCGGTCGCCGGTGGCGGCTATCGTGATCCCGTTCCCTGGCTCGCCGGGCTCGATGTGATCGCCGGCTTCGGCGCGACCCATCTGCTTGGAGTCCACGGGCTGCCGCTGAGCGGCAGCGAGCGGGTCGCGCAGCAGGTGAACACCTTCCGCGATGCGCTGCAGTTCGTCTTCGACCAGAGCGTACGCGGCATGAATCGCGGGCTCGACCCCGATGCGGTGATCGCACAGACCGACCTGCCGCCGCACCTGCGCGACGCCCCGGGCATCGCCCAGAGCTACGCCGAGTGGCAGTTCGGGGTGCGCGGGATCTACGCCGGCCTGCTCGGCTGGTACTCAGGCGACGCGGTCGATCTGCATCCGGTCCCGCCGGAACTGGAGAGTCGCAAGATCGTCGCGGCGTACGGCGGGCCCGAGGCCGCCTGCGCGGCGGTGGAACGCGAGTTGGAGCAACGGTGTTGGGCCTGGGCGGCGAAACTCGCCCGACATGTGACCCGGGCGATCGCGCCCGGCCATCCGGTGGCGCCGCGCGCTTGTCAGCTGCTCGCCGACGCGTTACGGAGGATGGGGCAGGTCGCTCCGGCCTGGACCACGCGCAATATCTATCTGACTGCTGCGCGCGCGTGGGAGGGGGCCTGGGAGCCCCAGGCCCATCCGCCGCGGATCGATCCGGAGACCGCTGCGGCGATGGAGCCGGGTTGCTTCGTGCGCGCGTTGGGCTTCCGCCTCGATCCGGTCGCGGCGGTGAACGCGGATATCCGTGTGGCCATCTCCTTCGTCGGGATCGACGCCAGCTTCTGTCTGCACGTGCGTCGCGGCGTGGCCGCTTGTAGTCGCGACCGCTGCGCGGATGCCGATCTCGTCCTCTGCTGCGAGCGCGCGGATTGGCTGTCGTTCTGTTTCGGCCGCTGCGAGTGGGACACGCTGCGCGATCGCGCGCAGCGTGTCAGCGGCGAGCCGGCGGCGTGGCAGGAGCTGTGGTCGTGGTTCGATCCGTGGCCTCCGCCGGTGCAGCCGGTTCGATCTCCAGGGTGAACACGGCGCGGTCGTGGACCCTGGTCGCGTCGGCATCGGCCCAGCCGGTGACCTCGAGCTTCCTGCGGCCGGGTTCCAACTCGCGAGCGTAGTGGCGATCCTCCTGATTGCCGAACAGGAAGTAGGGCGGCACTTTCTCGACCCGGCGGCCATCGCTGGTGCGCGAGCGCATGACCAGCTCCTCGCCGTCGAGCGTGGCGGTGATCGCCCGTACCCCTGCGGGCACCTCGACTTCGAGCACCAGTTGCGTATCGGCCGGGAGGACCAGCGTTCCGTTCTCGCGCACGTGATCCAGGACCGTGGTCGCCTCGCGGTCGTGCCGCAGCAGGGCCCAACCATCCGTTGGTGGCGGGTGTGGCTGCGAGCCGGCATCGCTGCGGAAGGCTTCGCCGGCACCGAGTACCCGGCTCGCGCCGGCGCTGGTGCGTACCTGCACCCGGCCCTCCTCGACGCTGACCGTGGTCGCTTCGGCGGCGTGGGCGACGGTGAACACCGTGCCGAGCACGGTGATGGTGGCGGCGGGGGTGACCACCTGGAGGCGTTCACCCGCGGCGAGACCGGGGACGACGCACCGGATGCGGCCCTGTTCGAGGCGCAGCCGGTCGGCGGCGCTGGCCATCAGGCGGGTATGCGGCGCGAGTTCGATCCGGGCATCGCCATGGTGCCAGGCCACCGTCGAGGCGATGGCCTGGCTGGTGAGGGTGGCGCCGGCGGTGACCGGTGCCCCGGCGTGGACGCCCAGCCTCCCGGGCAGCTGTCGAGCCGGCGCCGGGTCGCGGGCGAGGGTGGCCAGCAGTGTCAGGCCGACGGCGACCAACAGGCCGGCCGCGAGCAACAGCCAGGGGGTGGTGCGTGGCCGGTGGTGTCGGGCGTGCCGGGCGCGTCGGCGCGGCGGGCGCTGACCTGCCTGCCGCCGGTCGGAGGCCGCGGGCAGGGGGTGGCGGGTGAGGCGGGTCTCGCCGGCGAAGTGGTAGTAGAGCGTCATCTCGCCGTGGCAGTGTTCGACGAAACGGCGGCGGGCGCCGGGGTCGCGGGCGAGCAGGTCCTCCAGCGCGGCGAAGCCAGCGTCGTCGATGGTGCCGGTGCACCAGGCGGCCACCAGCTCGTCGAATTGGCGATGGGTCGCGGCGCTCATTTCGGCCTCCGTGGTTGGCCCCGGCTCGGGCCGGGCTGCGTGGCGGCAGCTGGGTGCTGCGACGCGCGGGGAGTGTCGGCCTTGGGCCGGGTGCATCTGCAGGTGGCAGCGCTGTTCACGGGGTCTCCAGTTCGAGCTGTTGATCGACGCAGCGGATCAGACTCGAGCGCGAACGCTTGAGCAGGGTGTAGACCTGGTCGACCCGCAGGCCACAGCGCTCGGCGATGCTGGCGCAACTGGCACGCTCGACATAGCGCGCGCGTACCGCCTTGCGCGCGCGTTCAGACAGGCGCTCCACGCAGGCGGCCATGGCCCGGCGCATCCGTTCCAGACGGCGTGCGCTGGAGTCGGACTCGACCTCATCGAAGGAGGCGGCGACCAGCTCCACCACCTCGGGTCGGAGTTGTCGCCGCTCGCCCCTGGCCTTGCGACCCAGCTCGAGCGCCTTGCGTCGGACCACCGCCCGCAGCCAGCCGGCCGCGGCCTGCGGCGCGTCGGGGATGCGCCGGGGGTCGAGTGCGGCGATGCAGGCGGCCTCCTGCACCGCGTCCTCGGCGGTGTGGTGGTCACCGGTGAGAGCGAAGGCGTAGGCGGCGAGCATCGGGCGGTGCTGCTCGAGCAGCCGCACCAGCCGCGTGCGGATGATCGCGCTCTCGCTCGGGCTGGGTCTGCCGGATGCGCTCCGGGTCATGGCGGTTCCTGTCAGTGGACGGTCCACGGCCGGGGTATGCCCCTGCCGGTGACTATTGCGCGTCGGGGCGGTTTTGGACCCCGAAAACGCTCCGACGCTGTCCGGAGGCGCATCCTCCCGGAGCGCGGTGTGTGATCCGCGCGGAGTTCGAGGCCATGCTCGCCCGGCCTAAAACCGGGCGTGGGCGCATTGACGGGCAAGGAGACGCCCATGTACCGTTCGCTCGCCTTCGTCGCCCTGTTCCTGACCCTGGCCGCCGCCCCGGCCGAGACCGTCTGGCAGGAATCCGGCGGTGTGTTGATCATGGAAGCCGAGAAGGGCACGGCGGTGAACACGCCAACCTGGGACGTGGTCACCGACTACGACGGCTACAAGGGCACCGGCTTCATCCGCTGGGAGGGGAGCAACAAGTACAACAACAACAGCTACGGGCGGCTGAGCTACACCTTCGACATCGTCACCCCCGGCACCTACCACGTGCGCTTCCGGGCCCAGGCCAAGGGCCCGGACTACGGCAAGCGCAACGACGAGTGCAACGACTGCTGGATCCAGAAGTCCATCGGCAGCAACGATTTCTACAAGTTCCACGTCGGCAACAAGAGTACCGCCGATTGGCACTTCAACATGATGTACGAGGACGGCCACGACCACCGGCGACTGAAGTACGATCTGAGCGACGGTCGCCACACCCTGACCATCGCTGCGCGTTCCGAGAAGTTCATGATCGATCGGATCTATCTGGTGCAGGACACCAACGATCTGGATGAAACGCTGGACGAATCGAGCATCGTCAGCGGTGTGAGCGTCGGCGGTACGCTCAAGCAGTGGCACCGGGTCGACCTGGCCGTCAACGCGGTGGAGTCGAGCCAGTCCGCCGATCCCAACCCCTTCCGCGACTACCGGTTCAACGTCACCTTCACCAGCCCCGGCGGCGACGATCTGGTCGTGCCCGGCTATTTCGCGGGTGACGGCGCCGGCGGTGCCGCGGGTGATGTCTGGATGGCGCATCTCAACCCGCATCAGACGGGGACCTGGACCTACAGCCTCTCCTTCCGTAGCGGGGCCGACGTGGCCGTTGACCTCGACGCCGAGGCTGGTAGCCCGGTCACGCCTTTCGACGGGATGAGCGGCAGCTTCACCGTGGGCGCGTCGGACAAGTCGGGCGACGATTTCCGCGCGCCGGAGAAGGGCATGCTGGTCAATAGCGGCCACCACTATCTGACCTACGGCGGCGGCGGGCAGCCCTTCGTCTACACCGGGCCGGGCATCCCCGAGAACCTCCTCGGCTATCGTGGTTTCACCAACACCACCATCGGCATCGGGCATGATTTCACCGTCCACGAGTCGGACTGGAACAGCGGCGATCCCGATTGGAACGGCGGGGATGGCAGGGCCCTGATCGGGGCCTTGAACTACATCGCCGAGCAGGGCGGCAACGCGATCTACATGATGTCGAACACCATCGGCGGCGACGGCGAAGACTGCTTCCCGCATCCGACCAGCGAGGACGACAAGGACCGCTACGATCTGCTCAAGCTCCAGCAGTGGGACATCGCCCTGGCACACGCCCAGGCCAGGGGCATCTTCCTCAACTGGCATCTGGCCGAACACGAGAGCGCCAATATGAGTTATTATGGCGCCTCGCTCAGCGTGGAGCGCAGACTCTACTTCCGCATGCTCAACGCCCGGTTCGGCCACTACAACGGCCTCAAGTGGAACCTGATGGAGGAATGCGAGTGGAATGCCGATGAACGCGCCGAGCAGATGGCCTACATCAAGGCGGTCGATCCCTATGACCACCCCTGCACCTACCAGGTCGGCGGCATCGGCATCAAATATGACACCTACACAGCGCATTACGGCGACCCCAACATCGACGCGGGGTCGTTCCAGGGGAGCGCCAGCCGCAACAGCATGTTCAACACCGTGCAGAACTACCGTGAAGACAGCGCCGCGGGCGGTGAGCCGTGGACCATCGCCTGGGACGAGCCGCAGAAGATCGAGAACGACAACACCGACGAGGCGAAGGGCTACCCGATGGGGCGGCGTGACAAGATGTGGCCCTGCCTGATGGCCGGCGGCGACGGGTTCATGTGGTACATCCAGAAGGACGGCGGTGGCCACGGCTTCGATCAGCGGATCGAGGATTTCACCATCATGCAGAACGCGTTCAACTGGTGCGGCTACGCGCGCGATTTCCTCGAACCGCTGCCGCTGCTGGAGATGGAGGCGTCCACCAGCATCGTGGCTTCGAGCACGGGCAACGACTACACGCTCTACAAGCTCGGCGTGGTCTACGCTATTTTCAACGACCGCGCCGGGACCGGCATGACGCTCGACCTCACGGGGGCCAGCGGCAGCTTCACCGTACGTTGGTTCGATCCGCGCAATGGCGGTGGATTGCAGAGCGGCAGCGTGGCGACGGTCAGCGGCGGGGCACCCGTCGATCTGGGCAGCGCCCCGAGCGCGACCGATCAGGATTGGGCCTGCCTGGTGCAGCGGATCAGCGGAGAGAACACCGCGCCGAGCGTCGACGCGGGCAGCGACCAGGCGATC
Source organism: uncultured candidatus Brocadiaceae bacterium (assembly GCA_964612995.1). GTDB lineage: Bacteria > Planctomycetota > UBA11346 > UBA11346 > UBA11346 > SLQH01. The sequence goes on along the minus strand of CAZTGE010000125.1, from coordinate 4,715 downwards.
ATCCGCGGTAGCGACGCCGCGCTCGATGGCACGGTCAGCGACGATGGCCTGCCAGATGGCAGCCTGGACCAGACCTGGAGCGTGATCAGCGAGCCCGGCACCACCGCCATCGCCGATCCGACGGCCGTCGACACCAGCGCCAGCTTCACCGGCATCGGCACGCGGCTGTTCCGGCTGGAGGCCAGCGACGGCGATCTGAGCAGCAGCGATATCGTCGGGGTCGGCGTGTATCCTGCGGCCTCCGACGTGGCCCTGGCGATCAACGCTGGCGGCGAGGCCTACACCAGCAGCACTGGCATCGCCTACGCCGCCGATACCGGCGTCACCGGCGGCTCGACCTACGAGGGTTCCGACCCTGTGGACGGCACCACCGAACAGGCGCTGTATACCACCGAGCGCTACGGCGATTTCGCCTACGCCCTCGCTGTCGCCGATGGTGACTACCTGCTCACCTTGCAGTTGGCGGAGATCTATCAGCAGAGCGACAATCAACGGGTGTTCGACGTGGTGGTCGAGGGGGTCACGGCGATCGACGACTGCGATATCCACGCCCACGTGGGCCACGATCGCCCGTACGACATCACCCTGCCGGTGAGCATCGTCGATGGTCAGCTGGATGTGCAGTTCAGCAGCGAGAAAGGAAATGCCAAGCTCGCCGCGCTGCTGCTCACTCGCGACGGGAGCGCGCCACTGGAGCGCGCGATCAGCATCGGCATGACCCGTGACGGTGCGGTGCAGAGCATCGAGCCCCAACTCGATCCGGCCGACGACGCGGCGCCGAGCGAGGACGGCGGCATCTGGACCTTCGACGGTCTCCAGCCGATCACCGACTACCGTATCACGTTCCCGCAGGCACCGAACGGCTCGGGCTGAGACCGGGTCCAGGCCCGACCGGATCCGGTGGATCAGCCCGGTGTCTGGCGCGCCTGCAGCCGGCAGCCGCTGATCAGGTCGTGGGGCGCGCGGCGAGCGAACAGGATCGCCGGTACGGCCAGCGGGGCGAGCAACAGCGCCAGAACCCAGCGCAGGCAGCTGCGCCAGGGCGAGAGATAGAATCCGGTGCGGTGGTTGCGGATGACCAGGTCGAGCTGGCGATGGATCCAGGGGGCCCCCTTGAGCATGGTCGCGGCCACCAGCGTGAACAGCGGCACCAGCACCCACACGAGCGTGGCCAGGGCCGCGCCGACGAAGAACACCAGGAAGGCCTGCTGGTCGGTCGCCCGCAGTTGCCCCAGCACCGCCGGCAGCCGCGGCCAGGTCGCCGGGGCGAGCAGGTCGGTGAACAGGGCCGGGAAGCTGGCGGCGTCGACCTCGGGGTCGATAGTCGGCACGCCGTCCACGCGCCCGGCGCCGACGAGCATCAGCGCCCAGCCGCAGCTGCCGAGCAGTAGCGGCAGCGCGAGCAGGCTGCCGCCGAACAGGGCCATCAGCGGATCGCCGATCCCGGCGATGATCCGCCGGGCGCGGGCGCGGCACAGGTCCGCGTGCAGATGGGCGGCGTTGGGCGAGAGCGCATCGGTACTGTGCCTGGCCAGCCGGCTCGGCTTGAGCATCGAGGTGGTGCTCTCCACCGGACGCTGTTGGCCCTCGGCCTGCATCTGGCGTGCCTCGTGCGGCAGCGAGTCCATCGCTTCGGTGCGTCGTTGGTGGGTCGGTCGCTGGGGCGCCGCTTGCGACGCCGTCAAGGCAGGCGAGTGGCGTAGATCGCCGCTGCTCTCCGCGATCGCGTCGGGACCGAGCTCGTCGGCTTCCTCGTTCTCGCTCACGGCCGGTGGCGGCGGGGGGTCTTCCGGCGGGCATGGCGTGGGCGGTGGCGTCGCGGGGCCGGTCGGTTCGCGTCGGTCGAGCGCAGCGCTGGGTGCATCGCCCGCTGTGACATGGAAAACCAGCGGCCCGATGACCAGCATGTCGCCCGGTTCGAGCACGGTTGGCCCCGCCACCCGATCGCCGTTGACCAGGGTGCCATTGCTGCTGCCCAGGTCCTCGACGCTCAGGCGTTCGCCGTCGAGGGTGAACCGCGCGTGCTGACGCGACAGCCGCGGGTCGTCGAAATGCAGCGCGCAGTCGCGCGAACGGCCGAGGATGTTGGCCCCCGGCTGGAGCCGCCATTCACCGCCGCTGCCATGCAAATGAAGGCTCATCGTGTTCTCACAGCTGGAATCGGGGGCACGTCGCCCAGTATGCCGGCGACCGCTGCGCGTGCCATGCTTCATCGGCAGAGGGCAGGCCGACGTGTGGGGCCTGGCAACCTCAAAGGTCCGAGGCCAGAGCGGGCTGGCCCGCATCCCTCATGAGACAACTGCTGCAAAGCCGTATCGTACCGCCACTACAGGACTTCGCTCGGTCGGCGGATCCTCGCGTAGCGCTGCTACGCTCCGGTTCACCTCGGTCGCGAAGCCCTGTATTGACAGCATGCCACGACTCTTCGCGACGTTGCTCATGAGTGATCCGGGCTAGGCCGGAGGCAGCGGAGCCTGACCGCGATAGCGCCAGCGCTTGCGTTCGCGGGTGTGGCCGGCGACGAGCTCGAGCTCATCGGGGCGGCAGCCGATCCAGCGCGCGAGCAGGGCCTGGACCGCCGCGTTGGCGCGTCCGTCCTCCGGCGGTGGGCGGACGCGGAGCTTGAGGTGGTCGCCGAGCAGGCCCATGACCCGATCGCGTGCGGCTCCGGGGACGACCTTGACCCGCAGGCAGCAACCATCCGGCAGCGCCTCGGCGTAGGCCGGCAACGCTTCGCGCATCAGGCCTCGAGGCGTTCGCGGACGCGCTGTGCGGCGTCGACGACCGCGATGCGGACCTGCTCGGTGGTATCGCGGTCGCGGATGGTCACCGTGCCATCCTCGAGGGTCTGGCCGTCGACGGTGATGCAGTAGGGGGTGCCGATCTCGTCGTGTTTGGCGTAGCGCTTGCCGATCGCGCCCTTGCGATCGAAGCGCGCCGGCACGCCGGCGGCGAGGAGCTGGTCGATGACCTTGCGCGCGTGATCGACGAACTCGTCCTTGTTGGCCACCAGCGGCAGCACCGCGCATTTGATCGGGGCCAGCCGGGGATGGAGTTTGAGCACGGTGCGGGTCACCGGTTTGCCCTTGGCGTCGCGGCGCTCCTCTTCGTGGTAGGCGTCGAGCAGGTAGCAGAGCACGCCGCGGGTGGCGCCGGCCGCCGGCTCGATCACGAAGGGGCGGTAGGTCCACGGTGTGGCGCCCGTTTCCGGATCCGCTTTGTCGGTGTCGGTATAACGGAGTTTCTGCCCCGAGTGCTGTTCGTGCTGGTGCAGATCGTGGTCGGTGCGCGAGGCGATGCCCTCGAGCTCGTCCCAGCCCCAGGGATAGCGGAATTCGACGTCGTAGCAGTCGTCGGCGTAGTGGGCCAGCTCGTCGGGTTCATGACGGCGGAAGGCGAAGTCCTCGGGGTAGTTGGCCAGCGACCGCCACCAGTCGATGCGCTCGCCCTTCCAGTAGTCGAGCCATTCGGATTGGGTGCCGGGTTCGCAGAAGAACTCCATCTCCATCTGTTCGAACTCGCAGGAACGGAAGATGAAGTGCTCGACCGTGACCTCGTTGCGGAAGCTCTTGCCCATCTGGGCGATGCCGAAAGGCGGCTTGAGGCCCTGGGTGTCCATCACGTTGCGGAACTGGACGAACATCGCCTGCGCGGTCTCCGGGCGCAGGTAGCACATGTGGCCGCCGATCAGCTCCTCGATCACCGCGCGCAGGATGCAGCCACGATCGCCGTCGGCCACCGCCCGGGCCAGCGGGCTCTCGTCGCGGCGCATGGTCTTGGCGAAGCGCTCGCGCACCGCCGTGGCAAGATCCGGTGCGGCGGTGAGGTGGCCCACCACCTCGGCCACGTCCTGCATCGGGTCGACCGCGCCGAGGGCGGTGCGGAACATCAGGTTGAACTGGCGTTCCTCGGACAGGAAGGGCGAGCCGACGCAGGGGCTGACGTAACCGCGGAAGGGATGGGTGAACGCCGGATCATGACGGCAGCCAACGGTGTTGGCGTCGCGCACGTACAGCCCCTTGAGGTCGCGGCCGTCGCGTTCGAGGGTCAGGCCGTAGCGGTCGGCGATGATCGCCTGATAGGTCTTGGCCTGGCCCTTGTCCATCGCGCTGAGCACCAGGTCGTCGCCGACGGCCGGTCGCGGCGCCTTGTCGGCGCGGAACCGCTCCTTCGAGACGAGGCAGTCGACCAGTGGGTCGGCGAAGCCGGCGGCGTGGCCCGAGGCGCGCCACACATCTGGATGCATGATGATCGAAGCGTCGATCCCGACCACGTTCTCGCGCGTGTGGACCATGTTGCGCCACCACTCGCTCTGGAGGTTGCGCTTGAGCTCGGCGCCGAGCGGGCCGTAATCGTAGGCGCTCTTCAGCCCACCGTAGATCTCGGAGCTCTGGAACACGAACCCGCGGCGCTTGCACAGCGCGACCAGCTTCTTCATCACGTCGTCAGGGTAGCGGTGGGCGCCCTCGGTCATGCCATCTCCCTCGCGAAAAAACGGGCGCGCATGGTAGAGCCGAGCCCGAAGCGGCAAAGGGGGAAATGCCGAGGTGCGCCAGCGCCGCTCAAAGCTCGCCCCCGGGAGCGCCGATCACCAGGTCGGCATGCCTTGCGTCGCCTCCACCTGCGTCCAACCGCCCGGCGTAACCACTCAGGCCCATCGGGCATGAGTGGTTACAACGCCCTTTTCGGGGCCCCATCGTACGCGATGGGGTCTG
>CAZTGE010000124.1:0-12537 GCA_964612995.1 uncultured candidatus Brocadiaceae bacterium | reverse complement strand
TAGCAGGCCCCGGTGGGGCCTGCGGCCGGTGGAGCGCGACGAGCGACAGCGAGGACGCCGGAGTGCGGCGAAGCCGCGAGGGGGCAGCGCCCCCTGTGAGGGAAGCATCAAATGGAACGCCCCCGGCCGGAAGCCGGGGGCGTCGTCATGCACGACAGGGTCGTCAGCGGAGCGGCTACTTGAGCCAGACCACCGGCGTTCCCTGGCTGTACTTCTTCTCCCATTCAGTTTCGCCGACGTAGATGTTGTCCTCGGAGGGCGCGGCTGAATAGTCCGGGATGCCCTGCATGTTGGCGTCGTAGTTGGGGTTGACCACGCCGTACAAGACATCGCTGCCGCCAGCCGAAACCGAGGTCAGCGTGCCGCCCGAAGGCTTCGTGCCCCGCTCGATCCCTTTCACGCTGCCATCGCCAAAGGCCATCATCACCTTGCCGTTGTTCCACTTGCTCGGGTCGCGTTCGCCAACGACAACGCGGCCGGCCCCGGGGGTGGGATTGATCGACCAGTCGAAGGCATAGCCCTTGGCGTGCTCGCTGTTGGACGCCAGGGCGTCACCCTTGGCCTTGCCCTCTTCGAGCTGTGGCTGGATCAGCTCATCCTTGGCATCGATCTGCGGATGCTTGAACAGCTCCGGCTGGATGTCGGTCGAGTAGCTGCTGTGCAACACCTGGAAGGCGAGCGCGGTCGCGTTCATGGCCGTGTCCGCAGCGTCAATGCCAGTATCGCGGGCCGTATCGGCGTTGCTGTCCCAACCGAAGGGCACATTGCTGTGGTCGGTGGTGTACTTGATGATCATCGTGGTGATCTGACGGCAGTTGTTGCCGCTCTGGGTCTGGCGCGAGCCCTCGCGGGCGCCGGCGATCGCCGGAACCAGCAGGCCGGCGAGGATGCCGATGATGGAAATCACCACCAGCAGCTCGATGAGCGTGAAACCGCTCTGTGAATGACGTTGCGTGCGCATGGCACACCTCCTCGATGGATGCGGTCGCCGGTGGCGACCTGGGATGAACGGGCCGGGAATGGATAGAGGCCCAATTGTGCATTGTGCATGATCGGCATGGCGATGCAAGACCGGTCCGGCACTGCCAGACAACGGTGCACCGATCGCCGGCGACCCGGCCGTGGCCCCGTCGGGGCCATCGTGCCCATGCTGCCATCCTGCCTGCGTCGCACTCCGACCGTGCCCGGCTCGTGCGCGTGATGACTCGGCCGGCTAGTCGATCGACACCAGTACCGCCGCCACCACCACCGCGAGGACCAGGAAACCGAGCACCACCGCGCCCACCAGCGTGGCGAGGCGCCGTCGCTGGGCCTGCCGCCGATGATGCCGCCGGGTGGTCGGATGCTCGGCGTGGCCGTGGAACCATTCGCGCTCGCGCTCGGGATCGCCCGCGCGACGGGTCAGGTCCTCGCCGCCGGTACCGACGCCGTGGGCACGCAACATGCCCGTTCCCCGGGGATCGCTGTGAGGCTTGGGCACGCGCGGAGCCGGCATGCTGGGATCCTCACCGCTGGCGGGGATCACGCCAGCGGTGAAGCGCCGAGGCCAGCGCGCCCAGGGCCGCCCCGCCGGGGCGCGGGCTTGTCTGCTGCACGGCGCACCGCAGACTCCCCCGGCATGCCCACACTGGTCCAGTTCGGCGCCGGCAACATCGGTCGGGGATTCATCGCGCCGGTGTTCACCGCTGGCGGATGGCGCGTGGTGTTCGTCGATATCGACACCGAGCGTATCGCGGCCCTGCACGAGCACGGCGCCTACACCGTTCACGAGGTCGACAACGCCGGCCAACGACCGGTCACCGTTCGCCCGGTCGACGGCATCCTGGCCAGCGATACGGCAGCGGTGCAAGACGCGCTGGTCGCCGCCGATCTGGTGGCCACGGCGGTCGGTCTCGGTGCCCTGCGTCATCTCGGGGCCAATCTCGCAGCTGGGCTCACCGCCAGATTGGCCGCCGACCGCGGCCCGCTGGACATCCTCGTCTGTGAGAACGGGGTCCAGGCCCCGCGGCTGCTGCACGAGGCGATCGCCGCGCACTGCGAGCCGGAGCTGGTGACGCGGCACGTCGCTCTGATCCGCACCTCCATCGGTCGGATGATCCCCGCCAACACCGGCGGCGACCTGCTCGACATCCGTGTCGAGCCCTACGCCCACCTCCCGATCGAGGCGACGGCCTTCAAGGGCCCGGTGCCACAGGGTGTGCCCGGGCTCGAACCGCGCGACGACTTCGATCTGGTCCTCGAGCAGAAGCTCTATCTGCACAACCTCACCCACGCCGCGATCGGCTATCTCGGCCATCTGTGCGGATGCGCGACGATCCCCGACTGCATGGAGCTCCCGGCGATCGTCGCACGCGCTCGCCGGGCCAGCGACGAAGCCATCGCCGGGATGGCCCACACCCACGGTCACGACGCGGCCTCCCGCGCCGCGATCACCCGGGAGTGCGAACAGCTGCGCGACGACCTGTTCCACCGCTACACCAACCGCGCGCTGGCCGATCCGGTCGCCCGCATCTGCCGCGACCCCTTCCGCAAGCTGGCCGGCGATGATCGCCTGGTCGGCGCCGCGCGGGTGTGCCTGCGCCAGGGCATCACCCCGCTGGCCCTGATCCACGTCATCCGTGACGCCTGCCGCTATCATCCCGCAGACGACGAACCCCGGGCAGCTGAGTTCCGCGAGCTCGCCGAGCAGGGTTGGCGGGCCGTCCTCAACGCCACCGCGCAACTCGATCCCAAGGAGCCGCTCATGGCCGCCACCACACTCGCCGAACGTCAGGCCGAAGCCGCCGCCATCATCCGCAAGGGAGGCATCCACCTCCGCGATGACGAGGTCGAGGCGATCGAGATCGCCGATTTCGGCCTCGACCGCTACCACGAGATCGGCCTCGCGATCCTGGTCTACGTCAACACCGACCGCTGCTGCGCCAAGGAACTGGCGATGACCCCGGGCATGGTCTGCCCCGAGCACACCCATCCGCCGATCGCCGGCGAATTGGGCAAGGAGGAGACCTTCCGCGTACGCGCGGGCGAGTGCTTCCTGTTCCTGCCCGGCGACGATTCGCCCGAAGCCCGACAGGAGGCGCTGCGGCATCTGCCGGGCGACAAGCGCGACACCGTGACCGTGTTCCGCTGCCTCCATCTGCGCCAGGGTCAGCAGGCCACCCTGCCGCCGAACACCCTGCACTGGTTCGTCGCCGGGCCCGACGGCGCGGTGATCAGCGAGTTCTCCACCGCCAGCCGGGACGAGGCCGACATCTTCACCGATCCGGCGATCCAGCGCGTACCGACGGACGGTCCGCACGCCGGCTGATCGCCCAGGCTCGCGACACGCGCCTACTGCTGCAGCCGCTCGATGAGCACCGCTGCCAGCGCCGCCGCGGCCGGGCCCAGCAAGGCGCCGTCGGCGGCACGCGCGGCGGGGCCGTGCGCTTGTGCCAGCTGCTCCAGATCCACGATCCGCCAGCCATGGGCGGCGGCCTGGGTCCGCAGGCGTTCGCGTCGGTGGGTCGCGACCTGTTCGAGCGCAGGATCGCGCGGCAGGGCCGGCAGCAGCAGGAGCAGCTCGGGCTGCAGCTCCAGCGCAGTGAACCGGGCCGTGATCACCTCGAGCAGCCGCTCCTCCTCGCCGGTCCAGTGTCCGTCGGCGACCGCGCCGTTGCCGGGATACCAACAGAAGGTTCGCGGTGGACGCTCGCCCGCAGCGGTGAGCGCATCGAGCAGCCGCACCGGATCGCGCCAGCCGGGCTCGCCGGCGTGGACCCGCACCCCGGCCGCGGCCACGCGCGCCGCCCAGCTCCGGTCGGCGCTGGGCCCGGCGATCATCGCCGGGCCGTCCGGCCGTGACAGATCGGGGCGGAACAGGGCCCAATCCCGATCCCGGTCCGGGTCATGGCGCCGCGCGACCAGCACCACCGCGGCGCCGTTGGCGTCGACCGGCACACCATCGCGGATCGCCGCCACCGGCCAGGGACCGGACTGGGGATGCAGGGCCAGGTCGAGGTGGCATTTGGATCCGGCGATGAACACCGGCAGGCGATGTGCACCTGGCTCGTGCGGCAGCGGCAGCCAGGCCAGGGCGCGCCCGTCGTCCTGGAGGTCGAACAACCGCCGGTCCGCTGGCGTCCAGCCGGTGCAAGCCAGACCGTCGAGCCGGCCCGCCGGCTGGCCGACGGCGAACTGCCGCCCGGTCTCACCGGCGTAGATGCTGGTCGGCAGCGCGACCGCGAACAAGCGCTGCTCCCAGCCCTCGCCGCGCAGGGCGGCGAGCACCGCCGCCGGATCCTCGCCGCCGATCACCTCCCAGCCCTGGCCGAAGGCGCTGCGTCGCAGCAGGGACCGCCGGCGCGCAGCCTGCCCCTGCAGGTCGGCGCCCGAAGGCCACGGCGGCAGGACCAGCATCAGCCGCGATCCCGGCGCGCGGTTGTCACGCCGGTAGCGCAGGACCCCGAGCAGCCGTTCCTCCTGCTCGCTCCAGCGGCCCGCGAGCAGCTCCGCGTTGCCGGGGGCCCAGCACACCACGCGCGGCGGCGTCGCGGGCCAGGCCTGCTCCCGCATCGCCGCGCCGCTGGTCCGGACCACCTCGAGGGTATCGCCGGCCAGAGCCTCCAGCGCAGCGACCACCGGCGCATCGCCGAGGACCAGCGGCGGGCCGGGCGCCGGCTCGAAGGTGGTCGGATCGGGCAGGCGGCGGGCGGCACCACGCGGAGCCATCAGCACCACCGGCCGACCCTCCGCGTCCACCGGCAGCCCGCCCCGCTGGGCGACGATCGGATAGCCGGAGCGCAGATCGGCGATGTGCACGGCGAGCGCGCCCGGCCCCGCGGGGCCGATCCAGTCGATCCGGCTGATCCCGGGGGTGATCTCCAGCGGCAGATAAGCCTGAGCGGTGTCGCCCTCGGCGGCGAGATTGAACTGCGCCGAACTGCCGTCGGCGGCGCGCAAGACCAGCCCGCCGGAGCGCAGCCGCCCCGGCTGGACGAACCGCAGGTACCAGCGTTCGCCGGCGTAGACGATCCCGGGGATCTCCTCGAGGCGGCAGCTGAACAGGCTCGTGGGCTCGGCCAGCGACCGGCGCAGGGCCGTGGCCATCCGCGCCTGGCCCGCGCGACAGGGATACCGGGTGAAGGCTCCGGGCGCGAGACGGTTGGCCGATTCCGGTCCGCCCAGGTCGGCCGCGAGGTCGATCACCTCCCAGCCGAGGTAGAACGCACGGGTCCGCAGGAAGTCACGCCGCTCGCGCGCCGCTTCACGCAGATGGGTGTCGACCGGCAGCGGCGGCAGGGCGAGCAGCAGCCGCGGGCGCTCGCCGAGCGCGTGACAGCGCGCCGGGAGCACCGCGAGCAGCCGGTCCTCGTCGTAGGTCCAGGTCCCGTGGTGCAGCGGCGCGTTGCCGGGGCTCCACACGATCGCACGCGGGAGCGGCGCTGCGAGATCGGCGAGCGCGACCAGCACGTCGTGGTGCGGCCTGCGCGCGTCGACCACCGGCATCCGTCGCCCCGGCACCCCGTGCCAGGCGTCGCTGCCGAGGCTCGGGAGCGGGTCGCCGAGCAGCAGCGCTTCGCCGGAGGCCGGAGGCAGGTCCCACCAGCCCGACGGCAGGCGCTGATCGAGCTCGGGCGGGTCGCGCTGGACCAGCACCACCGGGGTGCCGTCTGGATCGACCGGGTGCTCGTGTTCCAACCGCGCGAGCGGCCAGGGGCCGCTGGCATCGACCAGGCGCAGGGGCAATCGCAGCAGGGTCTGCCCCAGCTCGAGCCGCAACACCTTCATGCCCAGACCCTGCGGCAGGCGGATCAGGCCGCTGACCTGCTGTTCGTCGGGGTCATCGGGCAGGACGAAGCGCAAGCGTTCGACCTGCGAGAACCAGCCGACGCTGCCCTCGTCGCCGGGCTTCCACCCCAGCGCCCGCTGGCCGGCGGGCGATCGGGGCACGGGGATGGTGAAGGCGATGCTGCGCTGCTCGCCGTCGAACCGCACCGCCGGCCAGTGGGTGATCCGCGCACGCTGCCAGATGCGCTTGCCCGGATAGAGCTCGGGATCGGCCGGGCTCGGCGGCGGTTCCATCCCCTCGCGGAAGGGCGCCGGAGGCACGAAGCCGGTATCCTCGGCTGCGCCGGCACCAGCGACCGGAGCGAGCAGGAAGGCGACGAGGACGATCGCTGGCGACATGGACCCTCCCGGCGCACGACGCCGCGCCGACGGGGAGCCGGTCGGGCGCGGCACGGCCACGGGCGATTCTACCGCGACACGGCAGGCACGTTGGCCACCGGGCCGCCATGCAGCGGTGCGCCACCACCGCGAAGACGCCGGGCTCATGTGCTGCTGACCAGGCCGTCCTGGACCAGCAGGGCGCGGCTGTCCGGATCGCGGCCGCGGAACCGGCGGAAGACCTCGGCCGGATGCACGCTGCCGCCAAGCCCGAGCACGGTGTCACGGAACCGACGCCCCGTCGCGGCGAGGGCGGATTCGTCTTCGGGTCCTGCCTCGAGGAAGGCGGCGAAATCGTCGGCGGCGAGAACCTCTGACCACTTGTAGCTGTAATACCCACTGGCATAGCCGCCGGCGAAGATGTGGCGGAAGGCGCAGAGGAAGCGATCCTCGCTCAGCACCGGGTCGACCAGCACCGCGCGCGCCAGTTCGTGCTGGCAGTCGATCGGCCGCCGTCCGCCCGCAGGATCGAAGCGGGCGTGGAGCTCCATGTCGAGCATCGCGAAATAGACCTGCCGCAGGGTGGCGTAGCCGGTGCGGAAGGTCCGGGTGGCGAGCAGGCTGGCCAAGGTGTCCTCGCTCAGGGCCTCGCCGCTACGGTAGTGGCGCGCGATCCGCCGTAGGGTCGGCGGGTGATAGCACCATTTCTCGAGGAAATGGCTCGGCTGTTCGACCGCGTCCCACTCGATGCCGTTGATCCCCGCGACCCGCGACTCGCTCACCGCCGTGAGCATGTGCTGCGCCGCGTGGCCGAACTCGTGGAACAGGGTCTCGAGCTCGCGGAAGCTCATCAACGAGGGCGTCTCGCCGACCGGGCAGCTCTGATTGCAGTTGATGTAGGCCACCGGCAGGCGCGCTCCGCCTTCGGGGCCGAGGTGATCGGAGCGGTTGACCAGTGCATCCATCCACGCGCCGCCGCGCTTCTCGGCCGGGCGGCTGAAGGCGTCGAGATAGAAGCCGGCGATCTCCTCCAGGCTCTCGGCATCGTGCACGCGATAGTACCGGACATCCTCGTGCCATACCGGCACGGCCCCCGCCGGCGCCGCGGCGATCTGGACCCCGAACAACCGCCCGACCAGGTCGAACAGGCCCTCCAGTGCCCGGTCGAGGGGGAAGTAGGGTCGCAGCTCCTCCTCGCTGAGCGCGAAACGCCGCTCGCGTTCGCGTTCGGCCCAGAAGGCCAGATCCCACGGTTGCAGCCCGCCGGCCTCCGGCGCTCCGCTCTGTGCGGCCAACTCCTCCAGGGCTGCGCGCTCGCGCTCGGCCGCGGGTCGGGCCGCCCTGCGCAGGTTGTCGAGCAGCTCGTCGACCGCGGCCACGTTGCCGGCCATCTTGCGCGCCAGCGCGACCTCGGCCCAACAGGAACGCCCCAGCAGCACCGCCTGCTCGCGGCGCAGCTGCAGGATCTCATCGATCAGCGGCGTGTTGTCGTATTCGCCGCTCGATGCACGGGTGATGTAGGCGCGGTAGACCTGTTCGCGCAGGCTCCGATCGCGGCAGTGCTGGAGAAAGGGGACGAAGCTCGGTGCATCGAGCGTGATCACCCAGGGGCCGGACGCCGCCGAGGCCGCCTCCTCACCCCGCTCGCGCGCCGCGGCCGCGGCGAGTTCGAGCAGGTTCTGCGGCAGGCCCGCGACCGCTTCGGCGCGCTCGATGCGCAAGGCGTAGGCGCGGGTCACGTCGAGCACGTGGTCTGAGAAGGTCGTCGCCAGCGCGGCGAGGCGCTGACTGTTGGCGGCGAAGCGCGCGCGCGCGTCCGCGTCGAGCGCCACGCCGGAGAGCTCGGCGTCGCGGAGGTGCGCCTCGAGGATACGCTGCCGCGCCTGGCTCAGGCTCTCGCCGGCCTCGTCGCGGATCCGGCGGTAGGCCTCGTAGAGCGCACGGCTCTGCAGCACGCGACTGGAGAAGGCGACCACCCGCGCCTGGCCGGCGGCGTAGGGCTCACGCAGCTCCGGGCTGTTGCGCACGTTGTTGAGCGTACCGACCACCCCCCAGATCCGCTCGAGCCGGTCCATCACCACCTCGAGCGGGCGCATCACCGTGTCCCAGCTGGGGTCGGCGACGGCTTCGATCGCCGCCACCTCGCCTTCACACCAATCGAGCAGCTCGTCCATCGCCGGCGCGATGTGCGCGGGGGTGATGGACGGGAAGTCGGGATACAGGGTCCAGTCGAGCAGCGGATTGGCGGGCATGGCGGTTCCAGCACGGGCTAAAGGTGGTCTGCACCGAGCCAATCGTGCGGGCGCGCCAGGGCAACCGAACACCCGCCGGTGCCGGGGCCCCCGTTGCCGAGACGGTCTTGCCGCCACGCGGCGCATGGCGAGGATCGCGGCATGGCCAGCATCTTCAGCAAGATCATCGCCGGAGAGATCCCCGGCAGCTTCGTGTTTCGCGACGACCTGTGGGTCGGTCTGCTCGACCTGTTTCCGGTGACGCCCGGGCACCTGCTGCTGATCCCGCGGCAGGAGGTCGCCCTGCTCGGCGAGCTCGATGGAGCGACCCAGGCGGCGATGGGCCCGAACCTCGCCCGGTCCAGCCGTTGCCTGCACACGGCGCTCGACTGCGAGGGGGTCAGCGTCCTGATCCGCGATGGCGCCGCCGCCGGGCAGGAGGTGGCGCACCTCCACATCCATCTGATCCCCCGCGCATCCGGTGACGATCCGCACCGTTTCAGCCCCGGGCGTTACGCGCCGGACGACGCCGCGGCCAACGCGGCGATGGAGCAGATGGCCGCCCGCCTGTCAGCGGCCTGGGAACAGAGCTGAGGGCATGGCCGACCTGCCCGAATCCTACACGGCCTGGGATCTGGGGCGGTTCCAGGCCCAGATCGCCGCGACCTTCGGCACCAAGGACCGCGAGCGCGGGATCCCAGGCACCTTCATGTACCTGATGGAGGAGATCGGCGAGCTGGCCGAAGCGCTGCGAGAACCCGAGCGCCACGACCTCGCGGGCGAATTCGCCGACTGCCTCGCCTGGCTGGTCTCCCTGGCCGACCTCGCCGGGGTCGATCTCGGCGCGGTGACCGGGCGCAAATACGCCGCTTACTGCCCGACCTGCCGCGCCACCCCCTGCAACTGCATCAGCAAGCCGTGAGCGCACCCAACGACGAGTTCCTTTACAGAGGGGAGGCGGCGAGCTTCGCCGGCGGACTGCTTCAACGGATCCTGCCCTGGATGCGCATCCTGCCCGCCGGCTTCGCCTGGTGGTTGGGCGGTCGGCTCGGCCACGGCTATGCCCACACCGGTGGGCGCGACAACCGCCGCTGTCGCGAACACCTCGCCCGGGCCTTCCCCACCTGGGATCGCAGAGCGGTCGAACGTTGCGCCCGCCGCTGTTTCCGCCACTTCGGCCGCATGGCCCTGTGGAGCCTGAGCACCCTGCACCGCGACCCGCGCCAGTTGCGCCGCGGCATGGCGCTCGAAGGCGCGGACCACCTGCGCGCGGCGGGCCGCGCCTGCCGCGCCGGCCGCGGATTGGTCTGTTGCTCGGGTCATCTCGGCAACTGGGAGGTCCTCGCCCGGGTCATGGGCACCATGCTACCGGTCACCGTGCTCGGCAAACGCCAACGCGATGCGGGTATCGACCGGCTCATCCAGCGCGTGCGCACCGAGCATGGCAACCGTCAGATCTACCAGCACGAGGGTCTCGGACCCTGCGTCCGTACGGTGCGCGCCGGCCGGGTGCTCGCCACCCTGCCCGACCAGGATGTGCCCCGGCTCCAGGGGTGCTTCGTGCCCTGGTTCGGCCATCCGGCCTACACTCCGATCGGTCCGGCCGCGGTGGCCCAGTTGACCGGCGCCCCGCTCCAGCTGGTCTTCTGCTTCGCCGTGGGCCGTCGCTGGGTCATCCACTGGTCCCCGCAGCGGCGCTTCACCGGCCCGGACCGCAGCGCCAACATGCTCGCCGCCACCGCCTGGGCCATGCGCTATCAGGAGCAGCTCGTCCGCCGCCACCCCGAGCAATGGGCCTGGTGGCACAAACGCTGGCGCACCCGCCCCGAGCAACGCCCACAGGCTCCCGGTGCGGCAGCCCACCTGCCCGGCAGCTGAGACGGCGGGCGGAGACCCGGCTCGCAGAGGCAAAGCGCTTGCAGGCGCGGCGGTGAGCCATGAACTGGAATCGTCCGTCTGACCCCAGCTGGAGATCCCCATGCGCCGATTCCTGTCACACGCCCTCCTGCTCAGCTGCATCGGCATCGCCCAGGCCGCCACGCTCAGCGAGCTGGCCGAGACCAGATGGCCCGTCGGCATCGAACTGCCGGATCATCTGATCGCAGGCTGGAAGCACGAGAAGAAGCTGCTCGCACGCACCCGGGCCGACGTCCTGGTCTGGATGCCACCGGAAGCCGAACGGATCCGGGCTCTGTTCCTGATCCCCGAGAACACCGATTCCAAGCACATCGGTGAGCACGAGCCCCTGCGCGACGTCTGCGCCGAGCACGAGGTCGGCATCGTCTACCTCCGCGCCTTCGACGGTTCGATCATCGAACGCAGCGACCCACCCGAACAGGCCGAGGCGACCTTCGCCGCGGTGCTCGACCTGGTGGCCGAGGCCACCGGCATCGCCGAGGCGCGCCACGCGCCGTGGATCACCCTCGGCAAGTCCTCGCGCGGGCGCTTCCCCTTCCGCACCACCTGGTGGTTCCCCGGGCGGGTGATCGCATCGATCTCCTACCACGGCGAGACCCCCACCTGGCCGATGGCCGACTGGTCGAAGGTGGGAGACGAGAACGTGCTCCACCTGGCGATCAACGGGCTGACCGAGTGGGACGGCACCTGGTACCGCCACGTGCGCCCGGGGCTGCTCAACTACCAGAACAACACCGGTTGGCTGTGCCACCAGATGGTGCTCTACGGCGTCGGCCACGGCAACTACATCGATCAGCACGGCAGCCCCGGCTGGGGGCAGAAGGTCCCCGGGCGCCACATCAGCTGCACCCGGGTCTGGAGCTACATCGGCGCATTCATCGATCGCGCCATGCGCCTGCGCGTACCCGACGACAGCTACCCCACCGACGGTCCGACCACCCTCAAGCCGGTCGACCGCGCGAACGGCTGGCTGCTCCACCCTCGCGCCCCCGAGGAGCTGCTGGGGCTCAAATGGTTCGCCTTCCGCCACGACGAGGCCGGCACCTACCAGATCATCCGCTGGCCGGATGAACCCACGCCCGTCTACGACGAAGAGCAAGGCACGATTCCGCTCGAGGAGATCCTGCGTCCGGCCAGCGCGGTACCGGAGGCCGAGCGCCCCGATCATCTCTGGCTGCCCGATCGCGAACTGGCCGAGCGCTGGTTGACCCTGCACGACCTCTACGGCCGCAAGGACGCGGTGCTCGAGGCTGCGCAAAAACAAGGCGGGTGAGCGGTTTTTTGCAGAGGGGGCGCTGCCCCCCTCGCGGCTTCGCCGCACCCCAGCTTCCTCGCTGGCACTCGTCGCGCTCCGCCGGCCACGCGCCTGCGTCGCCCAGCCAGGCCTGGTTGGGCGACGGACGCTGCGGATGGGCGGTTTTTCGCTTCTTGCGAGCCCCGTCTGGACCTGGCGCCCCCCCTGACCACTTCGTCACTCTGCGACCTCTGCTTGAGCGGATAGCTCACGGGTCTACACTGAGGACTGGAACCCAGGCCCGGTGTGACCTACGAGAACCACAGCATTTCCGTGACCAGAGCCCAGTGCCGTGCATTGTTCGCCCGGTTGCAGGGCCTGCCGATCACACGACTGCATCTGACCGTCCACGGCAGCCTGTTCGTCGAACTCGGTGAGCTCGACGAGCGTGGCGAGACCGGTCGGGTCACCATCTGCTGCGAATGCCAGTGGCGCTTCGACGCCCCGCGCTCGGTCTACGTCGGCAGCGGCTTCCCGCCGCATCTGCGCGACAAACGCCTCGATGCCCTGCTGGGCGAAACGGTCGAACACCTGGACATCGACACGCCGATCCCCGAACTGCTGATGGATATCAGTGGCAAACGGCGGCTGCGCTCCTTCACCGTCGACGAATCGCAGCCCAAGTGGGGCATCAAGCTAGAGGAAGAGGAGCTGCAGCGTAGTTTCTGCGACGAACCGCTGAGCGACCACCATCCCTGGATCGGCGTCAAGAGCGGCCGCCTGCGCGCCGAATGGATCGAGCGCCAGGAAGCGATCATGGTCATCATTCCGACCTGAACCCGCTACGCCGGTCCAGGGGCAGCAGCACGGCAGATCCCCAGCACCACATGGGCAAGGCCACCACCTGTACCGCCGCTGTTCACGCGGCATCGCGCCAGGCACCTGCCGGGTGAACCTCCAGGGCGACTCAAAGCTCGCCCCGGGAGCGCCGATCCCCAGGTCGGCATGCCT
>CAZTGE010000123.1:0-12566 GCA_964612995.1 uncultured candidatus Brocadiaceae bacterium | reverse complement strand
CGACTCAAAGCTCGCCCCGGGAGCGCCGATCCCCAGGTCGGCATGCCTTGCGTCGTCTCCACCTGCGTCAAACCGCCCGGCTCTCTTTGGTGCTGACACCATGGTGACGCAGGTGGAGGCGAGGCATGGCATGGCCCTCATTTGCGAGCTTTGAGTCGCCCTGGCGCAGCACCCGAGACCGGAGCGCAACGGGTTACAGCACCCGCGCGTAGAAAGCCTCGGCGTAGGCAGCGAGATTGCGCAGCCGCGGCGGGGTCACCGGTGCCTCCTCGATCTCCAGGCGGTCGGCGAAATCGCGCGGATGGCCCTCTGCAGCCAGGGCCTGAGCGAGCAGCGCGGCGCCGGTTGCGGTGGCCTGTTCGAGATTGGTGCAGGCCACGGTGGTGTGCTGGAACAGATCGGCGAGCACGTGGCGGTAGGTCTCGTTCTGACGGAACCCGCCCTCGATGAATACGGTGGTCTGCGGCCCCATCCCCGTGCGCTCCAGCGCCACCTTGCTCTGCAGGGCGAGGCTGACGTTGATCCGCATGTGCGCACGGCGCTGATCGGCGAACCACGCCGGCTTGCGCCCGTCGCGCAACGCGGCGAGAGAGATCTCCTCACCGCTGTCGAGCACGCCACCATCGACCTTGGGGAACTGGCTCGGGAAAGCGCCGGGCAGGACCATGTCGCCGGGACGCGCAAGGATCTCGTCGGTGCCGGCGGCATCGAAGCGGATGTGGTCGCCGCCGATGAGATCGTGATAACAGGCGTACTCCTGCCCGCCCATCAGGAAACTGGTCTTCTGATAGCCATCGAGCGCATCGATGTTGAAGATGATCTTGCGCCCCAGCTCCTCGGGCGCGTAGGCCACGCGATCGACCCCATGCATGGCCACACACCAGGTCCCGGTGGAGTTGACCACGAAGTCGCGGTCGCCGTGCTTGATCAGATAGGGCAGCAAGGCGGCATTCGAATCGTGGATTCCCAGGGCCACGGGGATCGCCGGCAGCCCCAGCTCGGCCTGGAGCTCCGGGGTCAGGGTGCCGAGCGCATCCCAGGGCCGGGACAGGTCACACCCGATCAGCCCGGCCACTCCCAGCTTGTGCGCGATCGAGGACGGCCGCCGTTCGCGGATGGCGAACAGGTAGGAGTGGTTCGCGGTATAGGTCGGCTCGGCACCGAGCTGGCCGGTCAGGCGGTAGCCCCAGTACTGGGGATAGTTGACGATGTGACGGCACCGCTCCATGCCGTCGGGGTAGTGGTCGCGATAGTAGATGATCGCCTTGCCGGGATTGACCAGCAGCGGCATGTCGCAGGTGGCGGTCTCGTCTTGCAGTGCCAGCGGATCGTCGACCAGAGCGTAGAACCGGCGGTCGAGCTCGGCCTGTTCGGCTTCGGCGAGATCGTTGTCGTAGGCGACCACCGGCAGCGCCAGTCCACCCTCGGCGTCGAGACAGGCGACGGTGGCGCCGTGGGTGGTCACCGCGATCGCGGCGAAGGGCGTGGCGGTATGGAGCTCGCGCAGCTGCTGCTTGAACCAATCCCACATCGCGTCGACCGGCTCGTGCATGATGCCGTCGTCGCCGGGACGGGCCGCGAAAGCGCACTCGCGGTACGCGACCTGCTGCAGGGAATCATCGAACAGCGCGACCTTCTTGTTGGTCTTGCCGATATCGATCACCGCGACGGTGCTCATACGCAACTCCTCCGGATCCGCCGGCCCATGCTAGATCGCTCATCGGCGACTCAAGGCCGGGCCGTGCTGGCGCTCCAGGGCCGCTCAAAGCTCGCCCCGGGAGCGCCGATCGCCAGGCAGGCAGGCCTGGCGTCGCCTCCACCTGCGTCCAACCGCCCGGCTATCTTTGGTGCTTGGGGCATAGTGACGCAGGTGGAGGCGACGCATGACCCTCATTTGGGAGCTTTGAGCGGCCCTGGCTGGCGCTCCGACTGCGCCCCGCTCAAGGGCCGCCGGTCAGCGGCGAACGGGCGGTGAGCTCGCGCCGGCCGTAGATCGCCTCGGCGACCACCCGCAGATGCTCGCGCCCACCAGGGTTGAAGCTGGTGATGGCGGTGGGCACCTCGTCGGGCACGCCGAAGGCATACGGCGTGTTGGTCACCACGATCACCGGCTTGCCGGTCGCCAGCATCTCGCGCACCAACGGGGTGTTGGCCGAGGCGGCCTTGTGATAGTAGTAATTGGTGGTCACGATCACGTCGTAGTCGTCTTCGGCCAGCCGGCGACGGACGCGTTCGCCATCCTGCGCCGTGGGCACGTTCTCGATCTCGACCGAGCCGACCGCCGAGCCGATGGCGCACATCTCCTCCCACAACAGACCCGGACGGGTGTAGCTGTCGTTGGCCCGGGCCTGGGTGGGGAAGATCTGCTCCACCAGCAGCACCCGGGCATCGGGAGCCACCGGCAGCGCCCCGGCGCGATCGCGCACCAGCAGGGTGCTCGCGGCGGCACAGTCGGCCGCCGCGGCCACCACCGCGGGATCGTCGAAGCGATCGGCACGGTCCGGGTCGACCAGGCCGCCGTTCTCGGCCAGACCCATGCGATGGCGCATTCTCAGCACCCGTTCCACCGCCGCGTCGAGCATGGCCTCGGGATACTCGCCGGAGCGCACCGCGGCCACGATGCGTTCGAGAATGCGCCAGCGGATCGGGCTCTCGTCGCGCAACAGCACCAGGTCACAGCCGGCCTGGAGCGTCCGCAGCACCGCCTCGGTCAGCTCGTAGCGCTGGAGCAGGCCGCCCATCATCATGTTGTCGGTGGTGATCACCCCTGTGAAACCGAGCTCCTCGCGCAGGTAGGTGCGTACGATCTGCGGGTCGCAGCTCGCCGGATCGGGGCTGTCGGAGAGCGCCGGGTAGCGGCAATGGGCCATCATCACCGCCGGCAGACCATCGGCGATCAGCTCGCGGTACGGGCTGACGTGGACCCGCTCGAGCTCCTCGCGCGGCAGATCGACCACCGGCAGGCCCCAGTGGGCGTCGGCCTGGGATTCACCCCGGCCCGGGAAGTGCTTGCCGGTGGCGATGATCCCGGTCTCGCTGAAGCCGCGCAGGCTGGCGCGGGCGAAGCGGGTCACGGTGTCCGGGTCGTCGCCGTAGGCCCGGGTCCCCACCTCCGGATTGAGCGGATTGGTGTTCACGTCGAGCACCGGCGAGTGGAGCATGTTGATGCCGAGCGCACGCGCGGTCGACCCGATGGTCCGCGCGGCGCGGTAGGCCATCTCCGGATCGCCGGTAGCCGCGAGACCCATGGGATGCGGCAGCAGACGGGTGCCGAAGAGCAGGTCGTCAGAGCCGCTCCCCTCCTGGTCGATGGTGAAATGCAGCGGCACCGCTCCTGGCCGGTCCAGCGCCAGCTGACGCAGCTGATTGAGCACGGCGGCGTACTCGCGGGGCGTACAACGCGTCGGCGCGCGCAGGCCGCTGAAATCGCGGTTGCATCCGCCCGGCGGATGCAACGACCGCAGGGTCCACTCCTCGGGATCCTGGCCCGGCTTGACGTCGTTGAACAGGTTGATGATGCGGAAGCCCTGCGAGATGCGCAGGCCGCCGAGATGGTAACGGCTGATCAACTCGACCACGTCTGGTGTGATCACCGGGCCACACATGCCGAAAACCATCAGCTGGCCGACCTTCTGTTCGATATCCAGGCGGCCGAGCTGTTCATCGACCCACCGGCCGCTTGCAAACGTATCCATTCTCACCTCCAGGCCGCAGACCCTAAGCCGCCTGGAAGGAAGGTCCATGCCCGCACCCGTGACGCGCGGCCCATGGCAGGCCACGTCGCTTCCCTCGCGTATCGCAAGACGTAGAAGTGATCGATGGACGCATCCGACCTCGTTTTCGCGACCACCGCTGAACACCGGGCCTGGCTCGAGGAGCAGGCCCGCCTGCCGCAGGGCTTTCGCGTCGGCACCGCCAGCTTCGCCTTCACCCCGGTCGAAGCGCCGCTGCCGGCGCGGATGACCCTCACGCTCATCGCCTGCGACCGGCCCACTCCCGACTTCGCCGCGGTGTTCACCCGCAACGCCTTCCCAGGCGCTCCGGTGCGCATCGGTCGCGAACGCCTCGAGCACAGCGATCTCGCCGCGGTGGTGATCAACAACAAGATCTCCAACGTCTGCGCGAGCGACGGGGTCGCCGCGGCCGAGCACATCTGCACCGCCACCGCCCGCGCCCTGGGGATCGAGACCCGGCAGGTCCTGCCCTCGTCGACCGGGGTCATCGGCTGGCGGCTGCCGCTCGCGGCGATGGAAGCGGCGCTGCCCGACGCGGTCGCGGCCCTCCAGGGCCGCAGCGCCCTGCCCGCAGCGACCGGGATCATGACCACGGATCTCTATCCCAAGGCGCGAGGGCTGAGCCTCCCGGATGGCTCGCGGGTGATGGGCATCGCCAAGGGCGCCGGCATGATCGAGCCGAACCTGGCGACGATGCTCGTCTACATCCTCACCGACTGCACGGTCCCGCGCGCGCAGCTGCGCGCGCAGCTGCGCGCGGCGGTGGCAGACAGCTTCAACGCCATCTCCATCGACAGCGATCAGAGCACCTCCGACACGGTGGTCGCGATCGCCTCCGGCCAACGCCCCCGGCCCAACGAAGACGTCTTCGCCGCTGCGCTGCATCGCGTCTGCCGCGAGCTCGCCGGCGATGTGGTCCGCAACGGCGAGGGCGTGCACCACGTCATCCGCTGCACCGTCAGCGGCGCGCCCGATACCGCCTGCGCCCGCGGCACCGCCAAGGCGGTGATCAACTCCCCGCTGCTCAAGACCGCGATCGCCGGCAACGATCCCAACGCGGGGCGGCTGATCATGGCCGTGGGCAAGCACCTCGGCGACCACCACCCCGAGCTCGATCCGTCCCGCTGCAGCATCCAGCTGGGCCCCGAGACCGTGTTCGCCGACGGGACCTTCCGTTTCGATCCGGAGACCGACGCCCGACTCCAGGCCCATCTCGAAGCGACGCAGCTCTACGCCAGCGTGGCACCGGGCCCGGACGGGGTGTTCCGTCCGCCGATGGACTTTCCGCCGCACGAGCGGTGCGTCGAGATCGCAGTCGACCTGGGTGCGGGAACGGCGCGGTTCACCGCCCTGGGTGGCGATCTGACGCACGAGTACATCAGCGAGAACGCCGACTACCGGAGCTGAAGCGGCGGCGCCACGCCATGTTCGCGCGCAAACACCGCCGCCGGCCGGCTACAGGGCCGGTTCGCGACCGGTGAGGATGGTGAAGGCCTCGACGTAGCGTTCCCGGGTATTGGCCACCACCTCGGCCGGCAGCTCGACCGGGTTGGTCTTGTCGAACGCGATGCTCTCGAGGTAGTCGCGGACGTACTGCTTGTCGAAGCTGGCCTGCGCGCGACCAGGAGCGTACTCGGCCGCCGGCCAGAAGCGCGAGCTGTCGGGGGTCAACACCTCGTCGGCGAGCACCAGTTCGCCCGCGGCGTCAACGCCGAACTCGAACTTGGTATCGGCGATGATCACGCCGCGACCCCGGGCATAGGCGGCAGCGCGGGTGTAGAGCTCGATCGCGGCCGTGGCCACCCGGTCGGCCTTCTCGCACCCCAGGATCTCCGCTGCGCGGTCCGGGTGGATGTTCTCGTCGTGCGCACCCTGCTCCGCCTTGGTCGAGGGGGTGTAGAGCGGCGGATCGAGCTGATCCGACTCCTGCAGCCCCGCCGGCAGCTCGATGTCGCAGACGGTGCCCTTGCGGCAGTATTCCTTCCATCCCGAGCCGGTGATGTAGCCACGCACGATGGCTTCGACGGGGAGGATCTCCAGCCGCTTGACCAGCAGGCTGCGCCCCGCGAGCTGATCGCGATAGGCCTGGACCGCGGCCGGCATCGCGTCGATATCAGCGGTGATCAGGTGGTTCGGCAGGACCTCGCCGAGCAGCTCGAACCAGAAGGTGGACAGCTGGGTGAGGACCTTCCCCTTGCCGGGGATGCCGTTGGCCATCACCACGTCGAAGGCGCTGATGCGATCGGTGGCGACGAACAACAAGGCGTCATCGATGGCGTAGAGATCGCGGACCTTGCCGCGGGTGATCAGCTCGAGCTCGGGGCAGTCGGACTCTAGCAGGGCGTTGGACATCATTCATTCCCCCGGTTCTGGAGTTCGGTGTAGAAGGTGTTGGCCAGGGCCCGGACGACCATGCCCTCACGGAAGTAGCGCAGCACGTTCGGGCGCTTGATGAACGGGGGGATCGACGCCGGCTGGTAGTCGCGCGCCTGGATCAAGCGCAGGCGCGGCACCAGCTTGCCGGCCTCGTCCGCCCCGACCTCCTGCGGCGCCGCGCCCATGACCACCCGGCAGGGGTGATCGGCGGTGGCGAGGGCGAGCGCGTAGATCGGTTCATCATCGCCGGGCTCGTCCGGCTCCTCGCCCGGCAGCTGATAGGTGGTATCCCACGTCTGCGCCTGGACCTCCAGGCCCTTCTCGCCGGTTTCGCCCTCGTCCTCGTCCTCGGAGCCGCCTGCCAGCTCCACCCCCCAGCGCTCCGCCAGCTCCGGGTTCTCGACGAAGAGCTGCTCGAGCCCATCGCGGCCGAGTTCGGTGGCACGCTGCGCAAGCGCACGCATCTCTTCGAGCAGCGTGCCGTAGGCCCGGCGCCCGGCGACGTAGTCGACCAGCTGCTCGCGGACCTCGTCGACCTTGCGGTAATCCTCTTCGATCACCGCATCGACCCGCATCAGCATCGCCACGCCCTCGCGCGAGGTCTGCTTGATGACATGGACCTTGCCGGGCTCGACACCAACGGCGAACAGACCGACCGAGGACTTCTGCACGGCGCCGAAATCGCGCCCCGCGTGCTCGATGGTGAAACTGCGCTCGCCCGGCTCGTTGCGGATCATGACGCCGGATATCAGCTCCAGGCCGACGGCCTGGTCGAGGTGCGAGCTGGCTTCCGCGCTGAGCTCGACCTGCCCCAGGATCTCGAGCAGAGCATCGCGCGGCAGATCGGCCGGCTCGACCTTCGCCCGGCGCAACTCGTCGAGCATCGCATTGGCCAGGGGCGACACCAGCGAACGGGCGTACTGCTGGGCGAGCGTCTCGCGGATGTGCTCCTCGACCTCCGGCAGGGGCAGGAAGGCCGGCGGCAGGTCCGCCTCTTCCTCTTCGGCCTCGTCCGCCGCCTCCTCTTCCTCTTCCTCTTCGGCTCCGTCTTCGGCGTTCGCCGCCTGCTCCGCGGCCTCGCGCTCGCGCTGGGCCTGTTGCCATGCCGGGTTGACCAGGGCGGGATCGCCCGGGTCCTCCGGGTCCTGCGTGTTCTCTTCGTAGTAGTCGGTGATCGCCTCCTGGTCTACGCTCACCGCTTTGACGATGGTCTCGGCGTCGGCCACGGCCAGGGTGACCTCACGCGCGGCCGGGATGCGGAAATGGGTCTCGCGCAGATCCTCATAGGCATCCGCGACGGCATCGTCTGACACCGCTTCGCGTTCGGCAGCGATCATCGCCTCGGTCACCGGCACGCTCACCTCGTACACGCCCACGCGGTCGGCCAGTTGCCCGAGCTGCTGGGACATGGGCTGATCGAGCAGCCGGTTGAGCGGGGCCCCAAAGCCGGCAATGTTCTCCGCCATGTTCAGCGGCAGTACCGGCGTGACGACGTAGCGCGCCTGCAGCGCGCTGATGGCAGCGTCGACCGCCACGTAGCGCTCGACCCGGCTACGGTCGACGGATCCGTCCTCGAGCAGCAGTTGGCCGTAGGTCGACGCTGACTGCTCGGGTCCGGCCTGCATCTCGCGCTCGAGGAACTCATCGACCAGCTGTTCGAGCGTCTCGCCCTTGGGCATCAGGCCTTCGTCCTCGGCGATGTCCGCCATCTGCAGGCGTTGGGCGTATTGCCTCATCTCGTCCTCTGCCTGCCGGCTGACGACGAAATACGGCGGGCCATAACCGCGCGGGTTGATGGCCTGCTGCAACTGGCGGCAGGTGGTGGCGAAACGCCGCACGTCCTTCTCGTCGATATCGCCGAGAACCGTGCGTTTCTTCTCCGTCAGCAAGCCGAGGATCGGCTGCATGCCGAAGAGCACGCCAACCGCCACGATCAGCAGGATCACGATCGACTGCTGGGCGAAGCTGTGCGAACTCGCCGGCATCTTGCCGCCGCCGCTCTCGCCGCCAGACTGTGTGCTGTCCTTGCTCATCGCATCCCTCCGGCGCCCGGGATCCACTCGGGCCGGGCGCGGCGGGCACAGGGTAGACAGGGGTCCACAGGGCGCAAGGCCGCCGGAGCCGGGAATCGCAGGGCGTTGCGCTCGCCCTCCTGCGCCCCCGGGAAGGGCTCAGAACAGCCGCGCGTGCTCCTCAAGGGCGTAGCGGTCGGTCATGCCGGCGATGTAGTCGCTGACGGTACGCTCGAGCCCGGTCGTCGCGATCCGGGCCTGATGCTCGTCGGGCAGGCAATCGGGATGGTCGCGGTAGAACGCGAACAGCTCGGCGATGACCCGGCGCGCGCGGTGGAAGGTCCGGTTGACGCGGTAGTCGCGGTAGACATTGGCGAACAGGAGCTCCTCGAGCTCGCACTTGGCCGCGCCCATGCTGCCGCCGACCCCCACCAGCGGGTCATGCACGGCGCGCACATCCGCGACCGTGGCGCAGCCGGCGGCGGCGAGGCGACGCGTGGTCTCCTCGGCCAGGTCGTTGACCAGCGCGTCGAGCAGCGAACGCACCGCCTTGTCGATCAGCAGCTTGCGCCCGGCCCCCCGGGGCGAGGCGTCGAGCGCCCGTTGCCAGGCGCCACGCCACAGGGCGGCCCCCTGCAAGGCCTCGAGGTCGACGATCCCCGCACGCAGGGCGTCGTCGATGTCGTGGCAGTCGTACCCGATGCTGTCGACCTCGTCGACCAGCTGCGCCTCGAGCAGGGGCGCCTCGGCGGGGTGGAAATGCGGCGGCACCGCCACCGTCCCCGACCCCGCGCCGTGCTTGACGATCCCCTCGCGGACCTCGTAGGTCAGGTTGAGCCCGGGGAACTCGCTGTAGCGCCGCTCCAGCTGCTCGACGATGCGCAGCGCCTGGAGGTTGTGCTCGAAACCGCCGCAGTCGGCCATCAGCTCGGCGAGCATGTCCTCGCCGCGATGGCCGAAGGGCGGATGACCCAGATCGTGGACCAGACCGATGCATTCGACCAGATCCTCGTTGAGCCCCAGCCTGCGCGCGAGCACCCGCGCCAGCTGCACCACTTCCATGGTGTGGGTCAGCCGGGAGCGGAACAGATCGCCGCTGGTGTTGGCGAACACCTGGGTCTTGTAGGCCAGACGGCGGAAGGCGCGGGCGTGCACGATGCGGTCGCGGTCGCGCTGGTAGTCGGTGCGGTAGGGATCCGGATCGCAGCGATGCGCGCGACCGCGGCTCTCCGCCACCCGCATGGCGTAGGGCGCGCACTGGTCGGCCTCGCGCGCCTCGACCAGCGCCCGGGTCACCATCAGGGGGCCGTCTGTCGCATCGGCACTCACGAGGCCTGATGCCCCTCGGCCCAGCGCAGGAAACCTGGCGGATCCGGATCCTTGAAGAACGCGCTGCCGGTGACCAGGCGGTCGGCGCCGTCGGCGGTGACCAGCGGCACGGTCTCGCGCCCGATACCGCCGTCGACCTGGATCGGCAGCCCGGGGCGCGCGGCGCGCAGCGCGCGCAATCGTGGACGCACTGCGCCGATGAACTCCTGACCGCCGAAGCCGGGGTAGACGGTCATCAGCATCACGCTGTCGACGCGGTCGATCGCATCCATCCACATCGCCACATCGGTATCGGGATTGAACGCCAGGCCCGTCTCGGCGCCCGATCCACGCAGCGCCTCGAGCGCGTCATCGATCGCCCGCGGACCGACCGCCTCGGGGTGGATGTAGATCGTGTCGGCACCCGCCTCGCGGAAGGCGCCGAGATACCGTACCGGATCGCTGATCATCAGATGGACATCGAGCGGCAGCGCGGTGCGCGCACGGATCGCCGCGATCACCGGGGGGCCGATGGTGATGTTGGGCACGAAATGCCCGTCCATCACGTCGAGATGGATGCGCCGCGCGCCGGCGGCCTCGCAGCGCTCCAGCTCCGTGGCGAGCTGGGAGAAATCGGCGGAGAGCAGGCTGGGCAGCACGGTGACCGGTCGCACGGGAACCTCCCCATCGCCCGTACGGCCACTGGCCGGACCGGGCACGCAGGCTAGGATTCGCCCAGGCATGGGCAACTCAACCGCCAATCAGCCCGCCCGCTTCGCCCACGCGGAGCTGGCCAACCGCCTGCCGGAGGCCCTCGACCCGGACGCGGCCATCGGTCTGCGGGTACGCGAGACCGGCCAGCTGCTGTTCGGGGACGACGCACAACTCGCCTGGCGCCCCCTGCCCGGACAGCCGGAGCTCGAACTCGGCACGCCGCCATCATGGACGGCGGCCCAGCGCGCACAGGTGGAGCGGGTGGTCGCGGCCTGCGCCGGCCAGTGCCGTGATGTCGAGAGCCTGAGCACAGCGCTGGTCGACACCTACACCGACTTCGCGCTCGTCGATGACCTCGGCCGTCGACTGCCCGGCTGCGAGGACCGGGCAGCGGTCGCACGCCTGCTCGGCGAACTGCTCGAGGGCCGCCTCGGCGGGCGCGGTGCCGTGCTGATCCGCGAAGACGCGACCGACCGGTGCCTGGCGCATTGGGGCATGCCCCCCCCGCGGAAGCATCCGGCCATCGTCACGCAGGCGGAGTGCTGCGGCATCGGCGAGGCGCGCGAGGCCCCGCGGCTGATCGACGCCGGTGAGCTGCCGCCGATCCTGCGCGAACCCGATAGCGACGCCGTCGCCGGCAGCCTCTGCCTCACGCCGATGGTCTCGCCCGCCGGGCGCGAAGGCCTGATCCTCGCCGGTCGCCCCGACGGCCCGGCCTATACCAGCAACGACGCCAAGCTGACCGAGATCGTCGGCGCCCAGGCTGCCGCCTACCTGCTCGCGCTCAGCCAGCAGCGCGATCTGCGCCGGGCCGAGGTCATGCGTCACGAGCTCGAACTCGCCGCCACCATCCAGCGCAAGCTCCTGCCACAGGAGCTGCCGGCGGTGGCCGGCGCCGAACTCGCCGGCTACCTCGAGCCGGCGCTGAGCGTCGGCGGAGACTATTACGACCATATCTGGGACGGCTGCCTGGTGACCCTGATCGTCGCCGACGTCTCCGGCCACGATCTCGCCGCAGCCCTGACCATGGCCATGGTCCGCACCGCCCTGCGCACCGGCATCGATCAGGGCCTCGCCCCGGGCGAGCTGCTCACAAGCGTGAATCGCCAGCTCACGCCCGACCTGCTGCGCTCGCGCCAGTTCGTCTCCCTCGCGGTGGTCGCCTACGACCCGCTCTCCGGGGCCTACACCCACACCACCGCCGGCCATCCACCGGTGCTCCGCCGCAGTCGCCAGGGCGCAATCGCCGAACTCGCCACCGACGGGCCGGTGCTCGGCCTGCTCGAGAACGTCACCTTCCCCGAGGCCACCGGCACGCTCGACGATGGCGCGAGTCTGCTCCTCTATTCCGACGGGATCCTCGAGGCCCCCGCCGCCGACGGCCAGCCCGTCGGTGCGACCCGCCTCGCGACAGCTCTCGCCGCCACCGATGGTGCTGCCGGCGACCTGCTCGCGGCCGCCCGAGCCCTCGCTCGCCCGGATACCGCCGCTGTCCGCCACGATGATGTGACCCTGCTGGTGCTGCGGCGCCCGGACGCGGAATCGGACCCGGCGTGAACGCCTCCTGCTGCCCCTCGCACCCTCACGCGCCCCTCGGCTTCCCCGCTGTCACTCGTCGCACTGCGCCAGCCGCAGGCCCCACTGGGGCCTGCTACCGCTGCCCGATGCCGCCCCCCCACGCGCCTCTGTCGGCCGGTCGCTCAACGAAGCGTGGGCATGACTGCTCAGGGGGCTTCGCCCCTACGGTCCTCACGCAGTGAGGACCTACCCCCCTGGCTTTGTTGGTTCGCCTGAATCTGCCTGCAGATTCAGCCGCGGGCGGATCGGCTGCGCCGAAACGCACCCGCCCACCACCACTCGACGCCAGACCCCATCGCGTACGATGGGATCCCGAATATGGCTGGTGCCCACTCAGGCCCATGGGCCTGAGTGGGCACGCGTGGGCATGAGGGGCCAAACACCGTCGGCGCGTCAGAGTATGGGATTGCACACGCGCCCACCGTCACCTAGATTCACTCGCCACCCACTCGTAGGAGTACAGTATGGCCACCGAGCTCACCAGCGACAACTTCGAAGCGGAAGTCCTCAAGTCGGACATCCCGGTCCTCGCCGACTTCTGGGCCACATGGTGTGGCCCGTGCATGATGATGGCACCGATCATCGATCAGCTGGCGACCGAACTCGCAGGCACCGTCAAGGTGGTCAAGGTCGACGTGGACAAGGCACAGGATCTGGCCCAGCAGTACGGCATCACCAGCATCCCGACCCTGATCCTGTTCAAGAACGGCGAAGTGGCGAAGAAGCACGTCGGCTCGATGCCGGCACCCAAGCTCAAGGAATTCGCTCAGAGCTGAGGCTTTCTTTTTACAGAGGGGGCGCTGCCCCCTCGCGCCTTTGGCGCGTACCCCCACGCGCCTCTGTC
>CAZTGE010000122.1:0-12765 GCA_964612995.1 uncultured candidatus Brocadiaceae bacterium | reverse complement strand
CGCTACGTGAGGATCCGCCGACCGAGAGAAGTCCTGTAATGGCGGTGCGATACGGCTTTGCAGCAGATTTCTCATGAGCGATCCGGGCTAGCCCGGATCCCTCATGAGGATCGTCGCGAAAAGTCGTAGCGTGCTGTCAGTACAGGGCTTCGCGACCGAGGCGAACCGGAGCGTAGCAGCGCTACGTGAGGATCCGCCGACCGAGAGAAGTCCTGTAATGGCGGTGCGATACGGTTTTGCAGCAGATTTCTCATGAGGGATCCGGGCTTAGGGGCCGGTCGTGCTCGTCGCCTCGTCCTCTTCCGGCTCGGGCGCCTTGAACAGGGTGGCTCCCTCTGGATGCAGTTTGGTGAAGCGCTCGTCTCCGACGACGTAGAGGTACTCAACGAACCGGCCGTTGAGCTCCTCTACCTTCTCGGCCCGACGCTGCTTGTGCTCGGCAACGGACTGCTCCCACTCCTCGGTCCGTTGTGGATAGGCCTCCGTGGCCTCCTCGTAACGCTTCTGCTCGGCTTCGTATTCCCGCTGCGCCTTCTCGTAGGAGGCCTTGGCCGCCTCGTATTCCTGCTGCGCCGCGGTGTCCTGTTCGGCGTTGCCGCTCTCGGTGGGGGCCTCGGGCTCGCGCGGGGGCGCGGGGGCGACCGGCTCGGCCGGCTTCTCGGGGATCTCCTCGTCCATCGTCTCGTCGTAAGACACCAGCACGCCCATGAAGCGATCGGGCTTGCTCGCGCCCTGGCCGTCCTCGCCGGCCTCCACACCGCTGCCGGTGGTGATGCCGAAATAGAGATCGAAGGCGAAGCCCTGGTTGGTGGTCACGCCGGTGGAGCCGGCCTGACCGACATCGACCAGCACCCCCTCCTTGGTGCGATAGAAACCATACGAGGAGAGATCGGCCGCCGGCTTGGTCACATCCTTGATCCGTAGCGCATCGAGCGCGCTGATGACCTTGTTGACCGCGTCCTTGTCGATCTCCTGGCCCTCGGGCAGCTGCTGGCTGTGCCAGTCGGTATCGCTGCTGGCACGCACGAGCACGGTGGTCGGCCCCTGGACCAGACGGGCCTCCTGACTGAAGTCGACCGAGTGCTCGTCGATGGTCAGACGTCGCACCTGGTCGCGTTCGAGCTTCATCAAATCGGGCTCGACCCAGTCCTTGAAATCGGTGCTGAGCATCGCGGTGACATTGGTGTCTACCCACTGTGCCTCGGAATCCTCGCTGAAGCCCTCGTACTTGCCGAGATAGACGGCCGACTGGTTCGGATGGCGGACGTAGTGGTATTTGTACTCCTGCGTCGAGAGTTCGCTCGCCTCGTTGCCGACGATCAGGTCGAGCACGTCCTGCCCCCGCTTGTCGATCAGCTCGACATGGATGCCGAACGCGTCCTCGGGATCACCGGGCTCGAAATCGTTGGGATTGCGCACGCCCAGGTTGGCATGCTCGACGGCGTCGTCGGTGACCATCCGACCGTAGGTCAGACTGGTCGCGGCGGTGAGCGCCTGTGCGACCTGATTGCCCTTGTCCCCCTCAGCCGGACCGTCGGCCGGGTAGTCGTACCGGCTGGCGATGTACCACTGCTGGTCCTCCTGGCGGACCACGATCTTCTCGATCTGGCCGTCGTCGATATCGAGACTGCTGATGGCGATGCGCTCGACCTCGAGCGGGAGCACGTCCTTGCGTGCGATGAATTGGCCCGAGCGGTCTTCACGAAAGCTCTCCGGTTCCGGCCGCGGCCACCACGCGGCCACGCCGGTGAGCACGACCAGGATCGCGAGAACGGCGGTCAGTGCTTCCTTGCTCATCTCAGCTCCTCCTCCGCGCCGCGGGAATGTCGACGCGTTCGTTCATCTTGCGCACGCTGAGCACCACGATGCTCAGACCGAGGATCAGTACCGCCGGCACCAGCACCGACAGCCAGCGGATCCACCACCAGTGGGCGACCACTTCCTGGTCGAGCTCGGCCGCGGCCTCGCGCATCTTGCGCTCGGATTTCTTCTCGATGCGTTCGATCTTGGCCTGCAGGTCGCGCTGCAGGCGCTGTTGGGTGCTGAACAGGGCCTGCGTCTGTGAGAGCGCGTCGGTGTCTTCGCCCTTGATCTGGCTGACCGACTGGCTGAACGACTCACGGACGCTCTGGATCTCCGCATCGGCCTTGCGTTCGAGCTCCTCGCGCAGCTCGCTCATCTTGGCCGCGTTGGCCTCCTTGATCGTGTCGATCGCCAGATGGCTGCGATATTTGTCGCGTCGGCTGCGCACCTCGAGCAGCTTGCGATCTCCGGCCAGGGCATCGATGACGTTGCTCAGGAAGGCGACGTTGCCGATCGACGACAAGATCGCACGCACCTCGCGCGCCTCGGCGCTCTCGTTGGCCGCGCCAGTGCCGGCCGCGTTGGCGTAGGCGTAATAGAACTGGTCACCGGCGATGTCGACGTCGGCGATCAGGATCACGTTGATCTCGTTCTCACTCAAGGCGCCCGCCTCGGGGCGCTCGGGCTGGGCGTCGTCCTCGCTCGGCGTCGGCGGCGTCTCGGGCAGCTGCGGGTAGGCCATTCTGCCGGCGATCCAGGCCGCCTGCAGCGGGGTGCGCGCCTCGTCCTCGGGCAGGTAGCGCACATTCGGACGCGGCATGCGCCCGCCACCGCGCCACGTCGGCATCTTGACGAAGATCTCATCGAGCGCCTTGCTGCCATGGCCGACCTCGGCCGGCAGGCGAAGCAGCGGGGTTATGGTGGTCTGGCTGTCACCGGTGCGCCCTTCGTAGAACACGCCACCGGCGAGGATGACCACGCTCTCGAGCGCCTCGGTCAGATCCGCGCCCTTGCCCTCGCTGAGGATGCCACCGCCATCCGGCCGCAGCCAGCCGACCAGGGGTCGCAACCACCCCTGCATCTGGCCTTCGATCGGCGAAGGCATGGGGAACTCGGTCCAACCGAGGCGGTCGGTATCGAAGTCGACCTTCAGAGCGCGCATCAGCGGCGCGAGCTCGACCTTCGGCTCGGGCGGCGGTTGCCGCTGCATCTGGTTGTTCTGCGGCGGCTGCTCGCGCGGTTCGCTCGGCGCCATGCTCGGATCGACCAGCGGGAACGGGTCGACCATCAGCATGCAGGGCCGACCGGCCCAGATGTAATCGTAGAGGTGGCCGATCTGATCGGGCGTCAGGTCGCTCGGGCCGGCGGCGACCAGCACGTCGATATCGCTGCTGACCGGCTCGCGCAGAGCCACGGCGCGGACCTCGTACTGGCGCTCCCATTCCTGAACCATCGCCCAACGCGGGTCCTCCTGGAACGAGCCGCCGGTGAAGTCGTAACCGCCCTCGAGCTTGAAGCCGGTGGAGACGATCCCGAGCACCGGCAGGCCGAGGTCCGTGTCGCCAGCGACGGTTTCATCACCATCCGCCGCATCGTCCGCGGTCTCCCCGTCATCGGCGGGCGCGGCGGGCGCGGCCAGGGCGGCCTGCTGCCGCCGGGCCACGGTCCGGATCGCCCGGACCATCTCGAATTCGATCGGCAGCCCCCTGTCGAAGAAGGGGATGGTCTGCATGTAGGGTCCGGCCACCGCGACCGCGCCGAGGAAGACATGCACGTTGGTGGTGCGGGCGATGCTCTCGCTCGCCACCTGACGCGTGATCAAGCCGTACTGCTCGCGCGCCTCGTCGGCGATCGGGCCGACGTCGTTCTCGGGGAACTTGTAGCGCACCACCACCTCGTCACCGCCGGCGCGTTCGATCGCCAGGGCCATGTCGAGGATCTCCTGCTTCCGGACCTGAAGCTGTTCGGGCAGGTTCTGGCTGATGACCACGGTCAGGACCACCGGGGCGTCCAGCTCATCGAGGACCTCGGCGCTCGCCGGGTGCAGCGAGCTCACCCCCTCCATGGTCAGATCGGCGTTGAGATGGTACCGCTGGCCGATCAGGGCGAGGTTGACGCACAGGGCGAGGCCGAGCGCGACGTTGACCACCGCCATCACCGCCTTGCCCTGGGCCTGGGCGTGCCAGGTGGTGCGGGCGTTGATCACCAGCCAGGTCAGCGCGAGCCCGGCGATGGTCACGCCGAGCGCCGAGAACACTGAACCGATGCCCACCAGACCGTTGTTCAACCCGCGGAACCAGCCGTTCGTCGCCCACTCGAAACCGAACCCGACCACTGCGCAGAGCAGCACCCCGAGCACGAAGGCGATCGCCTGGTGGGCGACCATCGCGCTGGCCAGCAGGCCGAGCGCGGCGAAGGCGATACCGGCCATCCACCAACCGAACAGGTTGACCGCGATCAGACCCCAGTCGGGATCGCCGAGGTAGGCGAGGAAGAACAGGTGAGTCAGATTGAAGGCCATGGCGACGGTGAAGAACCCGGCCACGGCGAAGAATTTGCCGAGCACCGCGTCGAGCACGCTCACCGGCATGGTCAGCATCAGCTCTTCGGTACCCTGCTCGCGCTCGACCGACCATGCCGGCATGGCGATGGTGGGCACGAAGACCATGAGCAGGATCGGCATCACCGAATAGAGCAAACCGAAATTGGTCACGCCGAGCTTGGCGTACTGGTCGGGGAAGAACAGCAGCCCGGCCGAGAGGCAGACGAAGAACAGGATGAAGATGTAGCCCAGCGGATTGCCGAGATAGCTGTGCAGTTGTCGCCGGAAGACGGCGGCGATGCCGTGGGGGTTCAGCATCGTCGTCATGCCACCACTCCTTTCGTCAATTCACGGAAGCGCTGCTCGAGCGTCGACCCGGCCGCGAGTTCATCCGGGGTACCGCGGAACACGATACGCCCTTCGCTGATCAGCAGCACGCCATCGGCCACCGCTTCGACCTCCTGCAGGATGTGCGTGCACAGCAGGATGGTCCGATCCTTGGCCAGGTTGCGGACCAGCTGGCGCACCAGCTGGATCTGGTTGGGATCGAGGCCGGAGGTCGGCTCATCGAGGATCAGCACGCGCGGATCGTGCAGCATCGCCTGGGCCAGGCCGACGCGTTGGCGATAGCCCTTGGAGAGCTTGCTGATGGTCTTGTGCCAGACCTCGGTCAGCCGGCATTGCTCGACCACGCGGTCGAGCGCCTCCTGCAAGGCAGCCGGAGCCATGCCCCGGGCGCGGCCGCAGTACCGCAGGAACACCGCCGGAGAGATGTCCTGATAGAGCGGACCGTTCTCGGGCAGATAGCCCAACTGGCGGCTGGCTTCGATCCGGGACTCGATGACGTCGTACCCGTTGACCAGCGCCGTGCCCATGCTCGGCGCGAGGTAGCCGGTCAGAATGCGCATGGCTGTCGACTTGCCCGCACCGTTGGGGCCGAGGAAGGCGGTGATCGAGGCACGCGGCACCTCGAAGCTCACATCCTCGATGGCAGTGAATCCGCCATAGTACTTGCTCAGGCCTCTGGCGATGATCGGCGCTGGTGCAGCGTCGCTCGTCGCCCCCTCGTCTGGACTCATACTCGCTCCTCGCGCAATGCGTTCGTGGCGTAGACGAAGTACCGTCCCACCATTTTCAGCCATTAGCGCCACCTGGACCGACCACCGTGTGAATCAGCCATCTGACGCGAGCCGACCCGATCGGGTCATTCTGGCACGTTGCCGGCGCTGCTTGCAAACATCGTTCCATTTGAGCACTTCCGCTCACTGAGGACCCCCTGAGACCACCGCGACGGCGGGAGGCGGCTCCATCGCATCGACCATGCCGACATCCGGCGCAGCCCAACGTGCACGCCACCGCGCCAGCGTTGATCGACGCCCACCGGCTACTAGCATGCGCCCGCCGCGCGACCGCCGGTCGCGGCTTCATCAGCACCCTTTCCGGCGAGTGGACAGTACCATGCGCTTCGACATCAGCCGCGATTTCCTCGACGGGATCGCCATGCAGCAGCCCAACAAGGGCAATACCGGCAACGGCGAGATCAAAGTCAACGGCGGCCTGCACTTCCTCCCCTCCAGCCCCGATGGGACCATGCACACGGCGATCGTCTCCCTCGGCCTGCTGGTCGACGGTCAGGAGCAGCCGTTCGCGCGTGGCGGCTGGCGGATCCTGTTCACCACCGACGAGAAGTTCGATCCCAAGCAGCAGAGCAACAACCAGTTCTACCGCACGCTGATGGTTCTCGGCTGCTCCAAGCTCGTGGCCCAGGTCAACAACCTGTGCATGCACGCCAATCTCCCGTTGATGCCGTTCGACGCCAATCAACTCGCGGCCGCCGTCGCCCAGCAGGCGGCCGCGAAACAGAACCCTGGCGAGGACCCCGCCACCGGACCGCAATCGACCAACTGATGGCGCCTGCGATCGAGAGTGTCCAGAACCGCGAGGCCGCGTCCGAACCATGAGTGAGCAGTTGTTTCCCCAGACGGTGATCGCCGTCCTCTGGGATTTCGATCGCACCCTCTCCCCTGGCTACATGCAGGAACCCCTGTTCGCGCATTTCGACGTCGATCCCGGAGTGTTCTGGGCCGAGACCAATGGCCTCGCCCAGCGCTACCGTGCCGCTGGCCTCGCGCACGTCAGCGAAGACACCATGTACCTCAACCACATGCTGACCTACGTCGAGACCGGCCGCTTTCCCGGGCTCGACAACGCGTTGCTGCGGGAGCTCGGGGCCAAAGTGCCGCTCTATCCCGGCGTGCCGGAGATCTTCGCGCGCCTGCGATCGGTGGTAGCCCAACCCGCATTCGAGCGCCACGGCATCACCGTCGAGCACCACATCCTCTCCAACGGCCTGTACCAGATGATCGCTGGCAGCCCGGTATCCGATCAGGTCGACGGGGTCTGGGCCTGCGAGTTCATCGAGGACCCCGCCCCGCCCGGCTTCCTCGACACCCCGCCACCCGAACGGCCACGCCAGCTGCGCCAGCTCGGTTACGTGCTCGACAACACCACCAAGACCCGCGCGATCTTCGAGATCAACAAGGGCAGCAACGCCGAACCGGCGATCGGCGTCAACGACGCCATCCCGCCGGAGCAACGCCGGGTGCCCATGGACCAGATGATCTACGTCGCCGACGGGCCGACCGACATCCCCGGCTTCTCGGTCGTGCGCCGCGGCGGCGGGCGCACCTACGCCGTGTATGGACGCGGCGACACGCGCGCCTTCCGCAAGGCCAAGAACCTCAGCGAACAGCAACGCGTCGACGACTTCGGCGAGGCCGACTACCTCCCGGCCAGTCACACTTCAATGTGGCTCGAAGCCACGCTCACCGCCATCGCCGAACGCATCGCCGGTCGGCGCGACACCCTGCGCGATCACAGTCTCGGCAAGCCGCCCGGCCACCGTTGAGACGGCCGCTGGGGCCGACTATGGCAAGGCGAGCCCGAAGCCCACACGCGTGGTGACGCAGCCGCCGCAATCGATCGAATCGCGGAAACCGTCGCCATCGTCGTCGTGACACGACCCCGGCGACATGATCAACCGGCGAGTTCGACCAGTCGCCGGGCTCCGGCTTCGAGCCGGTCGTGGGCCACGGTATAGCAGACCCGGAAGTGGGTGTCGCGCTCGCTGAACACCGCACCGGGAATGATCAACACGTTCGCGGCGATCGCCCGCTCGACGAAGCCGCTGCCGCTCATGCCCTTGGGCGCCTCGATCCACAGGTAGAATGCGCCATCGCTCGGCGCCACCGTGAAGGCCGGAGACAGGATATCGACCATCAGGTCGCGTTTGCGCCGGTAATCGGCGAGATGACCGGACATGTCGACCGCCGGACAGGCGAGCGCGGCGTACTGGCTCACGGCCGGTGCACAGACGAAGGAATACTGCTGGATCATCGCCATCGCCTGGACCAGCTCCTCCGGTCCACAGGCGTAGCCCAGACGCCAACCGGTCATCCCGAAGGCCTTGCTGTGGCCGGCCAGCACCAGGGTATCCTCGTAGCAGGCGGCGATCGAGGGCGCCGGCTCGTAGGCGAAAGCGCGATAGATCTCGTCACTGAGCACCGGAATGGCGGCTTCCCGACAGACCGCCGCGATCTGCTCGAGCCGGTCGGCGGGCAGGATGCGACCGGTGGGATTGCAAGGGCTGTTGAGCAGCAGCAGCCGTGTGCGCGACGTGATCGCCGCACGCAGCGCCTGCGGTTCGACCAGGAAGTCGGTGGCATAGGTATCGAGGTAGACCGGCACGCCGCCGAGCAGACGCACCAGATGCTTGTACATCACGAAATAGGGATCGGGAATGAGCACCTCGTCACCGGGATCGACCAAGGCCATCAGCGCCAGCAGGATGCCACCCGACACGCCGCTGGTGACCAGGATCCCCCCTTCAGGGTAGCTGCGCCCGGTATACTGGCGCTCCTCCTCGGCGATCGCGGCACGCAGAGGCGCGATGCCTTGCGTCGGAGTGTATCCGTTGCGCCCGTCACGGATCGCCTCCATCGCCGCCTGCTTGATCCGGTCCGGAACATCGAAATCCGGCTGACCGATCGAGAGATTGATCGGATCGCGCATGCTGCGCGCCAGATCGAAGACCTTGCGGATTCCGCTGGCATCGATCCGCCCCGTCCGTTGAGCAAGCCGCACGCACGCCCCCTTCCCGCCGGGCTCTCGCGCCGGCAAAGGAGTTGTGTCGACCAATCACCAACGATCAACGCCCACCCTGCCACCTGCGCCAGGGCCGCTCAAAGCTCGTCAATGAGGGCCATGCCTCGCCTCCACCTGCGTCACCATGGTCCAAGCCCCAGAGAGCCGGGCGGTTGGACGCAGGTGGAGGCGACGCAAGGCATGCCGACCTGGTGATCGGCGCTCCCGCAGGTGGCCGGGCGACCGGGCGAGCGAGGCGGAGCGACACGGGGGATCCAAAGGGGGCTTGCCCCCCTTTGAAACCAATGCGCCCCATCAACTGCGCTTGACAACAATGATCGTCAGATCATCGCTCTGCGCGGCCCGGCCGCGGTGCTTGGTGAGTTCGCCAAGCACGCCACGGATCATGTCCTGGGCCGGATACTGTCCGTAACGGGCGACGCACTGGTGGAAGCGATCGTCGCCGAATTCCTCGTTGCGCTCGTTCATCGCCTCGGGAAAGCCATCGGTATACAGTGCGATCGCGTCGCCCGGCGCCAGGTTGGTCTGGAATTCCTGGATGGTCTTGTCGAACAGCGGGCCCTCGTTGAAGCCGATGGCGATGCCCTTGGGCTGGGCCAGTTCGTAGCCGCGCTGGGCCGCGCGGTAGATCACCATCGGGTTGTGACCGGCGCTGGCGAACAACAGGCGGCCGGAATGCTGTTCGAGCACGGCGTAGAACGCGGTGACGAACATCCCGCGCTTGATCTGCTTGGCGATCAGCCGGTTGGTCTCCTTGAGCGTCTCGGCCGCGTTGTGCAGATGCTTCTGCGCCACCAGACGTACGATGGTCCGGGTCACCGCCATGACCATCGAACCGGGCACTCCCTTGCCAGAGACGTCGGCGACGATCAGCCCCCACAGGCCGTCGCCGAGCGAGAACACATCGTAGTAGTCGCCGGAGACCGCAGCCGCACCCTTGTAGAATGCGGACAGGTCGTAGCCGGGGATCTGGGGGATCTCCGCCGGCAGCAGCTGCTGTTGGACCTCGTGGGCGATGTTCAGCTCGTATTGCGCCTTCTCGCGTTCGACCAGCGCGCTCTGGGCCACCTTGAGGTCCTGGGTCATGCGGTTGAACTCGTTGGCCAGCACCCCGATCTCGTCCTTGGAGTGAGCCTTGGTGCGATGATCGAAATCGCCCTTGGCCACCGCCTGGATGTCGCGCATCAACAGACGCACCGGCCGCGTGATCCGACGGGCGAGGAGATTGGAGGAATAGACCACAAGACCGATCACCGCCAGCACCGCGACCGCGACGATCACGAACAGGTTGCGGCTGACCTCGTGGATGGTGTCGCTGCGCACATCGACCACCACAGTGTTTTCGGTGTAGTCGTCGTTGGTCGGGTGGTTGAGTTTGACCCGGTAGCGGTATACTGGGACCTTATTGCCCGATTCGAGCACCTTGCGCATGCCGTAGAAACGGATGTCCTCCTCCAGACGGACCTTGCCCTCGCGCGGGATGTAGACCGAGGTCTGGTAGGGCTCGCGCTTGCTGGTGTCGCCGGTGCTGTTGCCGTAGAACAGAGCGCTGAGATCGCCGCCGTCAAACTCGACCAGGTCGATGTTGCTGTAGGTGCCGTCCTCTTCGCCCCAACGGGTGGCGTTGCCGAGATAGTGTGTCAATTTCTGGTGCAGCCACTCGCGATCCCGCCCGCCCGTCTCGCGCGACCAGTCGAGCAGCACCCGACCCACCTGGGCGGTCATCTTGGTCAGCTCGATGCCCTTGTGCTTGGCCTGGTTGAACAGCGAACGATGGGCCATCATCGAGAGGATGATGCCCAGGGTGATCATCGCGGTCGCGGTCAGACCGCTCATCACCAGCAGGAATTTGGTCCGCAGCGGCAGGCCGACCGGCTTCATCCGCGGCGCGCCGGTCTGCACTGAGTCGCTCTGCTCCTCGCCAGCACCGCTGACGCGTCGCAAACCGGAATCGGAACCCTGGGCGCTGGCCGCGTCGCCGAGGTAGGATACACGCTGAGGGCGCTGCCCGCCTGATTTGCGGGAGCTCTCCCCGGCCTGCGTCCGGCGACTACGGGTCATCGATCTCTGTCCTTCGGTCGAGCGCGTGAATCCAAACTGATCTATCCTTCAGAACGGCAGGACCAGTGTCAACAGTCCAGCCACCAGACCTGCGGCGAGGTCATCAGACATCACACCCCAGGATCCGGGCAGTTTCTCGAGCCGCGAAATCGGCCAGGGCTTGAAGATGTCGAAGGCGCGAAACAGCGCGAACACGACCAATGCGCTATGCCATCGCGCGGCGTGTCCGGGCCCTATCACGCTCATGCCGAGAAAGAACCCGGCGACCTCGTCGATCACCACCGCGCCCGGATCCTCACGGCCGAAGTGGCGGCTGGCCGGCGCGCAGGACCAGAGCCCCAGGCCGGTGCACAAGACGGTCGCGCCGATGAATCCCCACGGCAGGGCGGCCGGCGGCCCGCTCAGCTGCCAGATCAACCCCAGGACCATCGCGCCGAGCGTGCCCCAGGTACCGGGACCAGGGCGCAGGAGACCGAGGCCGAACCAGGTCGCGATCAGCACCGCGGGTGACATCCGCCCCGGCGGCCTCTCGTGCACCGCGCTCATCGTCACTCCTGACGTACCGGCCTGCGATCGGCCGGGTGATGGGCAGCGATGGACGAACGCGACGGCAGAAGCCGGGAGCAGAGCATGGGCCGGACGGACGGGCTCAGTCTTCCGCGTCGACTTCGTGTTCGCCGAAGCCGTTCTCGATGATCTCCTTGAGTTCCTCGACCGCGGCCTCGGCATTGGGCCCGTCGGCGCTGATCACGAGTTCAGAGCCGCATTCCGCGGCGAGCATCAACAACTCGAGCACGCTCTTGGCGTCGACCTCGAGCCCATCCTTGGAGATGCGCACATCGCAATCGTAGCGACCGGCGATCGTGGCGATCTGCGTCGAAGGCCGGGCATGAAGCCCCATCTTGTTGTCGAGTACCACGCTCGCCTCAGCTGTCGCCATAGCATTCCTCGTCGCGGCAGATGCGCAGGGTCCAAAGCGGTGCGAGGCTAGATGCGCTGGACATCCGCGCCAATGAAAAACCGACGCGCATCCATGAGGGTGCGACACTGGCCCGGCGCCATGCCAACCAGCACGCGAATGGGCTCATTCGCCGCGGAACAGACGCTCGGCCAGGCGGTTGCCCAACGCGTCGTTCTCGCGGATATCGTGCGCCACCCGCTCGATGTCGTATTCAAGCCGGCGGAAATAGAGCGCGTCACCGGTGAACAGCGTGTAGCAGGCGCGGGGGTCGCGGTCGCGCGGCTGGCCGACCGATCCGACGTTGATCAGGTAGCGGCCATCGCTGACGTCGAATTCGGGAACGTCGGAGGAGGAAAGGAAGCACCAGTCTTCGGTGAACACGCCGGGGCGATGGGTGTGGCCGACAAAGCAGAGATGGCGGAAGGAGGCGAAAATCTCCTCCATCTTGCTCGGGTTGGCCCCCTCCCAGAGGTCGCTTTCGAGCACGTACTCCATCACGGGATCGCGCGGTGAGGCGTGGACCAACAGGATATCGCCGATCTCGTAGCGGACCGGCAGGCCCTCGAGCAGTTCGAGCAGATGCCGCCGCCGACCGTTCTGCGGGTCGTTGTAGAGCTGCTCCTTGGTCCATTCGATCGCACGTCGGGCATTGGGATTGAACAGATAGGGGCCGTGGATGACCGCGTGTTCGTGGTTGCCCATCAGCATCAGCGAACAGCGGCTGGCCACGCGTTCGAAGCATTCGACCGGGTGTGGCCCGTAGCCGACGATGTCACCGAGACAGATGACCCGATCGACCGTGCCGATGGAATCGATGTCTTCCAACACCACTTCGAGGGCGGGGAGATTGCCATGGATGTCTGAGATGAAGGCGATCATTCAGTGATTCCACGCGGACTGGTCATCATATGGCAGCGATAACCGGTTGCCGGCGCTGCGTTTCACCTTACTCACCCTACTCCGCGACGGAAGCGCTGTCCAGCACCCATCGTTCAGGGCCGCTCACAGCTCGTCCGGTCCACGTAGGCCGCGGTTTCAGGCGGCAGCACGGCCGGTCATGAGCCGGAGGACTCGCCATGGCTGCCTGGCGACGGTGCGCCAGCGTTGCTCCCAGGTCGCATCGTGGGCGGTCGCTTGCCGTAGCAGGATGAGGCTGAGGTTTCGCCGAAAGGCGGGGAACCCACATAGCGCGGGCGCCGCCCGCACCCCAAGGGGCATTGTAGCGGGCGGCGCC
>CAZTGE010000121.1:0-12781 GCA_964612995.1 uncultured candidatus Brocadiaceae bacterium | reverse complement strand
ATCGAGTCGACGTCGCCGACCTTGCGCTTGCGGGTGCAGTGGCGGCAGTACATCGCGCAGACGTTGCTGCACAGCAGCAGCACGCGGTCGGGGTAGCGATGCGTCAGGCCGGGCACCGGCGAGTCGTGATCTTCGTGCAGCGGATCGGACATGTCCTCGTCGCAGACGGCGAGCTCCTGGACCGCGGGGATCGACTGCTTGAACACGGGATCCTGCTCGAGGTCGTTGGTGTCGATCAAGGACAGGTAGTAGGGCGTGACCGACAGCGGGAAGCGCGCGAGCGTGGATTCGAGCTCGGCGCGCCGTTGAGGCGGGAACTCGACGCCGAGCAGCCTCTCGGCGGTGGCGATATCGCGGATGCGATGCTTGAGCTGCCATCGCCAGTCGTGCCAACGGCTCGGGGCCGTATCACTGCCAATGTGCTTGGAGATCCGTTCCTGGCGCTTGGAAAGTGTCGGCATCGAGACTCCTTTTGCCTGTGGCCCGACCGTCACCGTGTCTGCGCCAGCCGGGCGTTGCTTGACTCACGTAGGCGCACAAGGATAATTCGTGGTCGAAACATTGCAACATGCATGAACGCCCACATTCCACTGCCACTGCCGGGTCCATCCGTGATCGGGCTCTCGACCTGCGCCTCGAACGAGGCGCGCGCGAGGCGGGCGATCTTTCCGTCGATCGCATAGACCTGTGTATCCTCAAGGACTTACGCAGAATCATCCACGCCTTCGAGTGCCACTCGCACCAGATGGCGCACGATCACGATCTCACCGCGCCCCAGCTCGTGTGCCTGCTGGCGATCGCCGAACGCGAACGGATCTCCAACGGGGCGCTGGCGCGGGCGGTGGACCTGTCGCCGAGCACGGTGGTCGGCATCGTCGACCGCCTGGCGCGCAAGCGACTGGTCGATCGCCAGCGCGACGCCCACGACCGCCGGGTGGTGAACATCGTCGCCACCGACGCGGGCCGAGAGGCGATCCGCCTCGCCCCGTCGCCGTTGCAGGGGCGCCTGGTCGAGGCGCTCTCACGCCTCGACGACGCGGAACGTGGCACCATCGCCCGCTCGCTGCACCGGATCGCCGAGTTGATGGAGAGCGAATCCGACGCATCCTCCACCGCGACGGCACCGCTGCCGCGCGGCCCGGTCGATCGCGTCTGAGCCGCCATCTGCCTGCACACCTCCGCTGACGAAAGGCCCGCATGGACCCCTTCGCCCCCCTGCTCGATAGTGCCATCCGTGAACACGAGGCCGATCCGGCCGCCATCCCCAGCCTTCCGCTCGCCGCCTCCGCCGGCGGAGGCGAGACTGTATTCGATTGGCATAATCGCCGGGTGAAGTGCCTCGGTCTGCGCAGCGAAGCGACCGATCCAGTCTGGCTCGCGGCCACCTGCCAGGCCCTGCTCGATGCCCCCACCCCTTTCTCCAAGCTGACCTGCTACGTCCGCGACGCGCAGCGCGAACCGTGGACGGCAGCCGGTATGGTCCATGAGGCCACGATCACCGGTTTCTACGGCGAGGCCGACTGCCAGATCTGGGCCCGCTTCCTCGACCCGGAACGCGCGACCGATCACGAGGCGGAGAACCTCGACGCGATCGTCGCCACCGCCGAGGAGCGCGGACCGAAGGAAGCGCCGCTGGCCGAGGGCTACAGCGTGCGCACCGCCACCAGCGACGACGGCCCGCTGCT
This sequence comes from uncultured candidatus Brocadiaceae bacterium, assembly GCA_964612995.1. Taxonomy (GTDB): domain Bacteria; phylum Planctomycetota; class UBA11346; order UBA11346; family UBA11346; genus SLQH01. The sequence continues at coordinate 11,096 of CAZTGE010000121.1, read as the reverse complement.
GGCGGAGATCCTCGCCGCCACCTTCTGCGACTACCCCACGCCGATTGCGCCGGACCATCAGACCATGCTCATCACAAGCGGTCGCAGCCACTTCGAGATCGCCACCGGCCCCGACGGCAGCGTGGCCGCGGTGATCTCGGCCGAACTCGACCGCGAGAACGGCAACGCCGAAGTCAGCGACTGTGCCACCCTCAGCGCGCATCGCGGCCGCGGCTTGATGCGTCATCTCATCCGGCGGGTCGAGGACCGCGTTGCCGCCGACCATGGCATCCGCTCCTTCTACACCCTCGCGCGCGCCTGCGAACCGGGGATGAACATCGCCTTCGCCCGCTGTGGCTACATCTACACCGGTCGCCTGGTCAACAACTGCCGCATGCCCGAAGGCTGGGAGTCGATGAACGCCTGGTGCAAGCGACACGACGGCTGAGCGGCTGCGCGGGTCCCGCCGCAGCTGCCAGGGCGACGCAAGGCTCGCAAATGAGGGCCATGCCTCGCCTCCACCGGCGTCACTATGACCCAAGCACCAAAGAGCGCCGGGCGGCTGCACGCAGGTGGAGGCGCCACAAGGCATGCCGACCTGGTGACCGGCGCTCCCGGGGCGAGCCTTGCGTCACCCTGCCGCAGCTGCGGCCAAGGCGCTTGCCCTGCACCCGTCGCACTGCGCTCATAGCGCGAGCGCCGCCCGCACCCCAAGGGACATTGTAGCGGGCGGCGCCCGCGCTATGCCTACGGCCCGGTGCCCGAACGCGAGGCGGATCTCTTCGCGCTCCAGCTCGCCGCGCTGAGCGACCGCGATCCGCAGACCCTGCTCGATCACCTGCGTGGCCGCCCTGGCGATGACACCCACGCCGCGCAACGGTTGCGTTGGCTGCTGTCATCCGCCGGGGCCTGATCGACGACCGCAGCGTCCACGGCCTGTGGCGCTACGATCCGACCACGGCTGCCACCGTGCCCGCGCCCGACGCCGACGCGCCCGCTGGCCCGGCTGTCGTCGCGATCCAGGAGCTGGCCCAGCAAGCGCTGGAGGAACTCGAGTTGCCGCGTGAACCACTCCACGGCGAAGGCGCGGTCACGCTCGAGGCCGCAACCTACCCCTTCGCCCAGACCACACACACCTTCGCCGGCACCCATGCCGACTTGATCCGTTCCCCAGGCCCTGGCCCTGATCGCCGACTGGCTCACCGCCCGGCCCTGCCCCGGATCCCTCATGAGGGATCCGGGGCAGGCGTGGTGGCAGCGGCGGGGATCATCACAACGCCGCCTGTCGCGATTAGATGGCCTGACTGGCGCGGTTCTGAAATTATCGAATTCACGGCCAACCCCGGGCGCACTCGGCGGTAGATCCTTGCAGTCCCTGCCCGCTGGCCGTCGGCCCATGGCCACGAGGCCGAACGCAGAGATCACTTCGCCGGAGGTCCCATGTCGCGCTCGTTCGCCAATTACATCCCGATGTCCCCTCCCGCAGTCCACGGGCTGCTGCTGGCTCTGTTGTTGCCGGCGCTGCATATCGCCGCCGCGGAACCGGCAGCGAGCAACGCGCGCTTGATGCAACGACTGCGCACACAGCACGCCGGAGACGCGGTGCACGAGGAATTGCGCCTCACCCTTCAAGACGCGGTCCGGTTCCACGGCAACCGCATCCGCCGCTTCATCGACAAGAGCGGCGTCTACAATCGCAATCTCCATCTCCTGCTGCGGCGCCAGACTGGTGAGTGGCGCCAGCACGCGGTGGTCGACCTCGGCCCCAAACTCTCACATCGTTTCGTCCTCCACGCGATCGACACCGACGAGCTCACGCTCGAGCCCGAGCGGCTCGCAGGCCGGATCGACCTGACCAGCTCGCGCCGTGAATTCCGCAAAGACATGCACGGCGCGATCGTCTACCACCACATCCCGCCGACCCAGATCCCGGTACCGGAGTGGCGCCTCGGCGGCGTGCATCGCAGCCGTCCCTTCACCCAGCAGTATCAGGTCGATGTGGACCTGGCCGAACAGAACGGCTGGAGCCTGCGGCTGCACCTGCCACATGGCATCCGCCTGCCGGGCAAACGGCATACTGAGGAACAATTACGCGAACGCGCGGAAGCCCTGGCCACCGCCAGGGTCGAGCGAAGGCGCGAGCGCGGCGACGAGTCGGTGCACGTCGGTGATACCTTCTGGCAGCGTTTCCGCGATGAACAGCTGGCGCAGCTACGCCGGGATCAGGCGAATCTGATCGCCCGCCGCTTCCGGGCAGTCGACCTCTGCGTGCTGTGGAACGAGGAGGGCACGATCACGGCTTGGGCCGACGCGCCTGACTACAACCTCGCCTTCCACCGCGTCTGCGTCGACGGACTGGAGGTCAGCCCGGATCACATCGGTGGCACCCTGCGCATCCGCTTCAATCCGGACCCCTGGGTCAACCCGCCCGGCGGCGGTCCGCAATACCAGAACTACCGCTTCGACCTCGCGCTCGACGCCAGCCGCAGCATCGCCACCACCATCGCGAGCGACGGCACCTACGGCAGCTACGAGACGCCGGTCCACGGCGTGCTCGCACCGCTGCACGTGGGCAGCTACACCGGGGACGGCCCGGACGGACCCTCGGCCGGCATGGCCTACTGCACCCGGCGCAGCATCCTGCCGCAGCTGCCTACCCACACGCCGGAGGATCCCGCGGAGCTGTTGCGCGATTTCGCCGCCGGCCTGGCCTTCGACCACGATCCCGCCCGACCCTTCCCTGAACACCGTCGCGCGCTCGCCGACACCTTCTATGACCCGGCCGCCCTGCTGTCTGAACTCGCTCCGCGGCTCGCGCAACTGGCCGCAGCGTCCGTCCCCGCCCCCCACCGCAGCGCCGGCCCCCTGGGCCACACCGACATCGGCCCGCACACCGGCCCCGGCCGCGCGCTGCAGCCGACGGACGCAGGTGCGCAGCTGGTTCCCGACGACGCACACGAATGGTCGTACCCCACCCGCTGGCGCTGGCTCGCCGCACCGCAGCCGCCCCGCCCGGTCACCCCCATCCAACCGCTACCCACGACCAAAGCCGCCGTCGCGATCGATGGGGCCACGGTCCCCTGGCACGAGCACCATGACGTGAAACCGCATTTCCTGCCGCCTGCGCTCGCCGCCGCGGCCGAACGCGCACAAGACGAGGCCTTCGTGTGGTTCGCCACCACTGAGATCACCGTCGCGTCAGCCGGGCGCTACCTGCTGGCGCTGCCGGCACACCACCTCGGCGCCTGCTGGCTCGATGGGGTCCTGGTCTGGCACGGCGACGAACGCGCTGACGCGCTCGACACCGCCGTCTTCCCGATCGAATTGAGCGCCGGCGATCACCGACTGGTGTTGCGTGCCGGCGTACGCGGCCTGACCTGGCGAGGCAAGGGCGCGACCCAATCCGTGGGCGCAACCAAGATCCCCTTCGCCGCCACCGGGATCCATATCCGCCGCGACGACCGCTCGACCACGGTCGAGCCTGACGGCAACACCCCGCCCACCATCGCCCCGCTCGCAGTCCAACCCGGAGAACGCGGCATGCCGATCGCCTGGGATCTGCTCACCGGCGACAACGTGCGCTGGCGCCTGCCGCTGCCGCCGGGCGCCGGCGAGGCGGTCCTGCTCGAGGATGCCTGCGCGGTCTCGGGCAGCGAGCGCATGCTGCGCCTCGGTCTGGCCGACGCGCAGCAGCACTGGCAGGTGGCGGTCAGCGGCCAGCCGATCGCGCTGCGCGCACATGCAGGCGACCTGCTGCGCATTACCGCCCAAGGCGTGGTCACCCGCCACGACGGCACCGACGGCACCCAGCGCTGGCGCATCGCCGCCACGCCCCCCCCGGTCGATGGCGAGCTGCACGAAGCCGAGCTGTTGGTGCCGCGGCTGATCGGCGATCGCCTGGTCCTGCCCTGGCGCCTGAAAATCCAGCCGGCAAACGCCGATGCGCCGCCACGTACCTGCATCGGATACCGCGTGCTCGCCGCGGCCACCGGCGAGGGCCGCTGGCACCTGTTGCGCCCGGGGACGACCGCGGCGATGGAGCCGATGGCCCTGAGGCATTCCGATCACGCGACCACCGTCTGGATCAGCGCCCACGGCGACGTGATCGATCCGGCCGACGGCACGCTGCTGCACGAGCACATGCTGGCGGTGCCGACCACCGGCGCCGTGCCGACGGTCGTCGGGCAGCAGGCGCTGTTCGCCGCGACCGACTACGACCGCTGGCTCGGGGGCTGGACCAGCGGCTGGAAGGCAGGCATCCGCGTCTGGCTACGCGACGACGGCTCGGTGGCGGCGCGACGCCAGTGGCGCAGCCGGGGCCCATCGCACTACCCCGGACCACCGCCGGTGGTCGACGCGGACCTGTTCTACATCAACCGCACCAACAACGGCCACCATCAGGAAGGCCCGGCGCCCTTCACCCGGCTGCACGTCTACGACCGCACCACCGGCGCGCTGATCAGCGAGCTCAGCCCCCTGCTCGACAGCAACACCGCACCGAAGTCGCTCGACCTCGTCGCCGGACGGCTCTACGCGGCCGATGTCGGCGGCGACCAGTATTTCAACCAGGGCAGCCGGCCACGCATGGCCGTGGTCGCACCCGGCCCCGAACCGGTCATCCTGGCTATCAACGATTTGCCGCAGGGCGAATTCCAACCGGTCTACGCCGACGACTGCATGCTGATCGGCGGCGAGGGCGAACTGATCTGCCTCGCCGTGGACGACGAAGCCGGGCTGCGCTGGCAACTGGAAACCGTCGCCCGACGCCTGATCAACACCATGGGGGCCAAACCGATCGATCCCCGCGGCCATGAGACGCCGCTGCGTCCGGAGCCCCTGGCCCAACGCCCCGCCACCAGCCTGCCGGTCTGGCCATTCCGCCGCGAATCGGTGCCCGAGGACATGCTGCGCATCGGCCCGATCCCGATCTCAGCCCCGGAAGCGACCTGGCTGGGCGCGCTGCGCGACCCGCTCTCGGCGGCACAATCCGGCCTCACGGTCGCCGGCACGCATTACCCGGCCACCGCCGCCCCGAGCGATGGCGTCCGTTTCGGCGGCACCGTCTGGACCGCTTACGACAACAGCTGGGGCTATTGCGACAGCTGGCTGATCAACGGCTGGCCGATCCTTGATGACCGGACCCGGTGCCGCTCGCTGCTGCTCGGTCTGATCCAGGTGCGCGAGGCCGGTCTCTACCAGCTTGATGTCGGCAACAGCTACACCACCGTCAGCCTCGCCGGCGAACGTCTGCACGACAGCCAGGTGGTCGAACTGCGCCCCGGATACTACCCGCTGGGCATCGCCTTCGGGATCGGTCGCATTCCCGACTTCCTCCGCGATCGCCAGCTCATCGCCAGGGTGGGATTCAGCGACTGGCTCGGGCTCGACGAACGCCAGCGCCGCTGGCACGCGCGATTGCGCACCCATCGCACGCTGCTCGAACAGCTCTACGCAGTCCTGCCGCAGGACAGCACCAAGCGCCCGGTGGTCGAGGTCCTCTGTCGCACCGCCGCGGCCGACACGCCGCCGGGCGACTCGAGCGCCCGGCGGTGAGCCGGCCCGCGATGCGATGGCTTCGGCTTGAATCATATGCATTGCATCGTCGACACATCGCCCACACTGCATAACCTCGAAGGAAACTTTCGAGGAGCCAACCGTGCCTACCGCCTCTGCGCCATCCAGCCCAGTCGCCACGGATCAGGGCGATACTTTCGCTCTCACCCCACCGCGCGACGGCGAAGATCCGTTCACGGTGGTCACCAGCGATGGCCGCATCTGGATCGAGCCGTACACCGGGCGCCCGATCGCAGTGCGCGAATCGCTGGAGCGGACCCGCGCAGCGCATCTGCAGGGCGGCCGACGCAACGGCCCCTCGCAGCCGCTGCCGCTCTCGGAGCTGCGGATCATCCGCTGGCAGCACGAGCTGCCGGCCTTGCTGCGTACCGAAGCGCGAATGCGCATCTTCGCACGGCAGAACGGCGCATGGATCGATCCGTTCACCGCCTCGCTCCACCGCTACGTGACCACCGAGAAGGGGCGGATCACCAAACGCACTGTGGCCGCCATGGCCTCCGTCCTGGCCCACATGCCGGCGGTCGCGCTCGGCGACATGCTGCCCTACGACGTCATCCTCAGCCGGTCCCAGGCCGAGCAGACCGCCAAGATCGCCACAAGCCGGGTGGTGGCCAAGAAGCCGGCCGCTCCGAACGAGGAGACGCCCGTGTCCCAGGACCAACGCTCCCATCTCCAGGGCTGCTCCGAGCTCCAGCGCCGGCTGCTGCCCAGCGAGCTGCAGGCCCCGGGGCTCGACTGCCGCTTGCTGCACAGGCGCACCGGCCAGCTCACCAGCTGCTTCTACGACTGCCTCACGCGAGATGACCAGACCCTGATCGCCTTCGGTCAGGTCGACGGCCAGGGGCTGCAGCAGGCCTTCGTCGCCACGACCCTCCATGGCGCGTTGCGCTGCCTGGTCGCTGCCGGCCTCGAGGCCCGCGAGATCATGATCCGCCTCAACGATCTGGCTCTCGACTGCGTCGACACCGGCCAGTGCGCCTGGTTCAGCCTGCTCGAACTGCCGGCCGATCGCCAGAGCCTGCACTGCCTCCAGGCCGGCGACCACCGCCTGACGGTGGTCAACCCCAACGCCGAGATCATGGCCCGCTCCTACGGTCGCAGCGGCATGGCCCTGGGGCTGCGCGACAGCACCGCCTTCGCCGCGAGCCTCGAGCCGACCGAACTCGATCTCGCTCCCGGCGACATGCTCGCGCTGGCCACCGAACCGAACGCAAGCGCGAGCAACCGCAACGCCCGCCGCGATCTGGTCACCGCCTTGCTGCAATGCGACGGCGGCGGCCTGCCCGACCTCGAGACCGTGCTGAGCGCTGGCGAACGCGCGGGCGAGGAGCAGGCGATGCTGGTCGCCCGCCTCGCCGCAGACTGATCCACACCCCGGCCCGGTGTGCGGGAACCCACTTGGCGCGCCCCCTCCGGGCGATCAGACTCGAGCGCATGAACCAGCCGAACATCCTCGTGGTGGTTGCCGACCAACTCTCGGCCGCTGCCCTGCCTGCCTTCGGCCACGACTTCGCCGTCACGCCGAACATCGATCGTCTCGCCGCACGCGGCGTGCATTTCCGCCACGCCTACACCCCCTGCCCACTATGCCGTCCGGCACGGGCCAGCTTCTGGACCGGACGGCTGCCGCACCAGACCTCGGTCCTCTCGAACGGGGTCCAGTTCGAAGAAACGCCAATCCCCGACACGATGCCCACGCTCGGCGCGCTGCTCAGCGATGCCGGCTATCGCTGCGTGCACTTCGGCAAGACCCACGACCACGGCGCCCTGCGCGGCTTCGAGGTCTTCCCGCATGCCAGCGAGGTGCTCGACGAGACGCCGGGCGCGTTCTCCTACAACAACGACACCTGGCAGGATGTCGGCACCGAGAGCCAGGCCATCACCTGGCTCGAGAACGAAGACGGCCCGCCGCCCTGGTGTTGCGTGGTCGACCTGAACAACCCCCACAACATCTGCGGCTATGTCGCCAACAACTCCGATGAGCAGATGGATGGCGCGCTACCGCCACTGCCCGACAACTTCACCACCGACGACATGGCCTCCCGCCCCCCGCCGATCCAGTACCTGTGCTGCACCCATCGACGCCAGATGCAGGCAGCGCACTGGAACGAACGGCAATGGCGGCAGTACCGCGCCGCGTACAGGCATTTCATCGAGGATTTCGATGCCCGGCTCGGCCGGCTGCTCGACGCGCTCGACGCCCGCACGGACGTCGAGGACACGTTGATCCTGTTCTGGGCCGACCACGGCGATGGCATGGGCGCCCACCGACTCGCGACCAAGCACACCGCCTTCTACGAGGAGATCGTCAACGTGCCGCTGATCGCCGCGGGCGCCGGCGTGACCGGCACCGGCCCGGCACCGGGCGATCCACTGGTCTCGCTGGTCGACCTGCTGCCCACTATCTGCGAACTCGCTGGCGCGACCACGCCGCCCGACCTGCCGGGGCGCAGCTTCGCCGCCGCGTTGCGCGGCAGCCCGCCGACACATGCGCGCCAGGCGGTGGTCAGCCAATGGCACACCGAATGGGGTACCACGATCGAACCCGGCCGCATGGTCCGTACCCACCGTTGGAAGTATACCATCTACCGCGAGCAGGACGCCGAAGAGCTCTACGACCTCGAGCAAGATCCCGGCGAAACCAGGAATCTGGCCGCCGACCCCGGCCACGCCGACGCGCTGGCAGAGATGCGTCAGCGCTTCACCGCCTATTGCGCCGAGACCGACGACCCCTTCACCACGCTCGCCTGGAAGGCCGACGCCCGCTGGCGCAGCCACCCGGTCGGCTACCACCATCACGAGGGCTCGTGCGCACCGATCGAGGCCGGCGCCTGCCGGTGACGCGCGCCCCCGCCGTCCGCCCGGGGCCTCGCCCCGGGATGGGCGCGACATCAGTACTTGCGCCAGCCCATCTGCCGCGCGTTGAACGACACCCTGCGCCGGTCGTCGAGCGGGTCGCACGCCAGCGCGTCACCGACAAGCAACTGATCATGACCGGTCTCCCGCGCCCATGCCACCAGCCGTCGACGCAAGCCCGCGAGCCGCTCGACTTGCGCCGGGAAACCGGCTTGGTTGTCGAGCTCGGCCGGATCGGCCTGGAGGTCGTAGAGCTCCTCGACGCCCCCCTCGCGGTGATAGATGTATTTGTGACGTTCGTCGCGAACCATGTAAGTGCCGCCGACGGTCTCGCTGACGATGTCTGCACGGCCGGGCGCATCGCTGCGGGCGAGGACCGCGCTCAGATCGCGGCCGTGCTTCGGTCCGCTGAGCGACAGACCGCACAGGCCGGCGAGGGTGGGCAGGATGTCCTGCAGGCCGACCAGATGGCGCCGCTCGCCCGGCGCGGCGTCGGTCAGCCCCGGCACACGCCAGATCATAGGCACACGCACACTGCCCTCGAGCATGGTGCGCTTGAAGAACAGCCCGAAGTCGCCGAGCAGGTCGCCGTGGTCGGCGGTATAGATGATGATGGTCTGCTCGAGCAGCCCCTGCTCCTCGAGCTGGTGCACCAACCGTCCGATCTGTTGGTCCTGGAAGCTGACCAGACCCGCGTAATGGGCGCGGATGTTCTGGATCGCCTGGGGCGAGAGACTGTCCCAGGCGAAACTGCTACCGCGCCGGCGCAGCTCCGGCTGACGATCGGCGAGCAGCTCCGTGGCCGCGTCCAGGCCCGCGGGTGCCGGCAGCGTCCGCGGATCGTACATCGCATCCCACGGCCGGGGCGGGTCATAGGGCGAGTGCGGCTTGGCGAATGAGGCCCAGAGAAAAAACGGACGCTCGTCCCCGGCTGCTGCGCGGGCCTGCAGCGCGGCGATGCTGCGCTCGGCGACCCAGGCCTCCTCATGCAGCTCGGCCGGCAGCGGCGACGCGCTGGGGTGGACGTCGTTGTTGCCCACCCCGTGGGCGCGCTCGTAACCGCCCCAGCCGCGGTCGGCGAGCCAGTCGTGGTAGTCCTCGATACCGCGCCGCCGCCCCTCAGGATCGAACTGGCCGAGCATCCGGCCTTCCTCGTTGATCTCGCAGTGCGCGAAGCCGTGCACCAGCCGCGGCGCCCCCGGCCCGGCGTAGGGCAGGTAGTGCAGTTTGCCGATGGCCGCCGTCCAGTAGCCGGCGGCGGCGAAGCGCTCGGCGATCTTGTCCTCGTCCGGCGCGATCGTGCCATCGTTGGCCAGCTCACCGGTGCAGGTGTGGGCGTAATTGCCGGTGGTGATCGACGCGCGAGCGGGCACGCAGATCGGATTGGGGCTGTAGGCGCGCAGGAAGTTGGCGCCCTCGCGCGCGAGTCGATCGAGCACCGGAGTGCGGATTGCGTGCGCGAGCGCCGAGTCCGGCGCCTCGGCCCGGTTGCAGCCAAGCGCGTCGCTACGCATGTGGTCGGCGGTGATCAACAAGACATTCATCGGCGGGGACTCTCTGAGAATTCGATGAAGGCCTTCATCACCCCATCACGATAGCCTGCGACCAGCTCGAAGGCCTGATCGGTCGCGGCGAAGGGGAAGCGATGGGTGGCCATCGGCGAGACGTCGACCGCGCCACTGGCGATCAGCTCGATCGCCTTCGCGGTGCAGTGGCGCTGGCGGCGGACGTTCTGCACCGTCAGTTCCTTGCGGCGGATGATGTCGGTGGGCAGGGTCCAGCGCTCGAGCTCGGGTGGAATACCGATGATCATCAGCTTGCCGCCGGGCTTGAGCAGCTCGATCGCCTGGTCCAGGGCCTCCTGACGACCGCAGCATTCGAACACCACGTCACACAGCTCGGGTTCGCGCGCGGCGATGTCCGCGACCACGTCGGCGCTCTCCGGGTTGCCGGCGCTCGCCGCGCCACAGGCGCGGGCGACCGCGAGCCGGTAGTCGAGCCTGTCGGTGACGTGGACCCGCGCCGCACCGCCAGCCAGGGCGGGGAGCAGCACGCTCATCCCGATCGGACCGAAACCGAGCACCCCGACCGTCGCCCCGGCCATCGGTACCGACTGCTCGACGGCATAGACCCCGATGGCCAGTGGCTCGACGATCGCCGCCTCCACGTCGCTCATCTGCGCGGGAACCGGCAAACAGCATTCAGCCGGCATCACCAGGCGCTGGCTGAGCAGGCCCGCGGCCTGGCCCGGACAGCCCAGGAACCGCAACCGACGGCAGGTGTTCTCGCGCCCGGCGCGACACTGGTCGCACTCGTGGCAGGGCATGGCCGGTTCGATCGCCACCCGATCGCCAGGGGCGAGCCCGCGCACCGCCGGACCCACCGCCTCGACCCGGGCCGCGCCCTCGTGACCGAGGACCATGGGGAAGTCGACGACCTGGCTGCCGATGCGGCCGGTCTCATAATAATGCACGTCCGAGCCGCAGACGCCGGCGCAGGTCATGGTGAGCAGGACGTCGTCGCTCGCCGTGATCTGCGGCTCCGCGACCTCCGCGGCCTCGAGTCTGTGGATCGCTGTCAGTTGCATGGCCTGCATCGGCGTGTCCCCCAAGCCCGCGTCATTGCCCGCGGCCCAATCGCAGCGTGACCGATCACGGGCGCGCACAAGCGCCAGCCTGGGCGCACGC
>CAZTGE010000120.1:0-12805 GCA_964612995.1 uncultured candidatus Brocadiaceae bacterium | reverse complement strand
CCCGCTGGCGGCCGCGGCAGCCGCGGCCAGCCCCGCCGAGACGATCATCGACACGCTCTGCGCCGAGATCCGCGCCGATCCGGCCGCGCGCCGCCCGGTGAGCGCACTCGCCGCGCGCTGCGGCTGGACGCGTCATCACTTCGCCCGCCGCTTCAAGGCCCGCACCGGCACCACCCCGCGCGCATACATCCTCGCCACGCGCATCGCCGCAGCCCAGGACCTGCTCGCCGCCTCCGACCTGCCGGTCACCCGTGTGGCTGAGGAACTCGGCTACGGCGAGGTGTACGCGTTCAGCAAGCAGTTCACCGCTGCGGTCGGTGTGCCACCCAGCACCTGGCGTCGCGAGCGGCGCGAACGCCGGCTCTGATCGGTCGCCAGCACCGCCCCGGTCGCGGCGCCGCCTCGCCCCGCGACTGCGGCCGGGCGCCGGTACGCGTGCAGGCCTGGCCGGTCGATGCTTGTGTCGCGCACTTTTGAGGAAACAATTCTCCATTAAACCAATGCCGGGAGCGATCCATGCCCACCAGCGTCCCCCTGCCCTCGGTCCGGCGCCTGCCGGTGTATCTCGACCTGCTACGCCAACGCGCGACGGCGGGCGAAGAGACCATCGCCTGCACCGCCATCGCTGGCGCGCTGGGGCAGGACCCGACCCAGGTGCGCAAGGACCTGGCCATCACCGGGGTCGGCGGCCGGCCCAAGATCGGCTACGACCTCGCCGAGCTGATCGCCGGGATCGAATCCTTTCTCGGCTGGAACGACTGCTCGCAGGCCTTCCTCGCCGGCGCGGGCAACCTCGGCCGTGCACTGGTCGGCTACGCCGCCCTGCGCGACGCCGGTCTGGAGATCGCCTGCGCCTTCGACACCGACCCGATCAAGCAGGCCGAGACCATCGGCCAGATCCAGGTCCTGCCCCTGCGGCGGCTGCGCACGCTCGCCCGGCGCATGCACATCCACGTCGGCATCATCGCCGTCCCCGCGGCCGCAGCCCAGAACGTGGCCGAACTGATGATCGACGGCGGCATCACCGCCATCTGGAATTTCGCCCCCCAACGGCTCGAGGTCCCGCCGGAGGTGGTGGTCGAGGATGCCGACATGCTCTCGGGTTTCGCCGTGCTCAGCCATCGCCTGCAACACCGACTCCACCCCGTCGCCGGACGCTGAGGAGGCCGAGCATGCAGCGCGATCCCGCGATCCACATCGAGGTCTGTCACGGCTCGGCCTGCTTCGCCCGCGGCGCCGGCGAGCTCGCTGAGCACATCCGGGCCCGGGCGGCCGCGGCCGGGCTGAGCGCGCGCATCGATCTGCGCGGCTGCCTCTGCCGCGACGCCTGCACCCGCGGCCCTCTGGTGCTGATCGACGGCGTCGCGCACCACGCCGTCGATACCGCGACGGCCGATCGTCTGCTCGAGGACCTCGCCCGGGAGCTCGACCATGTCTGAGCCCACCCCACCCGTGGCCACCGCCGCCGCCGCCTGCCAGGATTGCTACAAGTGCGTCCGCGAATGCCCGGTCAAGGCGATCCGGGTCGAGGACGGCGCGGCGACGATCCTCGCCGAACAATGCATCGCCTGCGGCCACTGCGTCCGGGTCTGCCCGGCGGGAGCCAAGCGCATCCGCGACGATCGCGACCGCGTGGCCACGCTGCTGCGCGCCGACGATCCCGTCTACGTCTCGCTCGCGCCCTCCTGGGTCAGCGAGTTCCCCAAGCTCACGCCGGAGCAGATGGTCGCGGGGCTGCGCGCCCTCGGCTTCGCCGGGGTCGGCGCGACCGCCGCCGGCGCGCAGGAGGTCAGCGCCCACTGCGCCGAACTGCTCGAACGCGAACCGGGCACCTGGTTGTCGTCGGCCTGCCCGGCGGCGGTGGCCTGGGCCACCCGCTACACCGGCCTCGGCGAACGCGTAACCCCCTTGCTCTCGCCCGCCCTGGCCCACGCCCGCCTGCTGCGCGAGCGCTTCGGTGCGCAGATCGCCGTCGTGTTCATCGGCCCGTGCATCGCGAAGAAGCTCGAGGCCGACGCCGCTGGCGAGGAACTCGCGGCGGCGCTGACCTTCTCCGACCTGCGCGCGTGGTGGGAGGAATCCGGCATCGACCCGACCGCTCTGGAGCCGGATACGCAGGACGCCTTCTGCGATCCGGACATCGCCGCCGGCGCGCTCTATCCGCTCGAAGGCGGGATGCTCGCCGGTATCCGCGACCGCTGCGCGGTCACCGACCCGCAGCTGGCCGGCTTCAGCGGCATGCGGGCGATCGAACGCGCGCTCTCAGACCTCAGCCCCGATGATGGCGTGAGCCGGTTCCTCGAACTGCTCGCCTGCGAAGGCGGCTGCGTCAACGGTCCGTGTACCAGCGGCCCCGGCGGCACCGTGACCAGACGCGGCGCCGTGCTCGCCGCGGCTCCGGAGCCACCCGCCGCAGCGCTCGCCCCGAGCCGGATCGACATCGCCACGCACATCGACGCACGCCCCGCGAACCCGCCACGACACGACGCGACCGCGCTACGACGCGCGCTCGCGGCCGTGGGCAAGCGCGGACCCGAGGACGAACTCAACTGCGGCGGCTGCGGCTACGAGACCTGCCGCGCCTTCGCCGCCGCCTGTCTCGAAGGGAAGGCCGAAGCGGCGATGTGCGTGACCTACATGCGCCGGCTGGCGCAGAACAAGGCCACCACCCTGCTGCACGCCATGCCCTCGGCCGCGGTGCTGGTCGACAGCGAGCTCTACGTGGTCGAGAGCAACCGCGCCTTCCTGGGCCTGGTCGCACCCGACGGCAGCCTCGACGATCGCTGGGAGGCGCGACCGGGCCTCGCCGGCGCAAGCCTGCCCAAGCTCACCGGGTGCTGGAAGCCGTTCCGCCACGTGCTCGACACCGCCACCGATCTGGTCGATCGCGATCTGCGCCAGGGCGAACGCATCTGGCGCGTGTCGGTCTTCTCCGTCGAGCCGCATCGCCTCGTCGCCGGCATCCTCTCCGACATCACCGCCCCCACCCTGCGCCGCCAGGAGATCCTCGACCGGGCCGGGGCGGTGATCGAACGCCAGCTCGATGCGGTCCAGCAGGTCGCCTGCATCCTCGGCGAGAACGCGGCCGAATCCGAGATCCTCCTCGGCAGCATCACCGAGGCTCTCCGCGGCTCGGAGCAGCGCGATGCGTGACCCCGGACCAGCACCGCGGAGCCGCCAAGGCGGGGCTCCGCCCGCAACCCAAGGTTGCCATTATTGGGCTCCGCCCCGCCTTTCTGCTCTTACATCCAGGGGCGCTGCCCCTAGGACCCCGTGCCTCGATCGCGCGTCACTTTTCGTTTTTCATAGCCGTAACGCGCAGTCGAGGCACTAATGCTCGGCGGCGAGCGCTTTCTCGAACTCGCCTGCGTGCGCCGGGCCAAGCACGGGCAGAGCGTCAGCGGCGATGTCCACGTCGCCCGACGCCTGCCGGAGGAGGGGCGGCTGGTGGCGGTGCTCAGCGACGGGCTGGGCAGCGGCATCAAGGCCAACGTGCTCGCCACCCTGACCGCGACCATGGCCGGGCGCTTCGCCGCCGCCGGCCACGACCCCGAACGCAGCGCGGCCGCGATCATGCGCACCCTGCCGATCTGTTCGCGTCGCGGTATCGGCTACGCCACCTTCACCATCCTCGAGGCCCACGACCACGGCGCCTGCCGCCTGTGGTGGATGGGCAACCCGGCACCGCTGGTGCGCGGCGCCGACGGCGCCCGGGTGCTATCGGGGCAGCTGGTCGCCGACGCCGGCGTGCCGGGGCGCACCCTGCGCAGCGCGAGCGTGGAACTGGCGATCGACGAGGACCTGGTCACGGTCAGCGACGGCGTGGTCCACGCCGGCATGGGTAGCGACGCCCTGCCCCTGGGCTGGGGCGAGGACGGCGTGTGCGACGCGCTCGCCACGCGCACGGCCGGCTCGGCCGCGGCGCTGGCCGAGGGCATCGTCGCCGAGGCCTTGCGCCTGGAATCCGGTGCCACCCGCGACGATGCCTCGTGCATGGTCTGCCGCCTGCGCCGCCCACGCCATCTGCTGGTGGTCACCGGGCCGCCCTACGATCGCGACGAAGACGCCGCCTTCGCCCGCCGGGTCGCCGACTTCGACGGCACGGTGGTCGTCTGCGGCGGGACCACCGCGGCGGTCATCGCGCGCCAGCTCGACCGCCGGCTCGAGCTGCTGCCCCAGGCCGGCGCTGCGGCCGTGCCGCCGGCCTCGCGCATGGCCGGCTGCGCGCTGGTCACCGAGGGCGCGGTGACCCTCGAACACCTGCGCCGGCTGCTCGGCGAGACCGGCCGCGGCCGGGGCGGGCGCGATGCCGCCGCCGCGTTGCGACGGACCCTGCTCGAGCACGACTCGATCCACTTCCTCGTCGGCAGCGCGCTGAACCCCGCACACCACGACCCCCGCCTCCCGCGCGCCTTCGATCTGCGCTGGCAACAGGTCGACCACCTGCGCGAATTGCTCGAACGCCACCACTGCAAACGGGTGAGCGTCGAACGCTGCTGAACCGGCGACCCTCCACGCCGCCCGGCTATTCGAGAATTGATTCTTGATATCATTGCGCAGCCCTGGCATGCTCCGGTCATTCAAGAAAGAATTCCTTCTTTATCTGGAGGGCAGCCCATGGACACCCCCACCGCCACCCGCCCCGGCACCGACATCCCGGCGATGCTCGAACGCATCGACGCGATCGTCGACCGCCACGGCGCCGTCGCCCATCGCCTGGTGCCGATCCTCCAGGAGGTGCAGGCCGCATTCCGCTATCTGCCCGAGACCGGTCTCGACCGCATCGGCGAACGCATCGGCCTGAGCGCGGCGACGGTCTACGGCGTGGCCACCTTCTACGCCCACTTCACCCTCAGCCCCAAGGGGCGTTACGTGGTCCGGGTCTGCGACGGCACCGCCTGCCACGTCAAAGGCGCGATGGATGCCTACCACGCGATGCGCGAGCAGCTCGGCCTCAGCGGCGAGGACCACACCACCGACGATCTGCTGTTCACCGTGGAGACCGTCAGCTGCCTCGGCGCCTGCGGCCTGGCGCCGGTGATCACCATCAACGATCAGGTCCACGGCCAGGTCGACGCCGCCACGGCCACCGCCCTGATCACCGAGCTGCGCGAGCGCGCCGCGACGGGAGACGCCCCATGACCTCCGGCCCCGACACCCTCGCCCCGGCGATGGATCTCGACAGCCTGGCCGCGCGCCATCATGCCGCGGCCGGCCGCCGCAGCCGACGCGTGGTGATCTGTGGCGGCACCGGCTGCCTCGCCAATGGCGCGGCGGCCGTGCGCGACGCCTTCTGCGCCGCGTTCACCGCCCACGGCATCGACGCGGCGGTCGAGCTCGCCATCCACACCCACGACGGCACCGACGCGGTCCATCTCTCCAAGAGCGGTTGCCAGGGCTTCTGCGCCCTCGGTCCGCTGGTGCGCATCCTGCCCGAGGACCTGCTCTACGTGAAGGTCAAGCCGGCCGATGTCGACGAGATCGTCGCCGCCTCGTTCATCGGCGGGAGCGTGGTCGAACGCCTGCTCTACCGCGACCCGACCACCGGCACCCCCGTGGCCCGGCACGGCGACATCCCCTTCTACGCCAACCAGGAACGCACCGTCCTCGCCGCCGGCTGCGAACTCGACCCCGAAGACCTCGCCGAGTACGTCGGCACCGGCGGCTACCGCGCGGCCGAACGCGCCTGGACCGCGATGAGCCCCGAGGCGATCCGCGCCGAGGTCTCGGCTTCCGGCCTGCGCGGACGCGGCGGCGGTGGTTTCTCCACCGGCCGGAAGTGGGGCTTCGCCGCCGCCACCGCGGCCGAACGACGCTACATCATCTGCAACGGCGACGAGGGCGACCCCGGCGCCTTCATGGACCGCTCGATCATGGAGGGCAACCCCCACAGCGTGATCGAGGGCATGCTGATCGCCGCCCGCGCGATCGGCGCCCAGGCCGGCTACATCTATGTACGCACCGAATATCCCCTGGCGGTGGAACGAGTGCGAGCGGCGGTCGCCGCCGCCACCGCCGCCGGGCTGCTCGGCCACGACTGCTTCGGCAGCGGCGCCGGGTTCACGTTGGAGGTGATGGAGGGCGCGGGTGCGTTCGTCTGCGGCGAGGAGACCGCGCTGATCGCCTCGATCGAGGGGCGCCGCGGCATGCCGATGCCCAAGCCGCCCTTCCCGGCCGTCAGCGGCCTGTGGGGCTGCCCGACGATCATCAACAACGTCGAGACCCTCGCCACCATCCCGCTGATCATCGCCCGCGGCGCGGCTGCCTTCCGCGCCGTCGGCACCAGCGATTCACCCGGCACCAAGACCTTCGCCCTCACCGGCCACGTGGCCAATACCGGTCTGATCGAGGTCCCGCTCGGCACCACCCTGCGTGAGGTGGTGTTCGCCATCGGCGGCGGGGTCACCGACAACGACGGTCAGGTGCGCGAGGGCGCGTTCAAGGCGGTGCAGATCGGCGGCCCGTCGGGCGGCTGCCTGACCGCCGCGCACCTCGACCTGCCGCTGGACTACGAACACCTGAGCGCGATCGGCGCGATGATCGGCTCCGGCGGGCTGGTGGTGATGAACGACCACACCTGCATGGTCGAGGTCGCCCGCTTCTTCATGCAGTTCACCCAACACGAGAGCTGCGGCAAATGCGTCCTCTGCCGCGAGGGTACCCGCCAGATGCTGGCCATGCTCGACACGATCATCGACGGCGAAGCCACGCCACAGGTGCTCGACGACCTCGCAGTGCTCGCGCGCAGCGTGGCCAAGGGCTCGCTCTGCGGCCTGGGCAAGACCGCCCCCAACCCCGTGCTCTCGACCCTGGATCTGTTCCGCGAGGAGTACGAGGCCCACGTCCACGAACGCCGCTGTCCCGCCGGACGCTGCGCCGCGCTGCGTCAGCCGGAGATCATCGCCGACCGCTGCCGCGGCTGCACCGCCTGCCTGCGCGCCTGTCCGGTCGACGCCATCACCGGCGCGCCGAAACAGGTCCACACCCTCGACCCCGCCACCTGCCTGCGCTGCGGCGCCTGCGCCACGGCCTGCCGCTTCGACGCCATCGTCGGGGTCGGCTGAGCCGCCCCGGAGGAGAACGCCATGCCCGACATCCCCACCGCGATCATCGACGGCCGCCCGGTCGCGATCGGCGACGAACGCAACGTGCTCGAGCTCTGCCGCACGGCCGGGATCGACATTCCCACCTTCTGTTACCACTCTCAGCTCTCGGTCTACGGCGCCTGCCGTCTGTGCCTGGTCGACATCGAGGGTCAGGGAGTGACCACCTCTTGCACCGCCGAGCCGGTCGACGGGATGGTGGTCCGCACCCACACCGCCGAGATCCGCGAGATGCGCAAGGTGGCCCTCGAGCTACTGCTGGCCAATCACGACCGCGACTGCCCCAGCTGCCCGCGCAGCGGCACCTGTCGGCTACAGGAACTGGCCAACCGCATGGGCGTCGGGGAAATCCGCTTCCCCGCACAGCACACGCCCCAACCGATCGATACCAGCCACCCCGCGGTGGTGCGCAATCCCAACCGCTGCGTGCTGTGCGGCGACTGCGTGCGCATGTGCCACGAGGTCCAGAGCGTCGGTGCGATCGATTTCGCGCATCGCGGCGCGCGCTCGGCGGTGCTGCCGGCCCACGGCCGCGCCCTCGGCGAGGTCGGCTGCGTCGGCTGCGGCCAGTGCGCGGCGGTCTGCCCCACCGGCGCGCTCAGCCCGGCGAGCGAGATCGACGGCGTCTGGGCGGCGCTGCACGATCCGCGGACCACGGTGGTGGCCCAGATCGCCCCGGCGGTGCGCGTCGCCTTGGGTGAGGATTTCGGCCTGCCGGCCGGCGAGAACGTCGCCGGGCGCACGGTGGCAGCGCTGCATCGCCTCGGCTGCGATCAGGTCTACGACACCGGCTTCACCGCCGATCTGACGGTGCTCGAGGAGGGCAGCGAGCTGCTGCGGCGGCTCGAACAGGGCGGCCCCCTGCCGCAGTTCACCTCCTGCTGCCCCGGCTGGGTCGACTTCGCCGAGCGCGAGTTCGGCGACCTGCTCCCGCACCTGAGCACCTGCCGCTCGCCGCAGCAGATGTTCGGCGCGCTCGCGCGGCGCATGCTCCCGGCCGAGCTCGGCTGCGAACCCGAACGGCTGGTGGTGCTGAGCATCATGCCCTGCACCGCCAAGAAGGCCGAGGCCAGACGCGCGGACTTCGCACCCGGCGGCCGGCGCGACGTCGACTTCGTCCTCACCACCCAGGAATTGACGCGGATGATCCGCGAACGCGGGCTCGATCTCGCCGCGCTCGAAGAAGAGCCCTTCGACATGCCGATGGGCTTCAAGACGGGGGCCGGAATCATCTTCGGCACCAGCGGCGGGGTGACCGAGGCGGCGCTGCGCTTCTGCGCCGAGAGCATGACCGGGCGCCGGCTCGACGCGGTGGCCTTCCACGCGGTACGCGGCGCCGAGCGCCTGCGCGAAGCCACGGTCGAACTCGCCGGGGTCACCCTGCGCGTCGCCATCGCCCATTCGCTGGGCCAGGCCCGCGCCCTCGCCGAGGCCGTGCGTGCGGGCACCAGCCCCTATCACCTGATCGAGATCATGGCCTGTCCCGGCGGCTGCGTCGGCGGTGCGGGGCAACCGATCGGGCGCGACGCCGATATCATCGCCCAGCGCACAGCCGGGCTCTACCGCGCCGACGCGCGCCTGCAGCTGCACAAATCCCAGGAGAACCACCTGGTCCGCGCCTGCTATACGGACCTGCTCGACCATCCGGGCAGCGCCTGCGCCCACGAACTGCTGCACACCCACTACACGCCCTGCCTCCGCGCCGACGCGACCGCGGTCCCGGGCTGATCGCACGACGCCGGTGGCCCCGTACGGGGTCACCGGCGCTTGCCCGGGACTGCCCGCCTCCAGGCTGACAGCCGCGACCGGCATCGGCGCCTTCCCGCCGATGCCGGTCGCAGGAGGCCCCCGCATGCGCAGCACCCTTCCGCTCCTGCTCTGCCTGACCGCCGGCCTCGCGCTGCACGCGGCCGACACCGACCGCGCCACGGGGTGGATCGACCGCGACACGGCGCTCGCCGATGCCCAGACGGCCACCGTGGAGGCGTATCCCGACGCCGATACTGTGGTGGTCGCGCGCAGCGTCCACATCGCCTACGCCGCCGATGGCACCTACGTCCAGTGGCACGAGGAATATCGCAAGATCCTCACCGAACGCGGCCGGCGCGCCAACCGCACGCTCTCGAGCCATTTCACCATCCCCTACCAGCAGCCGGAGGACTGCACCGTCCCGCTGCTCGAGGTGATCGCCGGAGACGGCACGACCCGCGCGATCGACGTCGCGGCGCAACAGAAGGTGATGACCGATCCGAGCTCGATGGGCGCGAACATCTACAACCCCAACAGCAAGATCCGCCGCATCAACGTGCCGGGCCTGGGCGTGGGCGACACGCTGCACATGGTGTTCTACGACCGCATCGTCAAGCCGCGGATGCTGGACACCTTCGGCGACTACGTCACCTTCGAAAGCACCGCGCCGATCATCAGCGCCGAGTACGAGGTCCTCGCACCGGCCGACCGGCCGCTCGCCACGATCGCGCTCAAGGACCCGGTCGACGACACCGTGGTCTACCAGCGTGAGCAGACCGGGGCGGGCATCCGCCACCGCTGGACCGCCCGCGACGTGCCGCAGATGTTCCCCGAACCGAGCATGCCGCCGACCCACACCGTGGTCCAACGCCTGCTGGTGAGCACCGCGCCGGACTGGGAGACGGTCTCGCGCTGGTACTGGAACCTCTCTGCGCCCCACCTCGAACCGTCGCCGGCGATGGCGGCCACGGTGGAGGACCTGGTCGCCGGACTCACCGACCGGCGGGCGCGCATCGAGGCGATATTCCGTTACGTCAGCGAGAGGATCCGCTACATGGGCATCACGGTGGAGGCGACCGCGCCGGGCTATGAACCGCACGACGTCGCCGACACCTTCGCCCAGCAGCACGGCGTGTGCCGCGACAAGGCCGCGCTGCTGGTGGCGATGCTGCGCCTGGCCGGCTACGAGGCGTTCCCCACCTTGATCCATACCGGCACCAAGAAAGACCCGGAGGTCCCGCAGCCGTTCTTCAACCACGCCATCACCGCGGTGCGCCAACCCGACGGCGGCTACCTGCTGATGGATGCGACCGACGAGACGACCAAGGACCTGCTGCCGGCCTACCTCAACGACAAGAGCTATCTCGTGGCCACGCCAGACGGCACCGGGCTGCGGGTCTCGCCGATCATCCCGGCGACGGAGAACCTGCTGCACATCGACACCCAGGCCCGGATCACCGCCGATGGCGCGCTCGAAGCCACCTGCGACCTCCGCTTCACCGGCATCAACGACAACGCCTACCGCGGCTACTTCGCCCGCATCCGGCCCGAGGAACGCCAGCGCTATTTCACCGGGCTGGTCAAGAGCCTCGCCGCTGGCGCGCAGATGACCGACTGCCGCATCGAACCGGCGGACATGACCGACCGCAGCACGCCCCTGCGCGTGCGCCTGCGCTTCACCGCGCCCGATGTCGCCGTGACTGGCGAGGACCTCGCCCTGCTGCCACTGCCGCTGATCGGCTCGCGCGCGGGGATGGTCAACTTCATCATCGGCCGTACCGGCCTCGAGCAACGCGACTACCCCTTCGAGACCGGCATCGCCTGCGGCGTGGAGGAGCGCCTCGAGCTGAGCGTCGACCCCGCCCTCGGCACGATCCTCGCCCCGCCACAGTTCACGCCGGTCGCCGCCGATGGCATCACCTGGCGACTCGCCGCCAGCGGCGAGGCCGACCGGGTGGTCGTCACCGGCGGGCTGACGCTCACCGCAGTCTCCTTCGACCCGGCGGCCTACCGCGAACTCAAGCAGGTGCTCGCCCAGGTCGAACGCGATCTGCGCCGGCGCCTGCTGTTGCGGCCGGCCGCAGCACCGGACGAGGACGACGCGCACGACGAGGACCTCACCGTGACCCGGCACGAGACCCTGGTCACGGTCCACGACGCGCACTCCTGGAGCGAGACCGTCCGCGTCGAGCAACAGGTCCATACCTATGCCGGCAAGAAACGCGCCGGTGAGATCAAACTCAGCGCCAACAGCGGCTGGGAGAGCGTCGAGTTGCTCGAAGCGGAAGTGATCACCGCCGACGGCACGGTACACACGGTCAGCGAAGACGAGATCAATGTCATGGACGCCGGCTGGGTCGGCACCGCCCGCCGCTATCCGCCGACGCGGACCACGGTGATCAGCCTGCCGGCGGTCGACGTCGGCTGCACCATCCGCTACGCCTATCGCCGTGACAAGCGCGAGCAGCCCTTCCTCAGCGCTCGCATCACCTTCGCCGGCCGCGATCCGGTCGCCGAGCGCATCGTGGAACTGCGAGCGCCTGCAGCGATCGCGCAGCGCCTGCGCCACCGCGTTCTCGGCGGCACCCTCGCCCACACCCGCGAACCCGACGGCGAGCTGGTGGTCCATCGCTGGCAGGACAGCGACTGCGCCCGGATCCCCGAACGCGCCGGCCTGCCGCCGCGCTGGGCCTTCGTCCCCACGCTGTTCCTGAGCACCGGCGACTGGGAGGAATACGCCGCCATGCTGCGCGACCGCCTGCGCACGGCCGCCGCGATCGACGAATCCGTCAGGCAGCTGACCGCCGAGCTGACCGCGCAGACCAGCGGACCGCGCGACGCGATCCGCGCCATCCGCGACCACGTCGCGCGGCAGATCCGCAGCGCCGGCCCGGGCCTCAACGACCTGCCGCCGAGCGCGATCAGCCCCGCAGCGCAAACCCTTCTCGATGGCTACGGCAACACCACCGACCGCGCGGTGCTGCTGCACGCGATGCTCAGCGCGGCCGGCTTCGACCCGCGTTTCGTGCTCGCCGGCTTCGCCACCGACCACCCCCAGCTGCGCGCGCCCTTGCTGCGCTACCCGGGCCGGCTCTTCGGCAGCGTGCTCGTCGCCGTCCGCCCCGAGGCCGGCGCCGCGAACATCTACCTCAACGACACCGACCAGTACCAGGCCCTGGGCGCCACCGCGCACGAGGGCGAACCAGCGCTCGACCTCACGACCGGCATGCCCCGCCCGCAACTCACCCCGGTGCGGACACGCACGGAACTGCACCACACCATCGATCTGCACAGCAACGGCGATGCCCGCATCGAACGCACCCAGCTGTCCTTCGGCAACCGCTTCGGCGCGCGCAAGCGCTACTATGCCGAGTTGAGCCCGGAGCAACGGCGACGCGCCCACCTCGAGATGGCCGGCGCCATCGCCCGCGGCGCCACCACCATCGGTCCGCTCACGGTCGAGACGACGCAACCACCGGCGCGCGAGCACTTCGCGGTCAGCGTCGACGGCTACGCCGTCGCCGACGGCGACTACCTCTACTGCACTTTACCAGCCTCGCTCGGCGCCACGCTGCAGCTGCGCTCCGACACCCGCGAGGTGCCGTATTACTCCAGCGGCGGCGATCCATTGCTGCAGCAGGTGGTCCTGCGCCTGCCTGCGGGCTACGAACCGGTTCTGCTGCCGCGTGCCATCGATGATGCCGATCCGCTCGCAGGCACCCTGGCCATCAGCACCATCCACGCGGATGGAGAACTGACCGTCACCTGGCGCCGCGACCTCGACCCCTCGCTAGTGCCGGCCAGCCGCTACGCCGAGCTGAAGGAGCTGGAGCGGCGCCTGCGCCACCCGGACACCCGCACCGTGGTCCTGCGCCGCACGCAGCCGGAAGACCTTGCGGACGAGGGCGAAGACGAGGGCGAAGACGAGGGCGAAGACGAGGGCGAAGACGAGG
>CAZTGE010000119.1:3035-13109 GCA_964612995.1 uncultured candidatus Brocadiaceae bacterium | reverse complement strand
CGGCGGCCCTGCGGGCCATTGTCGCAGAAAACCGTTCCTCGGTCGGCCGGTCGCCCAGCCAGACCTGGCTGGGCTCCGGACGCTGCGGATGCGCGGTTCTGGCGCTGTGAGGGACACCTTCGATTTCAGGGGCTCATAGCAGACGTTGTCTGTAGCCTGCCCACGCCACCATCGGCCTGTGCGGCGGCGCCAACAGTCTCACCGCAGCGCGCGCACCCCGGCCGCGATACGGGCGAAAACATCGGGGATGGCGTCACACTCGAGGCAGGAGAAGGCGATGCGCAGGTCGGTCGCTCCGAGGCTGATCGTGCCCAGACCGTGTTCAGCGAGCAGATGGAGCCGCAGTTGCTCGGCATCCACTTCCTTGAGCCGCAGACACATGAAGTAGCCGGCGTTGAAGGGGTAGACATCCCAGCAATCGGCATATTGCGGATCGCGCACGGCCTGCGCCACCGCCGCACAGCGCTCGCTCAGACAGGCGACCTTGGCCGCGACCTGTTCGTTGAAGGCCGGATGGCGCAGGGCGCGCAGCACCACCGCCTGCCCCGGTCGGGTGACGTTGGAGATGCCGGCGCGGATCGCACCGGCGGTCTTCTGCTCGAGCGCGGTGTAGGCAGCTTCGGTTCCGTTGCGCGTGGCGTAGGTCAGGAAGCCGACGCGCAACCCCCACACGAACATCTCCTTGGTCGCACCGTCGCACTTGACCGCGAGGATGTTCTCGTGCGCACTTGCCAGAGGCCCGAACAGGCTCTCGGTCTCGCAGTCGTCATCGTAGAACATGCCGTAGTAGGCGTCGTCGCACACGGCGATGATCCGGGTCCCGGCTTCTGCCGCGCGAGTCAGCGCCGCGACCACCCCCTGCGCCTCGGTCCGGCTCAGGGCGTAGCCGGTGGGGTTGTTGGGGAAGTTGAGGATGACCATCAGCTTGTTGCCGACACGCTCCTGCAAGGCCTGCTCGAAGGCGCCGACGTCGAAACCGCGCAGCTGATCATCGAAGAAGGGGAAGGTGCTCAGCCGGGCCTCGCGCCGCACGGCGAAGGTCAGGCGGTAGTTGCCCCACAGCTTGTCCGGCAGCAGGACCTCGTCGCCGGGGTCGAGGAACAACTCGCCGACCAGGCTCAGACCGTGGGTCAGGGCGTTGGTCACCACCGGCAGACTGGTGGTGGCCCGCGCGAGCGACGGCGTCTGGCTCTGTTGGCGCTCCCGCCAGGCCTGCCGCAGTGCGGGCAGACCCTGCGAGGGCGCATAGGGATAGAGTTCGTCCGGGCTCAGGTCATCGGCGAAGCACTCGTCGATGCAGGCCAGATGCATCGCCTGGCCGCCTTCGGTCGCGGTGCCGATGGTGGCATTGTAGCGGTCCGCCTGCTGCTTGGCCTCGGCCGACTGGCTGAGGATCCCCTTGGGGAAGAAACAGGCGCGACCCAGACGCGACAGCATCCCCGCCAGGGCGGGGCAATCGCGACGGATGGATTCGTTGGCGGTCTGTGCAAGTGGGTTGAGCGACATGGTCGCGACCTCCCCCTTTCGGGTTGCTGGGGTGTCGTGGCCGGTCGGCGGCAGGACCCATCGTTGCCGTGTGACAGGTCCCGCGCAAGGCCGGTGGCTTATCCTCGTCCTTGTGCCACCGTCAAGAGGAGAATACTGGATACCATGTGTGTACGCCCGATCGCCGCCGCCCTCCTCCTGGCCTGCGTCCTGATCGGCGGTTGCGGCCCCTCGGGGCCGCGCGTACCCCGGTCCAAGGCCCTGGTGTGGCACGATGTGCTCACAGTCCACGTACAGAAGGTCTGGGATCTGATGAAGTGGCACGTCGAGACCGACCCGCACGTGACCCATCTGGTCGCGGTACGCATCCTCCACGGGCCCAGCGACCAGATCGGGGACGAGATGCTGCTGCCCTACGACGCGCACGCCTGCGGCACCGAGAGCGAACCGCGCAAGCCGCCCCCGTCCGCCGGCTCACAGGTGACCATCATGCCCTCGCAATGGGTGATCGCCGATACCGCTCGCCGACGCTATCGGCGACGGTTCTGAGCCGATCATGATCCGCAGCGCCACGCTCGGCGTCTGTCTGGCTCTGCTCGCGACCGCGTGCACCGGACGTCCGCAGCGCAAGCCGGTCGAGTCCTGGGTCCGCGCGCGACTCGCGAACGAGATCGCGGCCGCATTCAATGCCTGGGCCAAGAACACCCGGATCACCTTCACATTCGCCGCCGCCGCTCCCCGCTCGGTCGCCCCGGGGGAGGATCTCGACATCCCGGTCACCGCGCGGGTCGGGTCCACCGTTCTCAGCGACAGCACGATCCGGATGCGCTGGAACCCCGAGCACCAGGCCTGGGTGGGCTATTACGCCTTGACCTATGCCGATGCCGTCCACGGCCGGTTCGAACGGCAGTACGAGGCCAGCTACGGCCTGGTCTACGGCGAACGCCCCCGATTGGTGCCGGGCGCCCGCCCCCCGGCCGAGCCCGCCGAAAAGGGGCCGCCTGCGACCACCGGACAGAGCGACAAGGAGCACGCCGATGGGCCCGATGGGATACGCCCGCCACACTCCGCCCCCTAGCGGCGGCCGCGACCACTCGCTGCACAGCGACGTGGCGCATCTGAGCCAACGCCTGGATCGGCTCTGCCTCGCCTGCCAGGCCCTGTGGGAGCTGGTGCGCGACAACACCGCCCTGAGCGACGAAGACATCGCTACCAAGGTCGCCGAGGTCGACCTGCGCGATGGTCAGAGCGACGGCAAGCTGCGCACCCGCGGCGGTCTGTGCCCCGACTGCCAACGCCCCCTGAACGCGCGGCACGATCATTGCCTGTATTGTGGCACACCGGTGCCCAGCGCCTCCCCGTTCCTCGCCTGAGCCCGCCCGCGCCCATGATCCTGCTCATCAACGACGACGGCATCAAAGCCCCCGGCCTGCGGCTGCTCTATCAGGCGCTGCGCCAGCACACCCGCCACCCGGTACTGGCGGTGGCGCCAGCGGCCCAGCACAGCGGGCAGGCACACGCCATCACCCTCGAACGCGGTCTGAACGTCGACCCGGTACTCGAATCGGACTTCTTCGGCTTCAGCGTCGACGGCACGCCGGTCGACTGTCTCAAGGTCGCGCTCAAGGTGCTCTGCCACACCCGGCCGCGCTTGGTGGTCAGCGGAATCAACGCCGGACCGAACGTCGGCCGCAGCCTGTTCTACAGCGGCACGGTGGCCGCAGCGCTCGAAGCGGCGGTCGAGGGCCAGGCGGCCCTCGCGGTGAGCCAGGACGTGGGCGAGACCGACCTCGCGGCAGCCGCCGACTACGCCGCCCGCTTCGCGCATCGCTGCATCGGACGCCGCGAACTCGTCGGCTCGGTACTCAACCTCAACCTCCCGGCGGTCGGCGCCGAAACCTGGGGCGAGCTGCGGCTGGTACCTCATGGGATGTCCGGCTTCGACGAGACCTATGTGCCGGTGCGCGTCGGCCAGCGCATCGCGCTGCAACTCCATGGCGAACGGGTCGAGCTGGAACACGAAGGCGAGACCGACGCCCATGCTCTCGCCGCCCACCACCCCACGCTCAGCCTGCTCGAACCGGATTTCAACGCCGCGGACATGCGCCTGCCCGGCCGCCTGCTCGACCGCCTGCGTCGGATCGAGCCGACCGCCACCGCGGCCCACTGAATCCCCGCCCCGAGGCGCCGCGGACTCCGGCCTTGGCAGGCGAGGGCCATGCCTACCATGCAGCGACCCGCTGATCGCCCCGCCACATCGCGAAAGGACAGCCCCATGGCGCTGACGCCGTATTTCAAGGACATCCCCGACATCACCTACGAAGGTCCGGAGAGCGACAACCCCTTCGCCTATCGCCATTACAACCCGACCGAGAAGATCGCCGGCAAGAGCATGGCCGACTGGCTCCGGTTCTCGGTCGCCTACTGGCATACCTTCTGCGGCGATGGCTCCGACCCCTTCGGCTCGGCGACCATCTGCCGTCCGTGGGAGGAAGGGCGCAGCGGCATGGATCTGGCCCTGGCCAAGGCCGACGTCGCCTTCGACTTCGTCGCCAGGCTCGGCCTGCCGTATTACTGCTTCCACGACCGCGATGTCGCCCCCGAGGGCGATACGCTCAAGCAGACCAACAAGAACCTGTGGACCGTGGCCAAGCGCTTCAAGCAGCTGCAGAAGACCACCGGCATCAAGCTGCTGTGGGGCACGGCGAACATGTTCTCGCACCCCCGCTTCTGCCAGGGCGCCTCGACCACCCCCAACGCCGACGTGTTCGCCTACTGCGCCAACTCGGTCAAGGAGATGCTCGACATCACCAAGTTCCTCGACGGCGAGAACTACGTCTTTTGGGGCGGGCGCGAGGGCTACAACGCGCTGCTGAACACCGATATGGGTCGCGAGCTCGACCACCTGGCCACCTTCTTCCGCATGGCGGTCGACTACGCCAAGCAGATCGGCTTCACCGGCCAGTTCCTGATCGAGCCCAAGCCCTGCGAGCCGACCAAGCACCAATACGACTTCGACAGCGCCAACAGCCTGTGCTTCCTCAAGCAGCACAAGCTCGACAAGCACTTCAAGTTCAACATCGAAGCCAACCACGCCACCCTCGCCAGCCACGACTTCTGCCATGAGCTCGAATGGTGCCGGGTCCACAAGAAGCTCGGCTCGATCGACGCCAACCGCGGCGATCTCCTGCTCGGCTGGGATACCGACCAGTTCCCCACCGACGTGCGCGAGGCCACCCACGCCATGTTGATCATCATGGAACAGAAGGGCCTGGGCAGCGGCGGACTCAACTTCGACGCCAAGGTCCGGCGCGACTCCACCGACCTCGAGGACCTGTTCCACGCGCACATCGGCGCGGTCGACTGCTGGGCCCAGGCGCTGCGTATCGCCGCCCGGATCCGTGACGACGGCGCCCTCAAGGGCTTCGTCAAGCAGCGCTACGCCAGCTACGACGAAGGCATCGGCAAGGATATCGACAAGGGCAAGACCGACTTCGAGGCCTTGCAGAAGTACATCCTCAAGAAAGGCGAAGCCGACGCGACGCCGAGCGCGAAGCAGGAATACGTCGAGAACCTGTTCAACCGGTACTTCTAGTTCCAGGGGCGCTTTTGTTCGAGGGGCGCTTTTGTTCGAGGGGCGCTGCCCCTCGGACCCCGCGCCCTCGGGCGCGACTCGCCTGGCTTCCGCCAGGCGTGGGCGGCGGTCGCTGCGCTCCCATTGTTGCCGCCCACCGTCGCTTTGTCGGGCGGCTACCGCGTCGCGGCGTGGCGTGGGCGCCGTCCGAGCAGATGGACGGGGCTTGCGGTGAATGGGTCCGGCGCGCCGCCCTGCGGGCTGGCGCTTTTGTTCGAGGGGCGCTGCCCCTCGGACCCCGCGCCCTCGGGCGCGACTCGCCTGGCTTCCGCCAGGCGTGGGCGGCGGTCGCTGCGCTCCCATTGTTGCCGCCCACCGTCGCTTTGTCGGGCGGCTACCGCGTCGCGGCGTGGCGTGGGCGCCGTCCGAGCAGATGGACGGGGCTTGCGGTGAATGGGTCCGGCGCGCCGCCCTGCGGGCTGGCGCCATAGGGGAGAGGGCGCGCCGCCCTGCGGGCTTGCGCCGTGATTCGCTGCGAGCCTGTGCTGTGCTCAAGCCCCAACGGGGCTTCGTGGCTCTGCCCGGGGTTGCGCCATGGGCGCTGCCCTGGGCGTCTGCGGCTGTCTTCAGATAGCGCCCTCGACGAGCAGGCGGGTGTGCAACAGGGCGCGGCGGTAGGGTGAAGCGGCATCTTCGTCGGGCGCGTCTGGGGACGGGTCGCGTGGATGGATACGCTCGCCGAGGAGGGTGCCGGTGTTGGCGCGCATCATGTCGTCGATGACCCGGACGCGGCCGCTGGGAGTGATGGCGAAGCTGTCGGGCGACCATTGGTCGGCGCGCGGACCGGCGACACGCGCGTCACGGCAATCGATATGGACCGCGCCGGCAGCGTCGATGAAGGCGGTGCCGGCGTGGGCGACTTCGAACCGGCGTTCGGCGTGAGTGAAGGTGGCGACCCAGGCCCGACGACGTGGGCCGCTGCCGGGCTCGATCACGATCCGGGAGACCAGATTGCTGTCCTCCACGTCCCAATGGACCTCGCAGGCGAAGGCCGCCGCGCCGCGGACCGGCTCGGCGGCGCCGGGCGGCACCTTCGAACCAGGCTCGATCGGAAGCTCGGCCGGTACGCCCAGGCGTGGCAGCACGATGATCCTCCGCGCGGGCCGGGGCCCGTCGTCGTCCGCCTCGTCGCCCGCCTCGTCGCCCTCGACCGCATGAGCCAGCGGCAGCATCCCGATCAACAGGACCAGGAGCGCAGCCACGCGAAGGCGGAGACCAGAGCGGAGCATACCTGCAGCATAGGCGGGGTCGGCGAGCAGTGCCAGGAGCGATGCCGCAGCGGTTCCGCCAGGGCGTTGGCAAAGCCGGGAGGACGTCAATCGGCGAAACGCCGGCGTTGGCGCGTGGACGGGATACCTTCGGCAATGCGGTATTTGGTGACCGTGCGCCGGCTGATGTCCAGACCCTCCTTGGCCAGGGCATCGGCGATCGCCTGATCGCTCAGGGGGCGGCGTGGCTCCTCCTTGTCGATCATCGCCTTGATCTTGAGCTTGACCGAACGGCTCGATTCGGCCTCGCCGCCGTCTTGTGTGGCGATGCCGCCACTGAAGAAACTGGAGAGCGGCAGGACCCCGGCCGGCGTCTGGATGTATTTGTCCTTCACCGCGCGCGAGACGGTGGCCACGTGCATACCGATGCGATCGGCGATGTCCTGGCGCATGAGCGGGCGCAGGTGCTCGGGGCCCTGATTGAGGAAATCCTGCTGGTGCCTGACGATCTCGGTCGCGATCTTGAGCAGGGTGCGTTTGCGCTGCTGGACCGCATCGATGATGAAGCGGGCGCCGGCCAGCTTCTCCTTGAGGTATTCACGCTCGCGCGGATCGGCCTCGGGACCGTTGTAGAGCTGGTAGTAGGCCTGGTTGATCTCGACCTTGGGCAGGTTGGTGTCGGGCACGCTCACCACCCACTCGCCGTTCTCGTCGCATTCCACGACCACGTCGGGCACCACGAACTGGGTCTCGGGTGCAGAAAAGGCCAGCCCCGGCTGCGGATCGAGCCGTGCGATGACCTCGACCCCCTCCTGGATCCGGTCGACATCCGTGCCCATCGCCGCGGCCACCGCGGGCAGCCGGTTGCGCAGCACGTCGTCGAGATGGTCCCGGACCAGCGCCAGTTCGAAGGAGTTGTCGCCGGGCTCGCGCTCGAGCTGGAGCAGCAGGCAATCGCGCAGGTCGCGGGCGCCGACCCCGGCCGGGTCGCAATCCCGGATCACCTCCCAGGCCCGCTCGGCCGCGTCCAGGTCGGCCTCGTCGACCAGGCTCGAGAGCGGATCGGTGAGGTAACCGCGCCGGTCCAGGGCCCAGCACAGCTCGCGCGCCGCGCGTTCGGTACGCGCATCGACATCGACCAGCCGCACCTGGTCGAAGACGTGGTCGCCGAGGCTGCACGGAGGCCCGGCGGTGGCGTTGATCGCCTCCATCTTGTCCGGAGCGTCGTCGCCGCGGGCATTGAACTCGCGCCGACTCTTGAGCCAATCGGCGTAGCGCTCGTGATCGAGTTCGGCCTGACGCTGCTCCTCGAAAGCCGACGTGCGGTGGCGCTCGCCGTCGTAGACCTCGCTCTCGCCCGCGAGGCGATCGGCCTCGCGGCGATCGGCCTCGGCCTCGGCCGTCCCCGGCAGCCCCTCCTCGGGGCCATCCTGGAGTTCGAGCACCGGATTGACCTCGACCTCCGACATGATGCGTTCTTCCAGGGCCATCTGCGGCAGCAGCAGGATCTCGATCGACTGGATCATCTGGGGCGTCAGCTTGAGCTTCTGCTCCATCTTCATCCGCATGTCTTGCCGCATATGCAGCGCCATGGCCGTCTCCGCCCTTCCCGTGTACTCAGAGATGCGATCCGCACGGATCGCGGGCTGTTTCGCGCTATCGGCGGCAGACCGTACACGGCAGCCGGAAGCGCCAAGGCCCGATAAGCAAAGAATAGACCAATGCCAGAGAGCTTACAAGTGGGGATGGCTGTCGAGGCGGCTCGGCGTACGGCCTGCCGGGCGCGAAGAGGCAGGGTTTGCTGCGAAGATGGTTGCAATCATCCCCTGGAGCTCGAAGATCGACCCGGATCGCCGCATCGGTTCACGTCACCACTTGTCCTGATGCGGAACGTCCCGTCGAGGATCGCATCGTGCCGAACACCAGCCAGCCATGGCAAGTCCTGTCAGATGGCGAACAGGCCATCGTCGATGAGGTGCTCGCCCGCGAATGGCTGCGCGAACCCCAACTCGATCAGATCCTGCGCCAACGCGCCGAGGCGACGGACAAACCGCCGCTGCCCGACCTCCTGCTCGAGCACAAGCTGGTCTCGCGCAAGCAGGCCGAGGAGCTGAGCGAATTCCTCCATAAGGAACTCAAGTTCGACGACTTCACGGTCGAGCGCAAGCTCGGTTCCGGAGCGATGGGCGACGTCTTTCTCGCCATGCGCAACAGCACCGGCGAACGCGCCGCACTCAAGGTGATTTCGCGCAAGTTCGCCGACGACGAACAATTCGTCAAACGCTTCACCCGCGAGAGCCAGGCGATGGTCCAGCTGATCCATCCCAACATCGCCAGGGCCATCGCCCACGGGGTGTACGCCGACCGCCATTACCTCGCCCTGGAATACGTCTCCGGGCCCAGCCTGGCCAAGCTGGTGTTCAAGCACGGGGTGCTCGACCAGCAGTACGCGCTGTGCATGCTCGCCCAGGTCGCCAATGGACTGTCATACGTCTACACCGAAAGCGGTCTGGTGCATCGCGATGTCAAACCGGAGAACATCCTCACCGCAGCGCCGGAGTCCGAGCCGGACCTCGAACTGGGACGCCAGGACCCGCGCGAAGTGGCCAAGCTGATCGATTTCGGCCTCGCCCGCAGCTTCCAGACCGACGAACGCCTGACGATGACCGGCATCACCATGGGTACGCCGCACTACATGTCGCCGGAGCAGATCCGCGGAGCCCAGGACCTCGACTGCCGCAGCGACATCTACGCCCTCGGCGCCACACTCTACCACCTGCTCACCGGCAAGACCCCCTACGAGGGCACCTCGCCCGGGGCGGTGATGACCGCGCATCTCACCCGACCACCACCCGACCCACGCGAACGCGTTCCCGCACTCCATGCCAAGACCGTCGACATCGTGGTCACCGCCATGGCCAAGGACCCCTCCGAACGCTTCGCCAATTACCATGCCTTCACCAGCGCCTGCGCCCAGGCGCTCGAGGCCCTGACCCGCGACAGCAACGACATGCCGCGCCTGCTGCGCAAGCCCCTGGTCATCGACAACCCGGTCTCGACCGGGCGTGCGCGCAAGGCGCGTCAGCCCAGCCCCGCATACGGCAACCGCCGACGACCGACCACCGAATACCGCGCCACCGACGATCCATCGGTCTCCGCCGCCGAATCCGTATCCGAGGATGTCACCCCGGCCGAAGCCCTGTGCCAGCTCCAGAGCCGTCAGGCGGCGGCGCGCCCGCTCGAACGCCGCGCCGCTGGCGACAAGCCGAAAGACGACGTCAAGGGGGGGCGCCGCGAGTCGATCACCACGCTGCTGAACCGTGCGGGCAACCCCGGCACCGGCGTGATGCCTTGGGTGATCCTGTTGCTCGCAGTGGCCGTACTCACCACCATCCTTCTATTGCGCCTCCCATAGCCGGATCTAACATCATGACCGCTTGCCGGCGGACACGGGTGTCATCCCGTGTCCGCCGGCTCCCCCTCCCCGTACCCACACGCTCTCGGCAGCCGGCGACGCAGCGTGGAGACCCGATGGACGCGGACGACGAAGCCACGCTCGAGATGTCGCATCGACCCGGCGACCCGCTGCCGGACCTCCTCGTGCGCCATGGACTGGTCGACCAACCCCGGCTCCAGGAACTGCTCGACCGCACCGGAACCGCACAGCTGATCCCCGCCCTGCTCGACGAGGGCTGCATCGACCGCGCCCAGGCCGAGGCCCTGAGCGCGCTGACCTCCGGTGAGCTG
>CAZTGE010000119.1:0-2935 GCA_964612995.1 uncultured candidatus Brocadiaceae bacterium | reverse complement strand
GCTGACCTCCGGTGAGCTGT
The DNA here is from genome assembly GCA_964612995.1 of uncultured candidatus Brocadiaceae bacterium. Taxonomy (GTDB): domain Bacteria; phylum Planctomycetota; class UBA11346; order UBA11346; family UBA11346; genus SLQH01. The sequence continues at coordinate 2,915 of CAZTGE010000119.1, read as the reverse complement.
CCTTCGGCTCCTACGCCGTGCTGCGCGAACTCGGCAAGGGTGCGACCGGCACGGTTTATCTGGCGCGCGATATCACCGACGGGCAGGACGTGGCGCTCAAAGTACTGCACCCGGCCATGCTCGAGAACCCGCTGGTGCTCGACCGTTTCACGCGCGAGGTCGAACTGCTCAGCCAGATCGACCATCCGCACATAGCCCGCGCCTATCAACACGGCATCCACAACCGCAAGCCGTGGATGGCGATGGAACTGATCAACGGCCCCAGCCTCGAGGTGATGTGCAAGGAGATCGGCGCCCTGCCCGAGCCCTACGTGCTGCGACTGATGGTCCAGGTCGCGCAGGGACTCGACTACGTCGAGCGCGAATGCCAGCTCATCCATCGCGACCTCAAACCAGGCAACATCATCGCCGCGCGCGAGCCCAGCAGCGAGGGCGGCAACCGCAATCTCTACACCGACAAGGACATCGCCAAGATCATCGATTTCGGTCTGGCCAAGACCGAACAGACCGACGCCTCGCTGACCGCCACCGGCATGACCATGGGCACCCCGGCGTACATGTCACCAGAGCAGATCCAGGCCCGCACCGATCTCGACTGCCGCAGCGACATCTACGCGCTCGGCGCGACGCTCTATCACCTGCTCACCGGCCAACCGCCGTTCTCCGGTTCGAGCGCGATGATGGTCATGAGCGCCCACATGACCGAACCTGTACCCGATCCCAGCCGTCTGGTCCCCAGCCTGAATCCGACCACCGCCCGGCTGGTGACCACCGCCCTGGCCAAGGATCGCGATCAGCGCTACGGCTCGCACGCCGCCTTCCTCAACGCCTGCCGCCAGGCGATGGAAGCCATCGGCATGAACACCAACGAACAGATGCGCCTGCTGCGCAAGCCGATGGTGCTCAAACACAACCGGACCACCCTCCGCCGCGAACCACCGCGGCGCGAACAGCGTCCGGCCCACCGCTACGACACCCCGCCCCTCGAACCACAGAGCCTGCCCGTACCGGGCGATGACGACAGCGACGCACCGCAGACCGCGACCGATCGCATCAAACGCAAATACCGCGAGAAGCGTCACCAGCACGCCCAAAGCAACGGGGGCGGCGACGTCTTCGAGTCGGACGGCAGCGACACCGGCTCGCAGAGCGCCACCGCCGCGCTGGCCCAGGCGACCCGTCGCATCGGCACCTCGCGCACCCGCCCGGCCATCGGCTCGACCGTCCGCACCACCCGATCCGAGCGGCAGGTCGAACCCGAGCCGCTGCCGCCGCCCGCGCCGCAACGGCTGCCGATCGAGGAGGAGGCAGAGCTCGCGGGGGTCGGCGCCGGCGCGCTGCCATGGGTGGTGCTGCTGCTCGCCGTGCTCGCCTCAGGCGCCCTGCTGTTCCTCCTGCGCGGATGAAGGGCGCACGGGCGTTGATCAGCCGACCGCCCGACCTAGCATCGCCGCCGTGAGCTGGAACGGTCGCCATGTCATCTCGATCGCCGACTTCACGCGGGATGAGATGCTCCACGTCCTCGAGACGGCGCGCCGGCTCGAACAGCACCCGCAGCCGGACCTGCTCGCCGGCAAGCTGATGGCCGCGCTGTTCTTCGAACCGTCCACCCGCACCCGGCTCAGCTTCGAAGCGGCGATGAGCAAGCTCGGTGGCCGGGTCATCGGCATGACCGACGTGCTCTCCTCGAGCGCACGCAAGGGAGAGGGGCTCGGCGACACCATCCGCATGTGCGATCAGTACACCGATGTGGTGGTGCTGCGCCACCCGCGCGACGGCGCCGCACGGATGGCCAGCGACGTCTCGCAGGTACCGATCATCAACGGCGGCGACGGCGCCAACCAGCATCCAACCCAGACCTTCCTCGATCTCTACACCATCGCCAAGCTGTTCCCCGATCGGCTCGAGGGCAGCGGCCGACCGCTACAGGTCACCTTCGCCGGCGACCTGCGCTACGGCCGCACCGTGCACAGCCTGCTGACCGCCATGCTCGAGCTCAACGTCTCGCTGCAGATGGTCGCGGCACCCGGGCTGGAGATGCCACTGCACTATCTCGACAGCGCCCGCAAAGCCGGGCACACCGTCCGACCGCTGGCCAGCCTCCACGAGGCCATCGCTGAATCGGACGTGCTCTACATGACCCGTCTGCAGCAGGAGCGCTTTCCCGATCCGCTCGAGTTCGACCACGTCACCACCTCCTATCGCATCGACCGCGCCATGCTCGCGCATGCCCCCGAATCGCTGCGCATCCTCCACCCCCTGCCGCGGGTCAACGAGATCGCGACCGACGTCGACGCCACCCCCCACGCGGCCTACATCGAACAGGCCGGCAACGGCATCCCCGTGCGCCAGGCGCTGCTGGCCCTGGTCCTCAACGCCCTCTAGGAGCGCGTATGCCCCATCGCGTCCGTCAGGTCGAGGCCATCGAAGCCGGCACGGTCATCGACCACATCCCCAGCGACATGACCCTCGAGGTCGCCCACCTGCTGGTCGAGCCCGAAGACCAGTATTTCATCGGCGCCAACCTGCGCTCGGGCCAGATGGGGCACAAGGGCGTGGTCAAGATCGCGGGCAAGGAACTCAGCGACGCGACCATCAGCCGTCTCGCCCTGGTCGCTCCCGGCGCGACCATGTCGATCATCCGCGACTACAAGGTCTGCAGCAAACACCGCGTACCGATCCCCGAGCGCTTCACCGGCATCGCCAGCTGCCCCAATCCCAACTGCATCACCAACCACGAAGTCATCAGCACCGAGTTCGACGTGGTCGACCAACAGGTCCTCACCCTCCGCTGCCGCCACTGCGAACGCCGCTTCCCAGCCGACGAGGTCGAGATCATCTGAACGGCCCGGAGGCTCCCCTCACAGGAGGCAGCGCCCACTGTGCAAGGCAGAGCCCAGCGCAGCCGGGCGACC
>CAZTGE010000118.1:0-13205 GCA_964612995.1 uncultured candidatus Brocadiaceae bacterium | reverse complement strand
CGCCCTCCGGCGGCACTTGCTCCTCGGCCTGACGGCCTGACGGCCTGACGGCCTGACGGCCTGCGGGGCTGCGCTTGCGTTCCACGGGCCGCTGGCCCCACTGGGGCCAGCTATCGCCCGCGGCGGTACCCGCTTCGCCCACCACTCGGCGCCAGACCCCATCGCGTACGATGGGGACCCGAACATGGCTGGTAACCACTCATGCCCGATGGGCCTGAGTGGCTACTACGCCCTTGGTGAGGGAACCGGATCTGTGCGGGGCCGTCCCTGTTGCGACGGCACGTCCGGCCTGAACGCCACATCGTCCCCCCCAGACCCGTGGCGTGTAGACACGACACACGGTGGGCCGCTCGGGGGGCCGATGGTCATGCGCCTGTCTCGTCGTCCTGGTCGCCGCCCTGGTCGTCGCCCTGATCGTCGTCCTGATCCTGTTCGTCGTCCTGGTCTTGATCGTCGTCCTGTTCACCGTTCTGCTCGCCATCCGCGCGTTCGCGTGGACCACCGCCGCCACGACGCCGGCGGGCGAGGACGTCGGTGGCCGAACCGAGGAAGACCTCGGCCGCGCCGGAGAGGGTTTCGCTCAGCGTGGGGTGGGGGTGGATCGAGCGGGCGAGGTCTTCCACGCTGGCGCCCATCTCGCAGGCGAACACGCCTTCGCTGATCATGTTGTCGGCCCCGCGGCCGACGATGCCCACGCCGATGATGCGGTTGCTGGCGGGGTCGACGATGACCTTGGTCATCCCGTCGGTGCTGCCGAGGGTCTTGGCCCGGCCCGAGCGCTTCCAGGGGAAGCGGGCGACCGCGACCTCGAACCCGTCTTCCTGCGCCTGGGTCTCGGTCACGCCGCACCAGGCGACCTCGGGGTCGGTGAAGACCACCGCGGGCACGGCACGGCGGTCGTCGGCGCTGGCGGTGCCGGCGAGGACCTCGGCCGCGACCTTGCCCTCGTAGGAGGCCTTGTGGGCCAGCAGCGGTTGGCCGGCGACATCGCCGATGGCGTAGATGTTCGCCTGAGTGGTGCGGTGCTGGGCGTCGTTGATGATGAAGCCCTGGTCGTCGACGCGGGCCCCGGTGTTCTCCAGGCCGATGCCGTCGCTGTTCGGTCGCCGGCCCACTGCGACGAGGACCTTGTCGAACACGGTATCGGGTTCGGCGACCTCGCCGGAGAAGCTGGCCTTCACGCCGCCGTCGACGTCCTTCAGGCCGGTGACCCTGGTGTCGAGGTGGACGCCGACGAACATCTCCGCGATGCGCTGTTGCAGCGGCCGCGCGAGGTCGCGGTCGACGCCGGGCAGTACGCCTTCGGTGACCTCGACCACCTGGACCCGGGTCCCGAGTGCGCTGTAGACCTGGCCGAGTTCGAGCCCGATGTAGCCGCCGCCGATGACCAGCAGGTTCTCGGGCAAGGGGTGGATGTTGAGCGCGTCGTAGGAATCGACCACCCGGCCGCTGGGCAGGCGCCAGTCGCGCACCTGGACGCTGCGCGAGCCGGTGGCGATGATGCAGTGCTCGAAGGTGATCATCACCGCGTGTTCGCCGAGAACCTCTATGCGGTCCGGGCCGGCGAAGTGGGCCCGGCCATGGACGATGCGCACATCGCGCTGCTTGGCGAGCGAGTCGATCCCGGCGGCGAGTTCATCGATCACCTGTTGTTTCCAGGCGTCGAGCTTCTCGGTGTCGATCCGCGGGGTGCCGAAGTCCAGCCCGTAGGTGCTGGCTTCGCGGGCACGGCGGATCATGTCGCCGGCATGCAGCAGGGCTTTCGAAGGGATGCAGCCGTGATGGAGGCAGATCCCGCCCGGGCGCGGCGCGCGGTCGACCATCACCACCTGCTTGCCGAGGTCGGCCGCACGGAAGGCAGCGGCGTAGCCGCCCGGACCGGCTCCGAGGACGAGGACGTCGGCGGCAATCGTTTCGGCCATGGATGCTTCCTCCTACTCTGCGGATGGCAGCACGCGCTGCGGATCGCCGATGATCTCGGCGAAGGCGAGGGCGAAGCGTGCGCCATCGGCGCCGTCGGCGGCGCGGTGGTCGTAGCTGAGCGTCACCGGCAGGATCGCGCGCGGGAACAGGCCGTCGGCGCGGTAGCGCGGCAGGGTGCGCGAACGGCCGAGCCCGAGGGTGGCGACCTGGGGCGGGATCACGATCGGGGTGAAGTGTCCGCCGCCGATGGGGCCGAGATTGCTGATCGAGATGGTCGGGTCGGTGTAGGCGTCGCGGTCGAGCGCGCCGTCGCGGGCGCGGCCGGCGAGTGAGCGCAGGGTGTCGGCGATGGTGGTCGCGCGCATCGCACCCGCGTCGCGCAGGACCGGGGCGACCAGACCGCGCGCGGTGTCCATGGCGATGCCCACGTCGATGCGCTGGTGGTGGACGATGGTCATGCGCTCCATGTCGACGCTGGCGTTGAACAACGGGTAGTCCTCGAGCGCGAGGCAGAGCGCGCGCACGCACAACGCGGTCATGGTCACGTGGGCATCGTGCTCGCGGTTGAAGGTCTGGCGGCGCTGCTCGGTATCGGTGACGTCGGCCTCGACCTGCTGGAAGACATGGGGGATCTCGCGCCAGGCGCGCGCGACGGTGGTGGCGGTCGACTTGCGTACCGAATTCATCGGTTGGCCGCCCTCGGCGGCGGGGCGTTCCACTTGCTTCCGTTCCGCTTGCCGGGTCTGCGTGCGTTCACTCCCGCTGCCGCGTTCTGCCGCGGCGCGGACGTCGGCTTCGGTGATCCGATCGCCCTGGGTCGTGTCGGCGAGCGCGGCGAGGTCCACGCCGAGCTCCCGCGCCAGCTGGCGTACCGAGGGGGCAGCGGGGATTCCCAGCGGGCCGTGGTCGGCCGACCGCCGCGCAGCCGGCTCGTCTCGGGCCCCGGCCGTGTCGTCGGCGCGCTGCGACTCCGCCGTCTTCCCGGAGGGTTCGGCGTCATCCGTTTCGCCCTGGCGGTCGGATCGCGAGCGCTCGTCGTGTCGTGACGTTGTCTTCTGTTTCTCCTGCTTTTCCCCCGGTTTCTCCCGCTTCTTCCCCGGCTTCTCCTGCTTTTTCCCTTTCTGCTTCTCCTGCTGCGCTGGCCGTCCGTCTGCTTCGGCGTCGGCGCCCTGCTCCTGCTCGGTCTCGTCACCACCCGTATCCGCTCCTCCGCCGTCGGATTCCTCGATGGTGGCGATTTTCTGCCCCGGGCTGACGGTCGCACCGGCCTCGACATGCAGTTCGCTGATGGTCCCGGCCACGGGGCTGGGCAGGTCGAGCGTGGCCTTGCCCGACTCGATCTCCATCAACGGCTGATCCTTCTCCACCGTGTCGCCCTGCTTGACATGGAGGTTGATCACATCGCCGGATTCGACGCCTTCGCCGAGGTCGGGCAGTTTGAAGACATGGGCCATGGGGTGCTCCTCAGGACAGTAGCGGGTCGGGACGGTCGGGATCGATCTGGGCTGCGGCGATGGCGTCGGCGGCGTCCTCGCTCCGGCCGAGCGCGCTCAGTGCGGTGATCACCATCGCGGTGGCGTCGACCTCGAAATGCCGCCGCAGCGCCTCGTGGCTCTCGCTGCGGCCGAAGCCGTCGGTGCCCAGCGCGTGCAGCGGGCCGGGGAGGAAGGCCGCGAGGCGGTCGTGCAGCCCCGCGATCGAATCGCTGGTGACCACCACCGGGGCGGCGTCGGCGATCTGCTGGCGCAGCCAGGGCACCGGCGCTTCCTGCTGCGGGTGCAGCACGGCCTGGCGGGCGCAGGCGCGCGCGTCGCGGTAGAGCTGGTTGGCGCTGGTGCAGCTCCAGACGTCGCAGTTGATCTCGTAACGCTCGGCGAGGGTGTCGGCCGCCGCGAGCGCCTCGCGCAGCAGGGGACCCGAGCCCCAGAGGTGGACCGCCGGCTCGCCCTCGGCTGCGCGCACGCAGTGCAGGCCGCGGCGGATGCCCTCGGCCGCGCCCTCGGGCATCGCCGGTTGGGGGTAGGCCTCGTTGTAGAGCGTCACGTAGTAGATCAGGTCCTCGTCCTCGGCGTACATCCGGCGCAGCCCGTCCTGGATGATCACCGCCAGCTCGTAGGCGTAGGCTGGATCGTAGCTGACCACCGGCGGTACCGTCGTGGCGATCAGGTGGCCGTGGCCGTCCTGGTGCTGCAGGCCCTCGCCGTTGAGGGTGGTGCGTCCGGCGGTCGCGCCGAAGAGGAAGCCGCGGGCGCGGGCATCGCCGGCGGCGTAGATCAGGTCGCCGACGCGCTGGAAGCCGAACATCGAGTAGAAGGAATACATCGGGATCATCGGCACACGCCAGACCGCGTGGGCGGTGCCGGCGGCGATGAAGCTGGCCATCGCGCCGGCCTCGGTGATGCCCTCCTCGAGCACCTGCCCGTCCTTGGCCTCGCGGTAGTAGAGCGCCTTGCTCGCGTCGACCGGCTCGTAGCGCTGGCCGACGTGGGAGTAGATGCCGATCTGGCGGAACAGCCCGTCCATGCCCAGCGTGCGCGCCTCGTCGGGCACGATCGGCACCAGATGCTGGCCGATGTGCTCGTCACGCAGCAGGGTGGTGAGGATGCGGACGTAGGCCATGGTGGTCGAGGCCGGGCGGTCGCCGGTTCCGTCGAGGAACTCCTGCAGGTCCTTCAGCGGTGGCGCCTGGAGCGCGACCGGGTTCGGCTCCCGGTTGGGCAGGTGGCCGCCGAGTGCGCGCCGGCGTTCGGCGAGGTATTCCATCTCGCTGGCGTCTTCCGGCGGGCGATAGAAGGGCGCGTCGGCGATCTCGTCGTCGTCGAGCGGGATGCCGAAGCGCGAGCGGAAGTGCTTCAATCCCTCGTGGTTGAGCTTCTTCTGGTTGTGGGTGATGTTCAGTCCTTCGCCGAAGCGGCCGAGGCCGTAGCCCTTGATGGTCTTGGCCAGGATCACCACCGGGCCCTGATCGTGATCCACTGCCGCTTTGAAGGCGTTGTAGACCTTGGTCCGGTCGTGTCCGCCGCGGGCCAGCTGCGACAGCTGCTCGTCGCTGTAGTCGGCCACCAGCTCGCGCAGTTCGTCGTAGCGGCCGAAGAAGTGCTCGCGCAGGTAGGCGCCCGATTCGACGCTGTACTTCTGCCAGTCGCCGTCGATCGACTCGTTCATCCGCTTGGCCAGCAGGCCGCTGCTGTCGCGCGCGAGCAGCTCGTCCCAGCCCGAACCCCAGACGACCTTGATCACCCGCCAGCCGGAGCCGGCGAAGCGCGCGGCGAGTTCCTGGATGATCTTGTCGTTGCCGCGCACCGGGCCGTCGAGGCGCTGGAGGTTGCAATTGATGACGAAGATCAGGTTGGGCAGCTGCTCGCGGCTGGCGAGAGTCAGCGCCGCGGTGGTCTCCGGCTCGTCGGTCTCGCCATCGCCGATCATCGCCCACACCGTGGAATCGTTCTCCGCCAGCAGGCCGCGGTCGACGAGGTAGCGGTTGAAGCGGGCCTGATAGACGGCCTGGAGCGGGCCCAGGCCCATGCTCACGGTGGGGAATTGCCAGTATTCCGGCATCAGCCAGGGGTGGGGGTAGCTCGAGAGTCCGCCGTTGCCGCGCAGTTCGCGACGGAAGTTGTAGAGCTGCTCGCGGTCGAGCCGGCCTTCGAGGTAGGATCGTGCGTACATGCCGGGCGCGGCGTGGCCCTGGAAGAACACCATGTCGCCGAGCTGGTCCTCGGTGCGTCCGCGCCAGAAGTGGTTCTGCCCGACCTCGTAGAGCGTCGCTGCGCTGGCGAAGGTCGCGATGTGGCCGCCGATACCGGTCAGCTCGGCGTTGGCCCGCACGACCATCGCCATCGCGTTCCAGCGCACCAGGGCCTCGAGGCGCTCCTGCAGGCCCGGGTCGCCGGGCAGGGGCAGCTCGTCCTCGACCGGCACGCTGTTGCAGTAGGGCCCGGCGATCGCGGTCAGGGCGGCCGGGCCGATGGTCGCACGCAGGGTGTCGAGCAGGCCCGCGGCCGCGGCATCGCCGTGGCGCGCGCGCAGGTCGCGCAGCGAGCGGTGCCAGTCGATCTCGGCTTCGGCTGCGAGCGGTTCATGTGCGTCCTGCCTCATGGCTGTCCTCTCTGCTGCGGTGGTCCGCTCTGGCGGTGGGTGTGCTATGGGCACAGGCCTCGCGGGTACGGCTCGCGGGTACGGATGGGAAGGCGCCACGTGGCCTGCGCCCGAGGCGGAACCCGTAGGTGGAGTGGTGAGTCTGGGCCGGGTCAGGGGGGCTTTCACGGGAGTGTACGTGGCGATCGGCGCGCCGCTTGCTGCCTCCTGGCATCGGCGCGCATCGCACCATGATGTGAGCGCCATCATCGACCCATCCGTGGTCGTATGTTCCTTGTCGGGGAAGGGGAGCATGCCCGATTCGTTCCTGCGGACCTACGCTCTCGATCAGAAAGACGAGACCGCGCACCCGATCATCGACATGCAGCACCGGGCGATCTACGCCGCGGCCAGCCAGCTCGCACGTCACGGGATCGGCCAGATCCACCATCATCGCCTGCTCGACGACTTCCGTGAGTTCAAGCTGCTCTCGATCGCCAATTTCGACTACGAGGAGCTGGCGATGCAGGCGATCGGCTACCCCGAGGCCGCGGCCCATATCGCCGCGCATCGCCGCATCCGTGAGCAGATGGACGCGGTGCTCGACCAGGCCAGCACGTTCGAGGAGCTGATGGTGTTCATCGCCAAGCTGATGGACAACTGGCTGCCGCGGCACGTCGCCCGCTATGATCTCGACCTCGGGCGCGCGCTCTCCGGCTCATGACGCGGTGTCGGCCTGCGCGAAGCCGCGCAGGCGTTCGACGTGCTCGCGTTCGTGCGCAGCGAGGCCGCGGAACAGCTCGCGTAGTGGCGGGATCGGAGTCGATCGCGCGAGCTCTGTGTAGAACCGGGCCGTGGCCGCCTCGTGCTCGATCGCATGATCGAGAATAGCGCGGTCGTGTGCGGCGACATCGGCCTCCAACTCCCTGGTCGTGGGCAGTTCGGTGGCACCGTGGGCGGTGTCGAGCGCGGTGGCATGGGTCTCGCGCCCGGTGCGCAGCCGCTCACCGTGTTCGGCCTCCTCGGCAGCCAGGTCGGTGAACAGCGCACGCAGGGCCGGTGATTCCGCTTCTGCGGCCAGCACGAGGTAATCGCGGTGGGCGGCATGCTCGAAGGCCAGCGCGACGTCGACCACCCAGGCGAGCAGGCGGGACTCGACCTTCTGACCCGTCGGCGCCGGCTCCTCGGCCGGGGCGCCGCGCAGTTCGGCGAACAACATCCAGCCACCGATGATCAGGAACAGCACTGCTGCGCTGATCTTGATCACTTGTTCAGACACGTAGCGGTTGAGCACCCCGCCGAGCAGGACCGCGACCAGCGTCGAGGCGACCAGCGCGGCCGAGGCGGCGAAGAACACGACCCATTTGGCCTTGGCATCCGAGCCGGCCTGAGCCATGGCGACCAGCTGGGTCTTGTCGCCGAGCTCGGCGATGAAGATGAGCACGAAGGTGGTGGCGAAGATCTTCCAGTCCATCGACGAGGGTCCTTTCCCGGCCAGTGTCCGCCAGTCTGGGGTCCGGCCTGAGCGCGGAAGGGCCAACCGGCGTGCGCCACCAGGGCGACTCAAAGCTCGCACATGAGGGCCATGCCTCGCCTCCACCTGCGTCACTACGACCCAAGCACCAAAGAGAGCCGGGCGGTTTGACGCAAGTAGAGGCGACGCAAGGCATGCCGACCTGGTGATCGGCGCTCCCGGGGCGAGCTTTGGGCGGCCCTGCGTGCGCCACGCCGCCCGGCGGCAGGGCCGGTCGGACAACGAGGTCTCAGGGTCTGCGGTACAACGGGGACCACCTGGACAGCATACCCGGGGCGGAGAGGAGCGGCGCATGGTCAGCTGGCTGATGAGGAGCACGATGATCGGTCTGGCCGCGGCCGGGCTCGCGGCCGCGGAGGGCGCGCACCCGGATGTGCCCGTGGTGGAAGCGGCAGAGCCGGTGATCGCGCTGGACCAGACGATGCAGGAGCTCGATGCGGACAACCTCCAGGCAGATCTGGTCCTGCGCGATGCCGTGCTGCCGGGTGAGGAGCGCCGAGCCGATCTGACCCTGCGCTTCAGCCGGGTCGACGGGCGTCTGACCGGCGGCTTCGCGGAGTCGCCGGATTGGAACAAGGCGCGTCACGTAGTGGGCGAGCTCGAGGGGTTCGGCTTCGACGGCACCCGTCTCACGGCCGAACTCGTCGTGACCCTGCAGGCCGATGCCTGGAAGCCGGCCGACAAGCAGCCGATTCCGCTCAAGCTGCGTCTGAACGCGCAGGCCGAAGCGATCGCCGAGAAGTCGGAACCGGCGAGCAAGGCCCAGGTCGGCCGCTGGTGGCGCATCTTCCCCGAGGGCCAGGGCTCGCGGTACCGCTTCGCCGGCGAGTACACCCTCACCCGCCCGGCGACCGAGGCCGAGGCCAGGGGTCAGATGCAGGGGCAGCTCTCGCTGCCCGTGGCCCCCGGGGTGTGGAACATGGGCCGCAAGGACCCTGCCGGCGGTGTGGCCTTCGCTTTCGAGATGGGCACGCAACGGCAGAACTGGAATCATGCCCGCCTGGCCCAGCTGCCGCTGCCGCAGCCTGGCGACTGGAGCCGCTTCGACGGCCTGCGTCTGGGCGTGCGCACCGCCGAGCCGCGCAGCGACGCCGGGGTCACCGTGTGGTTGCGCGAGGCCGACGGCAGCTGGTATTACGTCAAGGACGGCATCAGCCTGGCCGCGGAGCAGACCAGCGCGGTGCTGCTGTGGGAGGACTTCGAAGAGGCCGAGTGGGTCAGCCCGACCAACCACATGGATGAGGACTTCCAGCTCGACCGCAGCGCCATCAGCCACATCGGCATCGGCGTGGTCAATCCGCTCGGCGTCGGCACGGTCCGGTTCACACTCACCGAGCTCGCGCTGGTCGCTTGTGAGCAGACGCCGGCGACGCCGGCCCAGTGCGCTGTGGCGCCGGCCTGCCTCGAGGTCAACGGTTATGACATGGTCCCGGTGGGCCTGTTCGGCGGCTACGCGCCCTTCCTGCCACAACGCTACCGCCCCGGCTGCCAGCGCGTGCTCCACTTCGGCCTGACCAGCCATCCGCGCGTCCCGCGACAGATGGCCGCCCGTTTCGATGCGCGTGATTTCGACGATCTGCCGGGGTTGCTCGCCGCCTTCGTCGCGGCCGGGAGCGAGGATGCCCCCGCCCCGGAGCGGCGGATCTGGGAGCTGCTCGACGCCAAGGATCGCAGCAAGACCATCCCCGGCTGGATCGCCGCGCCGCCGAAGGATGACAAGCGCGCGCACAAGCGCCGGAAGCGGGTGGCCGCGATGCTCAACGCCCTGCTTTCGCGTACCGATCTCTTCCGGGCCGAGGACTGGAGCCAGCACGAGCTCGACCCGGCCATCACCCGGGACCTGCCACGCCTCGCCGCCGCCGATCTGACCACCACCGAGGTGATGGAGCTCAACCGGCGGCTGATGGTCGCCGCCTTCCCCGAGCACCTGAGCGCGCAGCCGGTCTACGGTCCGACCGAGCGCTTCATCATCGACTGCCAGGGTGAACGCATGCATCCGGCGACCTACCTCCAGCGCGACGACTGGGAGCAGCACCTGCGTGAGATCGGCCGCGCCTACGCGAACAACGCCCGCCGTGCGGGCCACGTGCCGGTGATGGAGTTCTGGAACGAGCCCTACCTCAACTGGGCCGAACGCAGTCGCATCAACTATGACGTGAAATTCTACCGCACCGATCTCGCCCGGCCCGACGGCCCGGTCTCGGTCGCGCGCGCGGATGGCGAGCTGGATATCATCCCCCATTTCAAGTGGGTGCCGGCACGCGACGAGCGGGTCTCACAGACCGAGTCGGGTCTGATGGTCATCGATGAATCCGCCTTCAGCTACTGGTCCGGACGCGGCAACGGCTACATCTACGATCGGATGTACCGCGCCATGGCCGGCGGGATCAAGGAGGTCGCGCCCGAGGCGATCTGCGTCGCCGGTTGGGGTTTCCGCTGGCACGAGGATCATTGGGGCGCCTGGGACCTGCTCTACCGGCCGACCATCGACGCGAACATCGAGCTGATCGACGGCATCCATGAGCACCATTATCAGGGCGATCCGACCGACGTGATCGCCAGCTACGAGGTGCTCACCGCCTACGGGATCACCGCCCACGATCGCTGGCTGCGCTGCTACAACACCGAGACCAACGATCTGGTCGACGCCCCGGCGCGCGGTCTGGTCGATTTGCCGGCCGACGTCGCCAAGGCCAATATCATGAACTATCGCCGGGCGATCTACAACCTGCGCGACATCCTCTACTGCGTCGCCCAGGCGAGCGACAAGGCGGCCAGCCGCACGGTGATCCATTACGACCGCACTCCGCAGGGCAGCGATGTCTGTTACGGCTTGCTGGCCAACCTGCGCGGACGCCTGCTGGCCACCACCAGCGACGATGCCGATGTATGGTGCGTGGCCGCGATCGATGGGACCGACCCCGAGGCGCTGCCGCCGGAACCGGGCCACACCCTGGTGAGCATCCTGTTCAACGAGCATCGCGAGCCGCGTACGGTGGAGCTGGCGGTCGCCGCGCCGGCGGGGTCCAGCTTCGCCGCGGCCCGGGTCTCGCGGGTGGAGCAGGATCCGCAGACCGGTGCGGTCGCGCTGGTGCACGAGGATGCCGCCACCGCGCCCGAGCGCTTCACCGCCAGCGTGACCATTCCCGGACGCTCGGCCTGGAAGGTCGCGCTGCCGCTCAGCGCCGCGCCGCAGGGCATGCCGCGGGTGGTGCGCCGGCAGTTCTTCAGCCCCGACCTGCTCGCGAGCGTGCGCCCCCAGCGCACGCTGGAGACCACGATCGAACTCGACGCGCAGCGGCTGGCTGCAGCGACCGCCGCGCGATTGCGGCTGGTGGTCGCGGATCTCGCTCCCGGCGAGGGTGTCGCCACCGTCGGCGAGCACGCGCTGCCCCTGCCCAAGGCCTACACCCGCGACAACGGCAATGCGATCATCGAGTTGCCGCTGCCGCTCTCGGCCCTCGCGCAGCATACGCCGGTCGCGTTCACCATCGCCGACCCGACCGCGGCCGGCTATCGGGTCAACATGGCCTCGATCGTGCTCGAGACGCGGGAGGAGCGCGCTGACGGGCTTTGATCCACTCGCGCTGGCGAGCGCGCTCTGGTCCTTCCATCCATGGGTCGGGCGCGTCCAATGCCGCTCGCTCCCGTGGCGGGAGCTGGACACGAAGGGGGGAGCGATGAGCGATCCAGCGAGCCGGAGCGCCGCGCCGCGCCGCACCGGTGGTGCGCGCGTACGCGCGGCGGTGCGCACGCCGTGGGCCCTGGCCGCGCTGCTGGTGCTCGGCGCCTGTGGCGAGGCGCGCAGGAGCGGCCGCGACGCGCTCGCGCCGCGCTCGCGGCCGACGGCTCAGCGCCGGACCCCGCAGGAGCTCGAGACCCTCGCCTACGACGACCTCATCGCCGGCCTGGAACAGGTGCTCGGTCCGGAGGTCGAACTCGTGCGCAACCTCGATGGGGGCACGATCCTCGCGCGGCCGGCTTCTGTGATCGATCGCGACGATTGGTTGTTGGTCATCCAGCAGCGGCAGTGGAAACGTGATCACCCTGAAACCACCTGGTTCAAGCAGGGCGACACCATCACCCGCAGCTGGGTCTGGCGCGACCGTGCGGACCCGGACCGGCTGATTCTCGCTCTGCTCGACGCCAAAGGCCACGCCCACGACGAGCCGGTGGTGGCCGCGCTGCGCCGTTATCTCGACGATCCACGCGGTTGACGCGGGGCAGCGCACGCCGTCGCTGAGCGCACGCAGCGCCAGCAGCGATGGATGCGCCGGTTGCGGAAATCCACGGGGATCGAGTCCGGTGTCAGCTCCTGTGCCGCGGCGAAGCTCTCCAGGGCGTCTGCGGCGAGCTGGAACCCGCGCTTGTTGGTCGAGAAATACAGCAGTCCGCCGGGGCGCAGCAGTTCGGCGCAGCGCCGCAGCAGCCAGGGATGGTCGCGTTCGACGCTGAAGGCGCAGCGCATCTTCTTGGAATTGCTGAAGGTCGGTGGGTCGCAGACGATCAGATCGAAGCAGGCCGGGCGCGGCCGGTCGAGCCAGGCGAGACAGTCGGCACGGACCACGCGGTGGCGCTGCGTGTCGGCAGCGTTGAGCGCGAGATTGTGCCGGGCCCAGTCGCAGTACCCGGTATTCATGTCGACTCCGGTGGTCGAGGCCGCGCCGCCGGCGGCGGCGTAACAGGCGAAGGCCCCGGTGTAGCCGAAGAGATTGAGCATGTCGCGGCCGGCGGCTTCGCTCCGGACCCGGGCGCGGGTCAGCCGGTGGTCGAGGAACAGGCCGGTGTCGAGAAAATCGACCAGATTGACGGCGAAGCGCAGTCCCTGCTCGGCGACGATGCGCTCGTGGCCGCTATGGTCGAGGCGCAGGTATTGTTCGGCTCCGCTCTGCCGGCCGCGATGCTTGGCGTGGATGCGTTCCGCGCTCAGCGCGAGCCCCTCTGCGACCGCGGCGACGACCGACTCCTCCCACGCCCGCGCCGCGGTCGGGGTTTCGTCGCGGGTGCGCGGAAAGGTCCAGACCACCGCGTCGCCGTCGTACCAGTCGACGATCGCCGGCTGGTCGGAGATGTCGCGCTCGTAGAGCCGGTAGCACGAGACCCCGGCCTTGCGCATGCGCTTGCGCAGGTGGCGATGACGACGACGGAGGCGTTGGGCCAGCACGTGGTGCTCCGGAGGCGGTACTGCTCGGGGCGCTTGCGCGCGGCCGCGAGCCTGGGCCTGGTCGCGCCGGGGCAAGCGGCGCAGGAGGGTTCAGGCCAGGGCGACTCAAAGCTCGCCCCGGGAGCGCCGATCCCCAGGTCGGCATGTCTTGCGTCGCCACCACCTGCGTCAAACCGCCCGGCTCTCTTTGGTGCTTGGTCCATAGTGACTCAGGTGGAGGCGAGGCATGGCCCTCATTTGCGAGCTTTGAGTCGCCCTGGGTCAGGCCGCAGGGCCGCTCACAGCTCGCCCCCGGGGGCGCCGATCACCGGGTCGGCATGCCTTGCGTCGCGCCTCCACCTGCGTCCAAGGTGGGCCGGAGCCCTTTGCTCGCAACCCTTGGGTTGTGGGCAGAGGACCAGCTTGGATCTACACCTACCAGGATTTCTCCCGCGACCCCGCCGCCGGCTGCCCCGGCTGCGCTGGCGCCTGAGGCCCTACGCCGCCCGCGGGTCGCTGCCCGCAAGT
>CAZTGE010000117.1:0-13325 GCA_964612995.1 uncultured candidatus Brocadiaceae bacterium | reverse complement strand
CGGGCGCCGACCGCTACAATGCCCCTTGGGGTGCGGGCGGCGCCCGCGCTATGCTCGAGACAGCTAGCAGAGGGCCGGATGCAGACGCGCACCATCTTGCGTATCGGCGCCGCACTGGCGGTGGTCGCGGCGATCATCGTCGTCGCCCAGGTGGTCCCGGTCGTCGATACAGCCAACTGGTTGATGGATTACGTCCGCGGTTTCGGCATCTGGGCCGGCGTGGTCTACACCCTCATCGCCCTCGGTGCGGTGCTGGTCGGGATCCCGATCTTCGCCTTGATGGTGCTCTCGGGTATGCTATTCGATCTCTGGGTCGCCATGACCAGTTCGTTCATCATGGTCGTCGGTGGCGGCTGTATCGGTTTCGGGCTCGCACGCCTGTTCGGCTTCGGGCGCAACGACGAGGAACACCGACGCGCAACCTCGCTGCTCGCCCGCCTGCGACGCATGGTCGCCGGGCACGAGGTGCTGATGATCGTCATGCTCCGACTGACTCCCACCTTGCCCTACGGTGCGACCAACGTGGTCCTGGGCTCGTGGCAGATCCGATTCCTCCATTTCGCCATCGGCACCGTAATGGGCATGATTCCGGCTGTGCTGCTGATCACCTACCTGGGGCACGCCGGACGGGTCGGGTTGACCGCGGACAAGCCGCTCGAAGAACTACCGCCAGAGATGATCCTCCTCTTCGGCGTCGGCGCCCTGGCCTTCATCGCGCTCTCGGTCATCCTCGGCCTGCGCCTGCGCACGATCCTCGCCGAGGACAAGGAGAACGAAGAGGAAGACGACAGCGACGACGGCGATCACGAGCCGGACGCCGACGACACAGAGCCACCCCGGATTGGGTGATCCGGGTCCGATCCGGGCCGGAGAGCTCTGCGCCGCCCCGGCGGTCGCAGCTGCGCGGCCGCGCTACTGCTTGTCCTGCTCCATGATCGCCGAGAAGTCGGCCTCGAGCTTGCGGTTGCCGGTCGGCGCGGCCAATTCCGAGAGCGAGGGTTTGTCGCTCGCGTCATCGAGCGCATCGGTGGTCGCGCTGATCGCGTCGATGCGTGCCGTGAGCGCATCGATCTCTTCCGCGCCCTCGGCGAGCTCGGCCGCGCTGAGGTCAGACTGCAGCTTCGACTTCAGCCCGCTGACCTCGGCCAGCTTGTCGTCGATCACCGCGAGGCGCTCGTCCATCGCAGCGTGCGCCTGCTGGGCCTGCTCCACCTGCATGCGCAGGTTCTGCACCTCGCCGTGGGTGCTGACGATCTCGCGCTTGAGCTCGGCCTCGGTGAAGGTGGTACCGCGGACCTCGGCACTCCATTCCTCGCCTTCGTCGGCCTCACGATACGCGGTCTTGGCCTCGGTCAGAACGCCTTCGAGGTTCTCGAGCTGCGGTTCCCAGTCATCGAGCCGGGCCCGCGTGGCAAACCCCAGGACACTCAAAGCTCGCACATGAGGGCCATGCCTCGCCTCCACCTGCGTCACTATTACCCAAGCAGCAAAGGGAGCCCGGCGGTTTGACCAGGTGGAGGCGACGCAAGGCATGCCGACCTGGGGATCGGCGCTCCCGGGGCGAGCTTTGAGCGGCCCTGTGGCAGGCCCCGATTCGCACCTTGTCGCGGCAGGCTGATCGCATAGAAGAGCGTCCCGTTCCGGGCCTTCGGGCCAGAACCCCGCAGATTCCACCTTCACGGAGACCCCATGGCAGTCAGCTACACCGATCTCGGCCTGATGAACACCAAACCGATGTTCGCCAAGGCCGTCAGCGGCGGTTTCGCCGTCCCCGCGTACAATTTCAACAACATGGAGCAGCTGCAGGCGATCATCCAGGCCTGCGCCGAGACCGACAGCCCGGTCATCCTCCAGGTGTCCGCCGGGGCACGCAAGTACGCCAACCAGACCATCCTCCGCTACCTCGGTCAGGCGGCGGTCGAGTACGCCAAGGAGCTGACCGGCGGCCGCGGCCTGCCCATCGCCCTGCACCTCGATCACGGCGCCGACTTCGAGATCTGCAAGTCCTGCATCGAGACCGGCTTCTCCAGCGTGATGATCGACGGCTCGCACCACTCTTTCGAGGACAACATCGCGCTGACCAAGCAAGTCGTCGAGTACGCCCACGCGCACGACGTGACCGTCGAAGGCGAACTCGGCGTGCTCGCCGGCATCGAAGACGACGTGGAAGCGGCTGAACACGTCTACACCCAGCCGGGTGAGGTCGAGGAGTTCGTCGGCAAGACCGGCGTCGACTCGCTGGCCATCTCGATCGGCACCAGCCACGGCGCGTACAAGTTCAAGCCGGGCCAGGACCCGAAGATCCGCCTCGACATCCTTGCCGAATGCGAGAAGCGCGTCGCCGGTTTCCCCATCGTGCTGCACGGCTCGAGCTCGGTCCCCTCCGAGCTGGTCAAGATCATCAACGACAACGGCGGCAAGCTCGCCGACGCCATCGGCATCGGCGAGGACCAGCTGCGCCTCGCGGCCAAGAGCGCGGTGTGCAAGATCAACATCGACTCCGACGGCCGCCTGGCGATGACCGCCGCGATCCGCAAGCACTTCGCTGAGAACCCGGAGCATTTCGACCCGCGCCAGTACCTCGGCCCGGCCCGCGAAGCGCTCAAGGAACTCTACATGCACAAGTGCAAGGCGGTGCTCGGCAGCGCCGGTCGCGCCGGCGAGATCCTCGGCGGCTGATCCGCCGAGCGCCACGCGCTGTCCTGCCAACGACCCCCTCGCGATCGCGAGGGGGTCGTTGCATGTCGCGGGCGGCTCGCCGCGGATCGGTTCAGCAGTAGACGTCGCGCCGGCCGCTGCGCACCTTGGCCAACATCGCGCGCGTGTGGCTCGCCACCTGCGGCTCCATCTCGGCCACCGCGCGTTCGATCAGCTCCTCGCCACGGCTGCGCGTCTGCGGCGTGGCGTAGTCGAGCAGGTATTCCTGGAAGGTGGAGACGGCGTTGGGGTCGCAGTGGGCCTTGATCGCGCCGGGCTTGGCCAGGTCCATGAAATCGGCGCCGGTGCGGCCGAGGCGGTAGCAGCCGGTGCAGAACGAGGGCAGATAGCCGAGTTCGGCGACATCGCCGATGACCTCGTCGAGGTTGCGGTGATCGCCGAGCGAGAACTGCTCGCCCATCGCCTCGCCTTCGCTGTAGCCGCCGGGATCGGTGCGGCTGCCGGCGGAGATCTGCGACACGCCGAGGGCGAAGGTCTCGCGGCGGATGTGCGGCGTCTCCCGGGTCGACATGATCAGCCCGGTGTAGGGTACGGCGAGACGCAGGATCGCGACCAGCTTGCGGAAGTCGGTGTCGTCGACCGCGTGCGGCGGCTGCTCGGCGATCGAGGACCCGGTCGCCGGTTCGAGCCGCGGCACGCTGATGGTGTGCGGTCCCACGCCGTAGCGCTGTTCGAGATGCGCGATGTGCTGCATCATCGCCAGCACCTCGAAGCGCCAATCGTGCAGGCCGAACAGCACGCCGATACCCACATCGTCGATGCCCGCCTCCATCGCGCGATCGAGCGCGGTCACGCGCCAGTCGTAGTCGCGCTTGACCCCGGCGAGGTGGACTTGGGCGTAGGTCTCGCGGTGATAGGTCTCCTGGAAGATCTGATAGGTGCCGATGCCCTTGGCCTTGAGCTGGCGGAACTCCTCGATGGTCAAGGGGGCGACGTTGACGTTGACCCGGCGGATCTCGCCGTGGTCCTTGTGTACGGAATAGACCGTATCGATGCTTTCGAGGATGTAGTCGAAGCCCTGGCGCGGGTAGGCCTCGCCGGCGACCAGCAACACCCGTTTGTGCCCCTGGTCGACCAGCGCTTCGACCTCACGCGCGATCTCCGTCTGGCTCAGCGCCCTCCGCTGCACGGCCGAGTTCTTGGCGCGGAAGGCGCAGTAGAGGCATTCGTTGGCACAGAGATTCGAGACGTAGAGCGGAGCGAAGACCACCAGCCGTCGGCCGTAGATGAACTCCTTGACCCGCCTTGCGGCGGCGAACAGCTCGCCGAGCAGCTCGGGGTCGCTGATGCCCATCAGCACCGCGACCTCGCTCGCGTCGAGCCCGGCGGTCGCCTCGGCCTTGGCCAGTACATCGCGCACGGCCTTGGCGTCCGCGCGCTCGCGCGCCGCTGCCAGGGTCCGGTTCACCGCGTGTTCGTCGATCCACTCGCCGGTGGCGTCACCCGTGCGCATGCTCCCCCCTCTCGTGTCCGGCCGCTGGTCGGTGCAGCTCGGGATTACCGGTTCTTCCGGGCAACGGCAACCGCTGTTTGACGCTTCACGAGTTAACGCTGTGCAGCGTCCAGACCCGATCAGTCGCGAGACGCCCGGCGCAATCCCGGCAGGACCGGGATCACGACCATCGTCAGGATGCCGGCCACGAAAATCCCCCCAGCCGAAGCGATGCCCACACCATTGCGCAGCTCGGCGCCGATCGCGGTGCTCAGCGCCAGAGGCAGCATGCCCAGCACCGCCGCTACGGTGATCATCAACACCGGGCGGAAGCGGTCGCTAGCGGCTTCGACCATCGCCACGCGTGGTTCCCGGCCCTCGCGCCGCAGGATGTTGTAGCGATCGATGATCAGGATGGCGTTGTTGACCACGATGCCGATGAGCATGACCATGCCCATGATCTCGAAGATGCCGAGGCTGCCGCCGGCCAGAGCGAGGGCGTAGATCACGCCGATCAGCGCGAGCGGCAGCGTCAGCAGGATGATCAGCGGCTGACGGAAGCTCTCGAGGATCGCGGCGAGGGTCAGGACCACCAGCACGATGGCCATCAGCGCCGCCTCGCCCAAGGCCGTCTGGGCTTCGGACATGTACTCGTAGGATCCGGCGAAGCGGATGTCGTAACCCGGCGGCAGGATGCCCTGCGCATGCAGGTCGGCATCGAGCCGTTCCACCGCCTGCCCCAGCGGCAACCAGGGCGCGAGGTTGGCGAACAGCTTGGCGATCCGGCGCTTGTTCTTGCGCGCGATGAGCACCGGCGAATGGCCGGGCGCGAGTTCGGCCAGCGCATCGAGGCCCACCGTATGGCCGGGACCGGCGGGGAAGGGCATGGCGGCGATCTGGTCTGCTCCATCGCGGCGATCGTAGCGCACCACGATGTCGTAGTTGCGCGCCTGCTGCTTGTAGACTCCGGCTTCGAGCCCCTCCACGTTGCCACGCAGAATGGTGCCGATCGCCCGCGGCGGCAGGCCCGCCCCTGCGAGCACGTCGCGCCGGGGGCGGGCCCGGACCTCGGGTTTGCCGCTGCGCACGGTGGTGTCCGGGTCGCGGATGCCGCGCATGCGCCGGACATGGGCCTGGGCGGCGAGCGCGGTGTCCTCGAGCACACCGAGCTCGGGACCGGCGATCTCCATCTCGACCTCCGCCCCCTGGCCGCCGACCATGCCCGGCTGGCTCACGGTGATGATCGCGCCGGGGTAGTCCGTGAGCCGGTCCCGGACCGCCGCGAGCAGCTCATCGATGTCCGCTTCGCGCTCGGTGCGGTGTGCGAAGCGCAGCAGGATCTGGGCGAGGTACACCCCCTCGCTGATCTGGCCCTCCATGGCGTCGATCTTGCCGACCATCGCCAGGCTGTGCTCCAAGCCGGGCAGGTCAGCGAACTGCGCGACGGCCTCCTCGACCCGGGCACGGGTCCGCTCGAGGGCATAGCGGGTGGGGAACTCGAGCTTGACGTAGACCTCGCCCCGATCGGGCTCCTCGACCATGCTCGACCCCAACGAGCCGGCGGTGGCCATCGCGTGGACCAGCAGCGCCAGCACCGCGAAGAGCACCAGCACGGCGCGCCACCGGCGGCGGTGGATTCCCGCGAGCAGGCGCCGATAGCCGCCGATCACCCGTTCGAGGCCGCGGTTCCAGAGCCGTTCGCATGCGACGAGCAGGCCGCGCCGACCGGCGTCTGCCGGGCGCAGCAACAGACTGCACAGCAAGGGGGTGAGGGTGAAGCTGATGAACAGCGAGACCACGGTCATAATGAACATGGTCACCGCCAGCGGCTGGATCCACAGCCCAATCAGGCTCGGCATGATCGCCAGCGGGAACAGCACCACCACGTTGGTGCCGGCCGAGGCCAGTACCGCGATCCAGGCCTGATCGGCGCCCAGGCGCGCCGCCTCGCGCGGCGATCGGCCCGCCTGCAGCCGCGCGATGATCGCCTCGAGCACCACGATCGAGTTGGTCACCAGCACGCCGACCGAGAGCCCGATGGCGATCAGGGTCGATGAGTTGAGGGTGAAACCGAGCATCTGCATGAAGAACAGACCGATGACCACCGTCAGCGGCATGGTCAGGGCGACCACCAGCAGGGAGCGCAGGTTGTAGAGGAACAGGAACAGGATCGCCGCGGTGAGCAGGATGCCCTGGATCACGTTGCTCCAGGCACTCTCGTTGGTCGCCTCGATGAAGCGACCATCGTCGGTGACCCAGACCAGATCCATCCCACCGGGCAACTCGCGCTGCAGCCGCCCCATCGCTGCGCGCACCGCCTCGGTCACCCGTACGGCGTTGGCGTCGCCCTTCTTGACCACGCGGATGGCCACCGCGGGGCGGCCATCGACCCGCGCCGCCTGGCGCTGCTCGGCCGTGCGCATCGCCACCCGGCCGACATCCCGGATGCGGCAGCGCTGATCCCCGCCGTGAGCCAGCTCGAGCTCGGCCAGCTCGGCGGCGGAAGCGACGTCGGCGTCAAAGGTGAGATTGATCTCGTTGCCGGCCTCGTGCACCCGCCCGGCCGGGACCGTCACCACGCCCTGACGGATGGCCTGGACCACATCGAACGAACTCAAGCCTCGCCCCGCGAGACGTTCACGATCGAGCAGCACGTGCATCTCGCGCCTGGCGCCGCCGATCAGCTCGACCGTGGCGACGCCGGGAATGGTGGTGATCCGGTCCTTGAGTTCGTTGTCGGCGAAGTCGTAGAGCGCGGCCAGCGGCGCGTCACCGGTCAGCGCGAGGGTGATGATCGGCTGGGCGTTGAGGTCGAACTTGAGGATCTGGGGATCCTCGACGTCTGTCGGCAGGGTCGCGCGAACGAGGTCGATCTGCTCGCGCACATCGGTGGCGGTGATATCGACATCGACCGCGAGGTCGAATTCGAGGAAGGTCTGGCACACGTTCTCGGTGCACAGCGAGGTGACATGCTTGAGCCCGTCGACGCTGACCACCGCGTCTTCGATCCGCTTGGCGACATCGGTCTCGATCTCGGCCGGGGTCGCACCGGGGTAGACCGTGACCACGGTGATGAACGGGATGTCGATCTTGGGCATCAGCTCGAGGCCCATGGTGCGGTAGGCGTTGAGCCCGAGCAACGCGAGCGCGATGATCAGGCAGCTCATCGCCACCGGGCGTCGGACCGCCGCGTCGGACAGGCGCATCAGGAATCCCGCCCGTCGACCACCCGCACCGGGTCGCCGTCATCCAGCTGGTCCTGACCCTGGCTGACCACTGCCGCGCCGGCCGCGATCGGGCTCTCGCGCAGCTCGACCCAGCCACCGGTGCGCAACCCGGTGTGCACCGCCACCGCCTGCGCGCGATCGTCCGCGACCACGAAGACCAGCTCGTCGTCGCGCCGGGCCACCGGGCTGTCGGCCGGCACGCCGGTCCCGCTGCGCCGCTCGAGCACCAGCTCGAGCCGGGCCAGTCGCCCGGGCACCACCCCCGGCGGCGGGTCGGTGAGCCGGGCCCGGACCTCGAAGGTGCGCAGGTCCTCGCTGACCGTGGGGCTGCGATAGCTCACCGGCACCAGACCGCAATCGACCGTGCCGACGCGGATCCGCGCCTGTGTCGTTCCCGCCACCACCCGGTCGAAGTGGATGTCGGCGACCCGGCCGGAGACCTCCAGCGTCGAGCAGTCGTCGATCCGCACGACCGGCACGCCGGGCCCGGCCATCTCGCCCGGCTCGAGGTGCCGCTGGCTGACGGTGCCCGAGATCGGCGCGCGCACCGCGCTGTCGTCGAGGTCCTTGGTGGCGATGGCGAGACGCTCCGCAGCCTGCTCGGCCTGTCGCTGCGCCAGGCTGACCGCGGCCGTGGCCGCTGCCACCGCCGCCTCGACCTGGGCCAGGCGCGAGCGCTGCAGCTCGTAGGCATCGGCCGAGACCGCACCGTCGTCCTGATACAACCGCTGGTAGCGATCGTGATCGAGCCGCGCCTTCTCCAGGTCCGCCTCCAATCGGCGCAGCTCGGCCCGGCGCACGCTCACCGCCTCCCGGCTCACCGCCACCTGCTGCTGCGCGATACGCTGCGCCTTCTCCAGGTTCAGCCGATCGCTGGTGAACAGGACCGTCTCGCCGGCGCGTACCGCTTCGCCCTCGTCGACGTGCACCTGGTCGAGCACGCCGGGCGTTCGCGCGCTGACCACCGCGTAGGACTGCGCCCGGGCCACGCCGGCGACCGCGAGCACGCGGGTGAACTCCATGGTGCGCGCCGGGGTGACCCGCACCCGGACGGCGGGGGCGGCCTCGGGCGGCGGCGCCTCGCCGGCACAGGCCGCGAGCAGCAGGAGCGTGAACAAGGCGAAACGTCTGCGATTCATCCGTCGGTCTCCTCCGGCTGGGCCACCGGCGGCTGATACCAGGATCGGCCCTGGACATCCTCGAGCGTGGCCAGGGCGAGACGGCGCGCGTAGTCGGCCATCACCGCCTGTGTCCGTGCCTCGGCGAGATCGGCCGCCGCAGCGAGCCGGTCGCTCGCGCGTTCCAGGCCTTCGCGCCAACGCGCGGCCATCTCCGCATCCCGCTGCCGGGCCGCGTCCAAGGCCTGTCGGGCCACGGCCAAAGACTCTTCGGACTGCAGCGCCGCCTGGCGCGCAGCGAGCACCTCGCGCATGATCGCCAGCGTACGCTGCTCGCGACGGATCATCGCTCCGCGCACGCGGCTGCGTGCGGCGCGGTAGGCGTTGACGTTGCGGAAGCCATCGAGCACGGTGAGCACACCGGAGATGCCCGCCTGGACATTGTCGTCGTGGTATTGATGGCTGTCGGAGGTCAGCGTGAGCGCGCCGAACCCGAGGATCTTGGGCAACCAGGCGACCAGCGCCGCGCGCACCTCGTGGCGCCGCTGGGCGAGCTCACGATCGGCGAGCGAGAGCTCGAGCCGCTGCAGCAGCGCCCGTTCGACCGCCGTGGCCAGCGCTGGAATCGTCACCGCCCGCGGTTCCTGGTCGCACAACGTGAGCTCGGCGAGCGGATGCAACCCCATCGCCTCGAGCAATTCGCTCTGGTGCAACCGATGCGAGCGCCGGGCATCGGCCAGCGCGAGCCGGGCGGCAGCGAACAAGGCATCGGCCTGTGCGCCCTCGGCGCTGGTGCCCAGCCCTTCGCGCACGAAGGCCCCGATCTCCCAGCGCAGGGTCCGCGTGCGCTCGAGTGTGCGCTCGTGGCGTGCGATCAGCTCGGCGTCGGCGAGGCAGCGATAGTAGCGCGCGGCCACATGCAACGCGATCTGCTGACGCGTTCGTTCGGCCAGCAGCCCGGCCATGTCCTCACCGGAGCGGTGCATCAAATAAAGGAAATACGCCTGCGGAACGAACAGGGGCTGCTGCACGCTGATGCGCGCGGTGGTGGTGGCGCGATCGGTGGTCGGCTGATGCACCCCGGACCCGACCACCGCGGTCGGCGTGTAGCGGAACTCGCTGCGGGCGAACTCGAGCTCGATCTTCGGCAGGAAACTGCCGAAGGCGGACTGCCGGTCGATCGCGGCCAGCCGCCGCCGGAGATCGGCGGTGCGGATCTCCAGGCTGCGTTCGAGGGCGATCTCGATGCAGTCGTCGAGGTCCAACGGCGCGCGCGCCGTGAGCAGGGCGGTGGTCGCATCGGCCATGCTGCGGCCGAACCTCGCCGCGTGCTCGCGGCGCACCGTCTGCGGATCGCGCGCACACCCTGCCCAACAGAGCGCGACGGTCAGCATCGCGAGTCCGAACCCGCGCCGGCTCACTGTAGCTCCTCCGGCAGGGGCAGACCGAGCTGGAGAATCAGGGAGCGCGCGATCTGGGCGACCAGCTCGGCGATGTAGGCACCATCGACCGGAAGCTCGACGAGCTTCTCGACCGCGGGACGGGCCTGGAGATAGAACACCATGTGCGCCGCGTGTTGCAGCGCCCAGATGTGGCCCACCCGACGATCGCCGTCGGGACACACCAGGTGGTGGAGCCTGAGCCAATGCTGGTGATTGCGCCGGAACAAATCCTCGATCAGCCGATCGTAGGCCGACGATGGGCGGTCCAGCTCACGGATCAGCAGGCGTTGTTGCCACCATGGCCGCTGCGGACTGAGGAATTCGCACACCTGCAGCCGGGTGAACGCGTACACCAGCTGCGCCTGGACCTGCGGCCGATCGAGCTCGCCACGCGTCTCGGCCTCGGCCCACAGTCGGATCCGCTCTGCCTCGCTCTCCTCCGCGCGGCAGGCGATGGCGAAACAGGCGAGATAGAGCGCCTCCTTGCCGCCGAAATGGTAGTGGATCGCGCCGAGGTTGACCCCGGCGGCATCGGCGATGCTGCGGGTGCTCGTCGCATCATAGCCCTGCTGGGCGAACAGTTCGCCGGCGGCGACGATCAAGGCCTGCCGCGTATCCTCCGACCCGCCTCCAGCGTGTTCTGCGACCATCGCGAGCCCCTCATTCAGTCGTATGACTTAATGTTGGCGCCGCCGGCGCCGGCCTCCAGTTCACGTGCGTTTACAAACGTCGGAATCCAACTTGTTGTAGAAGGTCCAGGCAACCACTCAGGCCCATCGGGCCTGAGTGGTTGCCTGGACCATTTTTTGGGGCCCCATCGTACGCGATGGGGTCTGGCGCCGAGTGGTGGTGGGCGGATATTCCATTCCCCTGGAAAAGTGCGCATGACCATGCGCACTTTTCCAGGGGAATGGAATGGGGGCGTAGCGGGGGCGACTGCGCGCAGCGCAGAGCGAGCCCCCGCGAACAAAGAGCAGCGCAGGCTGCGACCGCTATGATGAGCCCTTGGGCTGCGGGCGTAGCCTGCGCTATGTTTCGGCGCAGCCGATCCGCCCACGCCTGAATCTGCCGGCAGATTCAGGCGAACCATGACAAAGTCAGAGGGGTCGGTCCTCACGCAGTGAGGACCGTAGGGGCGAGGCCCCTGAGTAGTTACGGTCCAGGGCGACGTCCCACCCGTCCGCAACGCACACGGCGGCCCCGGATCGGGGCCGCCGCAGCGGAGTATAAACATGTCGACGACCCGCGAACGGGTCGGACGGACTGTGCTCAGACGTCCATGCGCAGGAAGCCGTGGAGCTTGACGCCCTTGCCCGCGGCCCACTTCTCCACGCTGAGGTTGTCGTCGTTGTAGAGCAGCATGTCCTGCTCGAGCAGCACCTGCTCCTTGTAGAAGCGGCCGAGCTTGCCCTCGACGATCTTCTCGCGGATCGCCTCGGGCTTGGCCATCACCTCGTCGGAGGAGGCGATGACCTGACGCTCCCGCTCGAGCATCGCCGCGTCGACCTCGTCGCGGGAGAACGCGGCCGCCGGGGGGTTGGCCGCGGCGACGTGCATCGCCACATGGCGCCGGGCCTCCTCATCACCGCTGCCGGCGATCAGGGTGGCGATGCGACCGCCATGGCTGTAGCTGACGATGCCAGCACCCTCGAGGCGCTTGATGTCGACCAGCTTCATGTTCTCGCCGAGCTTGGCGATCAGCGCGGTCAACCCTTCGGCCACCGTCTGCCCGCCCATGTCGGCCTGGGCCAGGGCGTCGATATCGCTCGCGCCGGACTCGAGCGCCACGTCGGCGACGCGCTGGACGTAGGCCTTGAACTCCTCGTTGGAGGAGACGAAGTCGGTCTCGCACGCGACGCTGACCAGCACGCCGGCGCTGTCGTTGATCGCGATCCCGATCCCGCCGGCGGCGGTGGCCCGGCCGGCCTTCTTCGAGGCGGTCTCCAGACCCTGCTTGCGCAGGATCTCGATCGCCGCGTCGATATCGCCATCGGCCTCCTGGAGGGCCTTCTTGCACTTCATCATCGGAATGCCGGTCTTGTCGCGCAGTTCCTTCACCTGGGCTGCCGTGATCGCCATCGTCGAGTCCTTGTCGTGTTGTCGTCGGGGGTAGGCGGCCAGAGGGCCGCTCGGGTGTCAGAGAAGCCCGGCGCGCCTGCACCGGGCCGCACGGGGTCAGGCGTCCGCCTTCTCCTCCTGCTTCGCCGCGCCATCGCCCTGCGTCGCGGCCTCGGCCGCAGCGGGCTGCTCGGTCTGTGCCGGCTGCGCCGTCTCGCTCTGGGCCTCACCGGTCGCAGCCGCCTCGCCTTCCGGACGCTCGGCGACGTCGACCTGCTGGCTGCGACCGTGGCGGATGCCGTCGAGCAGGACCTTGACCACCGACTGGATCGACCGGATGCCGTCGTCGTTGGCCGGGATCGGCAGGTTGATGTGCTGTGGGTTGCAGTCGGTGTCGAGCAGACCGATGACCGGGATGCCGATGCGCTTCGCCTCACGCACGGCCGAGTTCTCCTTGGCCGGGTCGATGACGAACAGCGCGTCGGGCAGCTTGCCCATCATGCGCACGCCTTCGAGATTGCGCAGCACCCGCCGCCGCTCACGCATGTCGCGCGCCTGCTTCTTCTTCGACAGACGGCTGTAACCCGGGTCGGCCATCTCCTCTTCGATCGCGTCGAGTCGCTTGATGCTCGAGCGGATGGTCTCGTTGTTGGTCAGCAGGCCGCCGAGCCAGCGCTCGGTGACGTAGGGCATGCCCACAGCCCGGGCGGCGTCGCGTAGCACGTCCTTGGCCTGGCGCTTGGTGCCGACGAACAGGACGGTCTTGTTGGCCTTGGCCAACTTGGCCGCGTAGTAATAGGCCTGGATCAGGGCGCGCACGGTCTGGCGCAGATCGATGATGTGGACCTTGTTGCGGGTACCGAAGATGTAGGGCCCCATCTTGGGGTGCCACATGCTCGATTTGGTCCCGTAATGGGCGCCGGCGTCGATCAATTCCTGGATGGTGATGATAGCCATGGATCCTCCTGTCCCCTCTGCACGGGGACGGGGGTGAAGGCGGGCCGTGGATTTGGTCGCTCCGCCACCGATCGGCTCGCCTTCCGGCCCACATGGGCCTCAGGGATCGGCAACGGCCTGGACCGGGGCTCCGGCCAAGGGGCGAGCAGGCTAGGGGGGTCGATCCGCCAGTCAAGCACGACAGCGCGGCACGCCAGGGTGACTCAAAGCTCGCCCGGGAGCGCCGATCACCAGGTCGGCATGCTTTGCGTCGCCTCCACCTGCGTCAACCGCCAGGCCATCTTCGGCGCTTGGGCCATAGTGACGCAGGTGGAGGCTAGGCATGGCCCTCATTTGCGAGCTTTGAGTCGCCCTGCGCGGCACGCCGCCAGGC
>CAZTGE010000116.1:0-13393 GCA_964612995.1 uncultured candidatus Brocadiaceae bacterium | reverse complement strand
GCCGTGGGGGTACGCGGCGAAGCCGCGAGGGGGCAGCGCCCCCTCTGATATCTGATATCTGATATCTGACGGGTCCTTCAAAGCGCCTGAACCGTCCACCCGTAGCGTCCGGAGCCCAGCCAGGCTTGGCTGGGCGACCGGCCGACCGAGGAACGTTTTTCGGCGACAATGGCCCGCAGGGCCGCCGAAAACGCCAGCGCAGCTGGCGAGTGACGACCGAGGCCGTGGGGGTACGCGGCGAAGCCGCGAGGGGGCAGCGCCCCCTCTGATAATAGGAGTCCTCAGATCATACCGTAATTGCGCAGCTTGGCGTAGAGCGTGGAGCGGTCGATGCCCAGCAGTTGCGCGCTGGCCTTCTTGTTGCCGTCGAAGTGGTCGAGCACGCGCAGGATGTGCGCCTTCTCGACCTCTGCGAGGGTGGTCAGCGGCGTGCTGACCGCGCCCGGTCCGGCGCCGCGGATGCTCTGCGGGATGTCGTCGCCGCCGATGGTGGCGCCATGGCACAGCGCCACCAGCTGTTCGATGGTGATGCGCAGTTGGCGGACGTTGCCCGGCCAGTCGTAACGCAGGAGGATGGTCCGCGCTTCGGGACTCAGGCGGGGTACGGGAACATCGAGCCGGCGCGCGCTGGCAACGAGGAAGTGCTCGAGCAGCAGTTCGACGTCTTTGGGTCGATCGCGCACGGGCGGCAGCGCGACGGTCACGACCGCCAGGCGATGGTAGAGGTCGTCGCGTAGATTCCCCTGCGCGCGCGCGGCGTCCAGATCCTGGCTCGAGGCGGCGATCACGCGCACGTCGACCCGGCGCACACCGCTCTCGCCACGTCGCTGGACCTCGCCGTGTTCCAGCAAGCGCAGCAGCAGCGCCTGTGCCGCGGCCGGCAGGTGCGCGATCTCGTCGAGGAACACCGTGCCGGTGTCGGCGAGCTCGAACAGCCCCGGACGGACCTTGGCGCCGGCCTCGCCGAAGAGCGTGGCCAGGCCGGCCTCGCCGGTGAGCGCGGTGCAGGTGGCGACCTGCAGCGGTTGCGCCGCACGCAGCGAGCGCAGGTGGATCGCGCGGGCCACGTGGTGCTTGCCGGATCCGCTCGGACCGCGGATCAGCACCGGCGTGTCGGTCGGCGCGCAGCGCTCGATGCACGCGCGCACCTGGTCCATCGCCGGATCGTCGCCGAGGATCGGCAGTTCGGTCTCGGGTTCGATCGCCGGGCTCAGGCGCTCGACCTCGGCCGCGAGATCGCCGACGCGCTCGAGGTTGCTCAGAGCGACGGCGATCTGGTTGGCGACCGCGGCGAGAAACTCCAGGTCGCGCCGCCCGAAGGGCTCCTCGCCGTCGAGGCGATCGACGTAGAGCAGGGCGTGCAGGACCTCGCCCACGCGCATCGGCGCGGCCATCGCGCTGGCCACGCCGGCGCGGACCATCGACGGCGACGGGCTGAGGTCGCCGTCGCGGGTGCACAGCAAGGGCTCGGTGCGCAGCCGGGGCGCGCGCAGCAGGCTGCCGGCGAAGGGGGTGGCGCCGAAGCGGGCGCGCAGGCGACGTTCGTGGGGCGGCCAGAGCGCCCAGCCTTCGGGCGCGGGCAGGAACACGGCGCAGCGGTCGCCCTCGAGCGCCTCGGCTGCGATGTCGTCGAGCAGGTCGAACAGCTCGTCACGGGCAGAGCAGGCATTGCTGCGGCGTACCACCTGATGCAGCATCATCAGATACTCGTTGCTGCGGGCGAGCTGGGCCGGGTCAGCCGCCGGCGCGGCGGTGAACAGCTGTGCCTGTCCGCCCAGCGCCTCGACGCCGACCGGTTCGTGCCAGCCTGTCTCGAGGTCGGCGAAGGTCGCCGCCGGCTCGTCCGCGCCGGCGTCCTCGATCACCTGGAGGTAGGTCGAGCCGATGCGGAAGGTGCAGCCGTCCTCGAGCGCGAGCGTCTCGATGCGCCCCGACTCGGTCCAGGTGCCGTTGAAACTACCCAGGTCGCGCAGGTGCCAGCCGCCGGCCGCGTCATCGTGGTAGACCTCGGCGTGGATCCGGCTCGCCTTGGCGTCGCCGATCTGGATCGGGTTGGTCGGGTCGCGACCGATGGTCATCCGTTCGCTGGTGAGCGGGATGACGAAACCGGCGCGATGGCCTTCGATGATTCGCAGCGAGGTCATGCGCCGGATCATTCCCATCCGGCCGCGGCCCGCAACCTCAGCACATCTGGCATTCCCAGGGCGACTCAAAGCTCGCCCCGGGAGCGCCGATCACCAGGTCGGCATGCCTTGCGTCGCCTCCACCTGCGTCAAACCGCCCGGCTCTCTTTGGTGCTTGGGTCGTAGTGACGCAGGTGGAGGCGAGGCATGGCCCTCATTTGCGAGCTTTGAGTCGCCCTGCCTGGCATTCCGGCCTGTGCGTTCAGGCCAGGCCGAGGTACTTGTGCAGCTGCAGGCTCAGCCGGCAGCCGTGGGCGTGGCACAGTTCGACGCAGCGGGCGAGGTGCTCGCGATAGCGTGGTCCATCCGGGGCGTCGGCCCACTCCGGCTGGACCCAGACCGGGCGGCCGGAATCCAACGCACGCTCCAGGAAGGCCGCACCGCCGGGGATCAGGATCTTCCAGCAGTCGGGATCGACCACCACCGGCGCGGCGGGGATCGTCTTGGGCGAGCAGATGACCTGGACGTTCGCCGGCGCCTGGGGACTGGGGCGGGTGCCATTGGTCTCCACGTCGACCCAGGCGCAGGTCGCGGCGAGCATCGCCAGTAGCGGTGCGTCGGCCTGGAGCAGCGGCTCGCCGCCGGTGAGGATGCAGCCGTGGTGTTGCGCGGCGGTATTCTCGAGCAGGGTCTCGATGCGCGCGCGGATGGCGGGGGCGTCGAGCTGCTCGCGCGGGCGGAAGTCGGTATCGCACCAGGGGCAGGCGGAGGCGGCGCGGTGGTCGCTCTGGCCGTCCCAGGCATTGCAGCCCGCCAGGCGTACGATCACCGCCGGGGAGCCGGCGTGCGGCCCCTCGCCCTGGAGCGTCGGCCCGGCGATCTCGCTCACCGCGTAGCGGCGCTGGCTCATCGGGCGACGAGGTAGTAGAGCAGGCCCTCGGCGCGCTGACGTCCGGCGCGCGATTCGCCGTAGGCGCCTTCGCCCATGTAGAGGTCGCACATCCCCGGGGCGCGGATCGCGCCGCCGGTGTCGTGGTCGAGGCGGAAGGCGGCATAGGGCCGGCCGCCGCGCTCGTTGCCCAGGCTGGTGTGGACCCAGGTCAGCGCCGCACGGGGGAAGATCTCCTTGTCCGTGGCGATGCTGACATCGGCGGTGACCTCCTGCCCGAGGCTGCCGTAGGGACCGCCCTGGGTCTGGGTGAAGAAGACGAAGCGCGGGTTGCGCCGGGTATACTGCGGCAGCAGCTGGGGATGGGCGCGGAAGAAGGCGCGGATCGAGCGCAGGCTGACCTCGTGCGGGCGCAAATGGCCATCCTTGACCAGTTCGCGGCCGATGGCGACGTAGGGATGGCCGTTGGTGCCGTCGTAGCCGACCTCCATGATCGATCCGTCGCGCAGCCGGAGTTTCGCCGAGCCCTGCACCTGGACATTGTAGGGGTCGTAGGGTTCGGGCAGCCACGCGAGTTCGAGCCCCCGCAGTGCGCCGCTGGCTTCGAGTTCGGCCCGGGTGGGATAGGCTCGGGAGCCGCCGCCGGGCAGGCGTTGACGGGCGATGGCCTTGGGGTCGGCGGGTGAGATCAGATCGTCTGGCCGTTTGTAGATCGGATGGCGGAAGCGCGCGGTGCGCTCGCGGCTGGCATCGAAAATGGGCGTATAGTAGCCGGTGAACAGCACGCCGCCGCGCCCGTCGTAGCCGACGCTGCGATAGAGGCGGAAGTCACGACGCAGAGCCCGGTTGAGGGCCGCCGGAGCGGGCGAGCTGCGCAGCAGCTCGCGGAAGCGCTCGAGCCCGCGCCGGACCCGATCCTTGCTGATGCCGGCGATCGGGAAGTGCTCCGCGGCCGAGGGGGCATCGAGATAGGTCAGGCTGTGCTCGATGCCGGTGAGCAGCCCGGAGCGGTCGGTGGCGCGCAGGTCGAAGGCGGGCCAATGGCTCGCCGGCACCTCAATCAGGGCCACGCCACCGGGGGCGAGCTGACGCGCGTAGTCCTTCTCGGCACCGCGCCGTCGGCAGCCGGTGGCGACGAGCGCCAGGAGACAACAACACAGCGATGCGATCCGGAGCATGACCCCACTCTGGCGCCCCCGTGCGCGGTGCAACAGCCTGGCGCGTGCGCTCAGCCGCGCCCGTATGCGACCAGGGCGTCGAGCAGCTCGTCTTCGGCCGGCCAGGGCTGGCGACGTGGATCGGTCAACGCGATCACCGGGCGGCGGAGCGGCAGATCGGCCAGTGGCCAGGCGGCGAGGCTGCCGGAGCGGGTCTCCTGGCGGATGCTCGAGGCGGGAAGCAGGGCCAGGCCATTGCCGGCGCGCACCAGGGCCTTGATCACCTCGACGCTGGCGTAGTCGCCGGGGCTGCGCAGCTCGATGCCGTGGGCGGCGAGAACGCGATCGATGTGGCGGCGCAGGGCGGTGGCCGGATGCGGCAGGATGAACGGTTCGCGCAGGTAGCTGCTCACGCTACGGCTGCGGGCACGGTGGCCGATTGGCAGGACCAGGACCAGCTCCTCGTTCCACAGGGGACGGGCGGCCAGGCCGTCGGGAACGTGATCGAGGTCGGTGAGCGCGAGGTCGATCGCACCGCCAGCGACCTGGTCGGCGAGGTGGTCATCGCTGTCGCAGGTGACCGCGACCGTCGTGCCGCGATGCTGCTTGGCGAAGCTCTGGAGGATCGGCGGCAGGGCGTGGATCGCGAGGCATTCGTTGGTGCCCAGGCGCACGCGGCTGCCCTGGGGGCCGGTGGCGATGGCGAGGTTGACCACCAGCCGTTGGATCTCCTCGAGCGCAGGCCCGGCGCGAGCCACCAGTTGTTCGCCGGCAGGGGTCAGGCGTACGCTGCGACCGATGCGGTCGAACAGGCGCAGCCCGAGGCGCTTCTCGAGACCCATGACCTGCCGGCTGAGCGCGGATTGCGAGAGTTGCAGCTCGCGGGCGGCCCGGGTGAAACTGCCGGTGCGGGCCACGCGCAGCGCCCCGGCGAGTTGATCGATGCTGGGCAGGTCTGCGGCCATGCAGGGGGATGCTCGGGTTCCCGAGGCCATGGACCAGTCCAAAGTCGAGCGGATCGCCGCTGTTCACGCCGGAGAATCCGCGGCGGGTCGCCGGGGTCTGGCCCTGGAGGCGCCCGCAGGGCGACTCAAAGCTCGCAAATGAGGGCCATGCCTCGCCTCCGCCTGCGTCACCAAGGCGCAAACACCAAAGAAAGCCAGGCGGTTGGACGCAGGTGGAGCCGACGCACGGCATGGCGCCCTGGTGATCGGCGCTCCCAGGGCGAGCTTTGAGCGGCCCTGGAGGCGCCCGGGCCATTGTGGTTGTGGGCCCGCCGCAGGGGCGCATGCTGCGAGCATGGCACGCAAGGGCAATCCGCGTCACAAGCATGGCAAACGGCGGGACTCGCCGCGCCGACGCGGCGGGGCGAAGGACCAGCCCCGTCGCCGTGGTTTCACCATCGAATGGGAGCCGGACCGGCAGCAGGTCCTGCGGGCGCTGGCGCGCCACGACAAGCCGGTCGGTCTCGGCCAGCTGGCCGAGACGCTCGGGCTGAACCAGAAGGATTCGGTTCACGCCTTGGGGCGCGAGCTGCAGGAGCTCAAGTTCGCCGGCGAGGTGATGGAGGTCCGTCCGGGGCGTTTCCTCGTCGCCGGCACCGGTGGCGAATTCCCGGTGGTGATCGAGCCGGATCAGGACCACGGGCTGGTCGCACGCTTCGGTCCGTCACGGGTGCTGCCGATCCATCCGCGCCATCGTCTGGGCGCGCGCGAGGGTGATCAGGCGCTGGCGATGTACGACGGCCAGGACCATGCGATGCTGACCAAGGTCCTGCGTCGCGCCGGTCGCGAGACCTGCGGCACGCTGATCTTCGTCCACAACCGGCCGAAATTCATTCCCGACAACCGCAAGGAGGGGCAGCTGCTGGTGGTCAACCCGGTCCAGGAGCTGCGCGAACGTTTCCGCGTCGGCGATCGGGTCATCGGCGAGGTGGTGCGCGAAGGCAACGATTTCGCCATCCGTCTCGACCGCGCGCTCGATGAGTCGAGCCCCGAGGTTGCCGATTTCACCCAGGTCTGCCTGGCCTATTCACTGCCCGGCGCTTTCCCGCCCGAGGTCGAGGCCGAAGCCGCGGCCCAGCCGCCGGCCTTCGATCCCGCGGGTCGCGCGGATCTGCGCGAGGACTTCATCTTCACCATCGACCCGGAGACGGCCAAGGACTTCGACGACGCCATCTCGATCGAGCCGCTCGACAGCGGCGGCTACCGTCTCGGCGTGCATATCGCCGACGTCAGCCATTTCGTGCGTCAGGACAACCCGCTCGATGTCGAGGCGCTCGAGCGCGGAACGAGCATCTACCTCCAGAACCGGGTGATCCCGATGCTGCCGGAGGTGCTGTCCAACGGTCTGTGCAGCCTGCGGCCAGACGAGGACCGTTACGCGCTGAGCGTGTTCATCGAACTCGACCGCCGTTTGCGTGTACGCGAGGTGCGGCCGACCGAGAGCCTGATCCGCAGCAAGCACCGCCTGAGCTATGAACAGGCCTTGGCGATGATCGAGGATCGCGCCGCGGGGGCGGTCGACCCGCAACTGCAGCAGACGGTCAAGGATTGCAGCGCGTTGGCTCAACGCCTGCGCGCGCAGCGCGAGCGCGATGGCGCGCTCAATCTCTACTCGGTCGAACACGGTTTCACGCTCGATCCCGAGGGTGCGCCGATCGAGGTCACACGCGAGGCTGGCGACGTGGCCCACCAGCTGATCGAGGAGTTCATGCTCCTCGCCAACCGCTGTGTCGCGCGGTGGCTGCACGATCGCGGCCGCTGCGCCATCTACCGCGTCCACGGCGAGCCCGACGAGGAGAAGCTCGAATTCTTCTCCGCGAGCCTCGCGTCCTATGGCATCAAGGACGTCGACGTATTCAGTCGCTTCGGCCTGCAGGCGGCGCTGCGGCGTCTGGCCGAGGAGCCCGAGGCGGCGCGGCTGGTGCTCAACTTCCTGTGCCTGCGCTGTTTCCAGAAGGCGGTGTACAGCGTCGAGAACATCGGCCATCACGCGCTCGCATTTCCGTATTATCTGCACTTCACCAGCCCGATCCGGCGCTACCCCGACCTCCAGGTCCACCGCCTGGTCAAGCGCGAACTCGGCGTCGCCGGGTACGAGCGCAGCGAGGACCGGTACGCTTATCTCGACGCGCTCGCGCGCCAGTGCAGCTACCTCGAGCAGCGCGCGGTCGCCGCTGAACGCGACCTGCACAAGATCAAGGCGGCGCGCTACCTGCACGAGCGTATCGGGGATGTGTTCGCCGGCGTGGTCACCGGTGCCGCGCGTCACGGCCTCTACGTGCAGTTGCTCGAGACCGGCTTCGACGGTCTGATCCCCATGCGCGCGCTCAGCGATGATTTCTATCAGTACGACCCGGATCGCATGGCCCTGGTGGGGCGGTCCACCGGGCGGGTGCTCGGTATCGGCCATCTGTGCGATGTCCAGGTGGTGGCGGTGGATGTCGGTCGGGCGGAGGTCGACCTCGCCTTCGCGTGATCCGCGCGCGGCGAGCGGGCTTGACTCCGTACTGCCGCGGATAGGTTCGCCATCTGGAGGGGTCCTTGACTCGACCGGGCGTCGCCGTCCTCATTCCGGCACGACGAGCTTCCACGCGGCTGCCCGAAAAGCTGCTGCTGGCCGAAACCGGCACCCCTCTGCTCATCCACACCTGTCGCCGTGCAGCCGACGCCTTCGGTCGCGATGCGCTGATCGTCTGTGCCGATGATCCGGAGCTGGCATCCGTGGCCGCAGACCACGGCTTCCGCGCCGAGCTCACCCGGTCCGACCACCAATCAGGTACCGATCGCATCGCCGAGGTGGCCGCCGGCATCGATGCCCCGGTGGTGGTCAACGTCCAGGCCGACGAGCCCGAGATCGATCCCGCGCATATCCGCCTGGTCGCCGGACTCTGTCAACATCATCCCGATGCGGGTATGGCCACCCTGGCCACCCCCGGTGATCTCGACGACCAGCTCAATCCAGACAACGTCAAGGTGGTGCTCGGCGCCGGGGGGCGAGCGATCACCTTCACCCGCGCGCCGGCGCCCTGGGACCGCGATCGCGGCGGCCCGGCCGCCACGTGCCTGCGGCACATCGGCATCTACGCCTACCGTCGTCGTGTGCTGTTGGACTACGATCGTATGGCGCGATCCGAACTCGAAGAGCGCGAGCGGCTGGAGCAGCTGCGAGCGATCGCGGCCGGGGTGGTGATCGCCTGTGGCGTGGTCGACCACAGCGCGCCCGGTATCGATACCCGCGCCGATTACGATGCATTCCTCCGTCGTCAGCGTCCATCCCCCGAAGGGAGTGAAGGTCAATGACCGTCCCCGCCGCCCCCGCCGATTCCGAGGCCGCCGGCCGCAAGCGCAAACGCAAGCGACCGTGCAAGCACATTTTCGTCACCGGTGGCGTGGTCAGCTCGTTGGGCAAGGGCATCGCCTCCGCCTCGATCGGCCGCCTGCTGCGCAACATGGGCTTCACCGTACGGATCCAGAAGCTCGATCCCTACCTCAACGTGGATCCGGGAACGATGAATCCCTATCAGCACGGCGAGGTCTTCGTCACCGACGACGGCGCCGAAACCGATCTCGACCTCGGCCACTACGAACGCTTTCTCAACCAGCCCTGTAATCACCATTCGACCTACACCTCGGGCCGGATCTATCAGACGGTGATCCAGAAGGAGCGCGCCGGCGCCTACCAGGGCGGTACGGTCCAGGTCATCCCCCACGTGACCAACGAGATCAAGCTGGCGATCACGACCCTCGCCGACCCCGAGGTCGACGTGGTCATCACCGAGCTCGGCGGAACCGTCGGCGACATCGAGGGCCAGCCCTTTCTCGAAGCGGTGCGCCAGTTCCAGAACGAGGCCGGGCGCGAGAACGTGGTCCTGTGCCACCTCGCCTACATCCCCTACGTACGCGCGGCCGGTGAGATGAAGACCAAGCCGGCACAGCACTCGGCCCAGAAGCTGCGCGAGTTGGGCCTGATCCCCGATTTCCTGTTCTGTCGCAGCGAACACAAGCTGGAGAAGGACCTGCGCGACAAGCTCAGCCTGTTCTGCAACGTGTCGAGTGAGCACGTGATCGAGCTGCCCGACGCCAAGACCATCTACGAGGTGCCGTTGACCATGCAGCGGCAGAAGCTCGAGGAGCTGTTGGCCAAGCGGCTCGGCCTGCCGACGCGCGAATGCGATATGCGCGACTGGAAGCTGATGCTCCAGCACATCCGCAAGCCCAAGGACGCGATCACCGTAGCGCTGGTCGGCAAGTACATCCGTTTGCAGGACAGCTACAAATCGGTCACCGAGGCCATCGACCACGCCGCCTGGGCCAACCGGCTCACCGCGGAGATCGTGCGCGTCGAGGGCGAGGATCTCGAGCGCGATGAGGACTGGCAGGAACGCCTCGCCGGAGTCGACTGCATCGTGGTCCCCGGCGGTTTCGGCAAGCGTGGCTTCGAAAGCAAGATCATGGCCGCCCGTTTCGCGCGCGAGAACGGCATCCCTTTCCTCGGCCTGTGTCTGGGCATGCAGGCGGCGGCGGTCGAGTTCGCCCGCAATGTGCTCGGCCTCGAAGGGGCCCACTCCTGGGAGATGGACGAGAAGTCCCCCGACCCGATCGTGGTGTTGATGGAGGAGCAGAGAGACGTGGCCGAGCTCGGCGGCACCATGCGCCTCGGTGCCTACCCCTGCACCTTGCCGCGCAAGACAAGTCGCACGTCGAAGGCCTACGGCGGGCGCGAGGTGGTCTACGAACGCCATCGCCACCGGCTCGAGTTCAACAACGACTACCGCAAAGACTTCGAGCAGGCGGGAATGCTGTTCACCGGGCTGTTCATCCCCGATCCGGAGGAGCCGGAGCGCTCGCTGGTCGAGATCATCGAGCTGCGTGACCACCCCTTCTTCGTCGCCACCCAGGCCCATCCGGAATTCAAATCGAGCCCGGTCGAGCCACACCCCCTGTTCAAGGCGCTGATCGCCACGGCCTACCGCCAGCGCGCGCAGGCCGGTGGGCGGACCGACGCGGGCGAGGAGTAGCGCTGCGGCCGCAGGCGCCGCGTTTCGGCGCCTGCGGTGCGGTCAGGGGCGCCAGTTCAACGTGGTCATCCAGTTCTTGCCCGGTTCGCGCTCGACCGTGCGCACGGTCTGGCAGTCGAGGTAGAGCAGGTTGACCTTGCCGCCGTGGCGGGTGTCGTCGACCGCGGTGTGGTAGCAGTGGCCCCATTGGCCCATGCCGGTCTCGCCGGCGATGGCATCGATGAACAGCACCACCCCGCTGTCGTGACCGCCAGCGAAGCGGTGGTTCATCCGCTTGGTGGCGTTGTCGAGATAGGCGTTCATCTTGTAGCTCTTCGGTGAGGCGTGATCGATGACCTGCGGGCCCTGCCAGTCGAAGCGTGGGCATTGGAAGATGGTGTGATCGCCGGAGACATCCTGGCGATCGGCGTAGGGCGGAAGACGGTAGAACCAGGCCGGGCTGGTCGCTGGATCGAGGTCGCCCTTGTTGCTCTCCGCCGGCAGCCTGCCGTGGTGGTCGGTGGCGTAGGCGATCAGGCAGGTGCCGATCTGGCGCAGGTTGTTGCAGCAGGCGGTGCAGTGCGCGGTGCCGAGCACCGCGCCGACCACCGGCAGGATCAGCATGCACAGGGCGCTGATGATGCCGATGACCACGAGCAACTCGGCGAGGGTCAGCCCATGGCGCGGACCCGGCCGTCGGCTCATGCCGGCCCCGCCGGGCCCGAGGCGCCGGCGCCGGGCCCGGGCCCGGCATCGGCCCTGCTGGAGGTCGAGCTGCGGTAGGCGCTGGCGAGCGCGTCGATCGCACTCGCCAGGCGGCCGGTCTCCTGGCTGCCGGCGAAGCCGGCGAGATCGCGCCCGTCGAGCGCGGCCTCGGCCTGGGCGCTCAGCGCTTCGACCGGGGCATAGATCCGCCGGGCGAGATACCAACCGAGCAGCGAGCCGGTCAGGACCAGCAGGCCGAGCGGGGCGCGCAGACCGGCCGGATCCAGCCGTGCCGGCGCTGATTGGACGAAGGCGAGGTGCAACAGGCCCAGCGCGGCGCCATCGGCATCGCGGATCGCCGCGGCGCCATGCAGGCGACCATCGGCGTCGACCCATCCGCGCGGTGTGGTCCAGGCGTTGATCAGTTCCGGTGGCGGACCCTCCGGGTCGAAGGATGGGGGCGTGCCGATGTGGCGCAGCGGGCGGGCGCCGGCCTGTTCGTCCGGTACGAGCAGCGCCACGCCAGCGATGCCCGGCTCATGGCGGCGGATCAGCTCGGGGCCCAGTCGCTCCGGCAGCGCATCCATGCCCGCAGCCAACAGGGCGGCCATGCCCGCGGCGTGTTCACGCGCCGCGGTGCGGGCCTGCTGCGCCCTGCTCCAATCGACCCAGGTCATCGCCGCGGCGGCGAGGAGGAGCAGCACCGCCGGCACCAGCAGACAGTTGAGCTTGAGATCGTGCAGGGGTGATCCGGCCATGACGCATACTCTAGTCGTTGCGCTGCGCGTGCAAGAAGGCGGACGGCCGGGTGGCCAGGGCGACTCGAAGCTCGCCCTGGGAGCGCCGATCACCAGGTCAGCATGCCTTGCGTCGCCTCCACCTGCGTCAAACCGCCCGGCTCTCTTTGGTGATTGGGCTATGGTGACGCAGGTGGAGGCGTGGCATAGCCCTCATTTGCGAGCTTTGAGTCTCCCTGGTCGGATGGCAGGCTGAAAGGTTCGCGGCACAGGCTGCGGCGGCAGGTTCTGCTCGCCGAGCCGGTGTCCGGTCGCTTCCGGGCCATGGCCGCTGCGCTGGCCTGGCCGGATCGCAGATGCATAAGTGGCACGCGGGCAATCGACCGTAGCGTCAGTGTCGACGCAGGTGTTCATCGCGGCGTCGAAAACTCGGTTGCGGTCAATCCGACCCGCGATACGAAGGCGCCTTTGCAGGGGCCAAGGCCCATGTGAACTTGTCACCGGCGGAAATCGACCCCCCAGGTGAGGGGTGCGGAGCACAGGCGAGATTAAGGTCAAGTGCTTTATTTACATGCACTTACATTTCGCCTCGCGCGCCCGTGGGCAGCCCGGAGAAGGCCCCGGCCAGGCCGTTCACGGCTGTTGCTGGTCCGCCCGGCCTGACGCTGTCGGTCTCCAGTTCTTCCCTCGGTGCGCTCGGCCATGCGCACCGGTTCGCGCCATCGACGTCCCCGATGATCATCCGCTCGCGTAGTCATCCCCGCGCCGCCCTGATCGGCAACCCCTCGGACGGGTACCACGGCAAGACCATCGCCTTCCTGTTCGCCGACTTCCACGCCGACGTGGAGCTGTGGGAGACCCCCGAGGTCGAGATCCTGCCCAACGAGCGCGACCAGCGCCACTTCGGCAGCATCCACGAGCTGGTCGAGGACGTGCGCCAGTTCGGTTATTACGGTGGCCTGCGGCTGCTCAAGGCGACCGTGCGGGTGTTCGCGCGGTATTGCCACCAGGCCGGCATCGAGCTCCATCGGCGCAACTTCACCATCCGCTATGCGACCACCATCCCGGCGCACCTCGGCCTCGCCGGCTCGAGCGCGATCATCACCGCCGGGATGCGGGCCTTGATGGTGTTCTACGGCGTGACCATCACGCCGTCGGTGCTCGCGAATCTCGTCCACAGCGTCGAGGCCCGGGAGCTCTTCATCCCTGCCGGTTTGCAGGACCGCGTGGCTCAGGCCTTCGAGACCCCGGTGTTCATGGACTTCGCCGAGGACCACATGCGCGCCTTCGGCCATGGGGTCTACGAACCGTTACCTGCCGACGCCCTGCCGCCCCTGTATGTCGCCTGGCGCACCGACCTCGCCGAGGGCAGCGAGGTCCTGCACGGCGACCTGCGCCAACGCTACAACCGCAACGATGAGCAGGTGCACGCGGCCATGCGCGAGTGGATGGACCTCACGACCCGGGCGCGTGAGCTCATACTCGCGGGCAGGGGGGCGGAGATCGGCCCGCTGCTGGATCGAAATTACGACCTGCGCGAAGAGATCTGCCAGGTGAGCAGGCGCAACGCCGAGATGGTGCATCTGGCCCGCGAGGTCGGCGTCAGCGCCAAGTTCACCGGCTCCGGCGGTGCCATCATCGGTGTTTGTGAGACCGACGAGAAGTTCGCGCAACTGAAGGCTCACTTGAGTGGCCACGGCGTCGACGTGCTGCGCCCCACGGTGGTCGATCGTTCAAGGTAACTGGCGCCGCGAAGCGGCATCCAGTTCACCGCCTTGTTC
>CAZTGE010000115.1:0-13511 GCA_964612995.1 uncultured candidatus Brocadiaceae bacterium | reverse complement strand
CATCTCCGTGTCTCCGCGCCTCCGTGAGAGACCTCTTCGGTGATCGAACAGATCGCGTACGTCAGTTGATGCCGGACAAAGCCGTCATAAGCAGATCCTCCAAGCCGACATACGGAAGCTCGTCAGTGGCGACGCCGTTGCCGAAGATGACGACACCGGTGGCCTCCATGCCCAGGAACTCATCGTCGTCGATCTCACCGTCTTGATCGTGATCGGGGAAGTCGTAGCCATCGCGCCGACCGTCGCCGGTCGCGTCGCCGGCGCCATCGACCACCAGGGTGCTGACCCCATAGCCGTTGCTGCTGCCGTAGTTCTCGTATTTGACGCACATCAACACGCCGCCGGCCAGGTCGAGATAGGCGTAACTGCCCTGTTCGAGCGTCGTGTCACCGAGCGCGACCTCGTGGCTGCCGTCGCTTTCGAGGGTGACGGTGACGGTACTGCCCACCAGATCCTGCTCGAAGAAGCCTTCGCCATCGCCATTGACGTCCTCCTCGCTCTGCGAAGCCACCGTCAGATCCACGGTCTGGGCGAAGCTCGCCAATCGACTTGCGGGAACGAAATGAATCTCGCCAGTATCACTATCGGGGAAGGCGCTCGGGGCGGCACCGGTCACGCTCGCAGGCACCTTCCGGCTCTCGAACGAGATGACCATCAGGTCGTTCTGATCCTTGGTGATGGTGAAGGTCAGCACCTCGTCATAGGTAGGATCGTGGATCTGCGACCGCAGCGTTCCGTCGTCATCGTAGAAGTAGAACAGCGCGCCGCCGCCCATTCCCGCGCCTTCCGCGGTGAACTGCGCCGGCACGACGTTGGCATAGAGCATGCCGGTGTCACTGTCGACCAGGAGATGGCCACCATGCCAGTTCCCGGCCCTGCCGCTCCAGTCGAGACGCGGATGGAGCGTAGCGGTGATCGCAGAGGAGTCGTCCCAGTTCCCGTCGCCATCGCTGTCGATCTTGTCGCCGTTGGTGAGCTGCCAGGCATCGCCATTGCGGCTGACGGTGTAGGTCTCCTCGGTGATCGAATCGTCCTCCGGATCGGTCACGCGCTGCGTGCCGCGCCACCAGTCGTTCTCGGCGTCGTACGCGAGCGTCGCCAGCGCCAATGCCTCCAGGCTGCCCTGGTCATCGAGCCCGACGATCTTGAGCGAGAGATCCTGATCGATCACGAAGGCGGGGCTGTCGCCGACGAACACATCCCAGTCGGTAGTATCCGTCGGCAGGGTGACATCGGTGACCTCGGCGACATATTTGCCGACGGG
Organism: uncultured candidatus Brocadiaceae bacterium; assembly: GCA_964612995.1. Classification (GTDB taxonomy): domain Bacteria; phylum Planctomycetota; class UBA11346; order UBA11346; family UBA11346; genus SLQH01. The sequence goes on along the minus strand of CAZTGE010000115.1, from coordinate 12,247 downwards.
GCTGTCCGTGGTGCCACCGCTGGGCAGTTCGCTGCCGTCGGCTGTGGGGCCGTTGTTGGCGGAATCGTCGTCGTCATCGTCATCGCTGCAGGCACTGATGGCGAAGGTGATCAGCGCGATGCACAGGCAACGCAACAGGAAATGATCTCGCATGGCCGGATACTCCTCGAGGCTTGAACGGGTTGGCGATCGTGCGCCACGCAACACGCAAACGTGCGAAACGTAGCGCTTCAATGCTGGACACAGAGCTTTCCCCTGCAAGAGAAATTTCAATTAAACTGCCGGAAACGACCGGATCATCGCGCGTGGCATGCGCGTACGTTCAAGCAGCGGGATACCTGCGTGCATCGGCATGTGCGGATGCTCGCGGGTGCTCGCAGACACTCGCGAGCGCGGTCCGCTTCCGGCGGCGCCGATTCCGAATGTCCTGAGGGCCGGCATCTCCCTTCGTTGCCCCCGGGGCCGGGCGCCTAGACTGGCGGCAAGCTCAATGCCCATCTGCCCGGATCGGACTTGCATCCAATGTTAGCGTGCGTTATCTTTTCGCCATGAGCAACCAGCCTCCATCCCAGCGGGATGCCGCGTCGGCGGAACCCGCCCTCGATCCGTCCTCGTCGCGCTTCGGCGGACATGTGGTCTCGCAGGCCACCGGTGCGATCAACGACAACATCTTCCGCAAGGTGTTCACCGCGATCGTCATCGGCGCGGTCGGCTCCCGGGCGGGGCAGATCAGCGAGGCCGAGGGGCTGACCACTTCTGCGCTGCTCGGCCTGCTGTTCATCCTCCCCTTCATCGTGCTCGCCCCGACCGCCGGCAGCATGAGCGACCGCTACCCCAAGACGCGGATCATCCTCGCCGTGCGTTGCATCGAGCCGCTGCTGTGTCTGGTCGCCGCCGCCGCGATCTGGATCGATTCGCTGCCGCTGATGATGGGCGCGATCGCGATGCTGGGGATCCAGAGCACCTTCTTCTCGCCGGTCAAGTACGCCGCGATCCCCGAGCTCGTGGCACCGGACAAGCTCGCCCGGGCCAACGGCCTGCTGCAATCGGTGAGCAACCTGGCCATCCTCACCGGCATCGCCCTCGCCTTCATCGCCGATCCGGGCTTCGTAGCCGCGAGCCCCCTCGCGCCACTGGGGATGCCTGGAGTGGTCTTGCTGCTCAGCCTGCTGCTCTGTGCCCTGGGTATCCACGCCGCGCTGCGCATCCCGCGACTGCCGGCACGCAATCCGCAGCGACGGATCGCCACGCCGCTGGCGATCCGTGAGCAGTTGCGGGTCCTCGGCACCGCCCCCGGCCTGTGGGTGCCCACGCTCTCGCTCGCCGCCTTCTGGGCTCTGGCCGCGATCGCCGAACTGGCGATGGCCACCATCGCCAAGCAGTCCTACGGCCTCGGCCTGGCCGAGATCGCCGTGTTGAACATCGTCCTCGGCGCGGGCCTCGCCGTCGGTTCGTGGCTCGCCCCGCGAATGATGCTGCTCGCCTGCCCGGCCGGGCTGCCGCTGGTCGCCGCCACCGCCACCGGAGCCTGCGCCTTCGTCGCCGCGCTGATCGCCGGGCATCCCAGCGGCGTGGCCGGAATGACCGGCCCCTACCACTTCGGTCTCTGGCTGTTCCTCACCGGAATCGGCGGTGGCCTGTGGATGGTCCCGCTCAACGTGTTGCTCCAACGCCGTTCGCCCACCGCCTCCCGCGGACTGATCTACTCGGCGGCCAACGTGCTCGGCACCCTCGGCCTGCTGATCGGCTTCGCCCTGATGGCGGTGGCCGGCGCCGCGCTCGCCGCATGGCAGATCTTCGCGCTGGTCGGCGTGGCCATTGCGGTGAGCGCCCTGATCCTCTGTGCGCGCGAGCGCGCGCAGATCGTCGCCTGGACCGCGTCGATGGTCCTGCGGCTGTTCTATCGCGTGGAGGTGCTCGGCCAGGAGCACCTGCCGACCACCGGTGGCTGCATCGTCATCGCCAACCACATCAGCTTCGCCGACGGACCGCTGCTGTTCTGCTCCCTGCCGCGTCCGGTGCACTTCCTCGTTTTGCGCAGCTACCACGCCATGCGCGTGCCCGGGTTCTTCCTCCGTGCGGCCCAGGCGATCCCCATCGACGGCGAACGCCCCGGACGCTCGATGGTCGGCGCGCTGCGCGCGGCGGTGGACGTCGCGCGCACGGGCGGCTGCGTCGGCCTGTTCCCGGAGGGCAAGATCAGCCGCAATGGCCACATCGACCGCTTCACCCGCGGCATCGGTCGCATCGCCGAGGAGGCGGGGGTGCCGGTGGTTCCGGTATGCATCCACGGCCTCAACGGCGACGCCAGCAGCCGCGTACCCCATCGCCGTCGCCTGCCAGGCCTGCGCCGCCGGGTGGTGATCGCCCTCGGCCCGCCCCTGCCCAGCGAGACCGGCCCTGCCGACCTGCGCCGTGCGGTGATCCACCAGCAACACCGCTGCGAGCTGCACCGCAGCGAGCAGGACCGCCGCAACCTCGGTCGGGCGATCATCGCCGCGACCCGCCGCCGGCCCTTGGCCCCCGCGGTCACCGACGCCCAGGGCAGCCTGACGCGCCTGCAGCTGCTCGCGGCGGCCAAGGCGGCTCTGCCGCTGTTCGGCCTGGAGCGCGACGAAGGCTGCGTCGGCCTGCTGCTGCCCCCCGGTCGGGCAGGAGCGATCGCCAACCTCGCCGTGGTCCTCTCCGGCCGTACGGTGGTCAATCTCAACCACACCGTGGGCGACACGATGCTCGCGCAGCTGTGCCAGCGCGCGGGCGTGCGCACGGTGATCAGCTCACGGCGGTACCGCTCGCGCATCGGCGATCCCGATCCGGGCGTACACATGCTCGAACTCGAGGACCTGTTGCCCCGGCTCGGCCGGTTGCGCAGCGTCGCCGCCGCAGTGCGCGGCCTGCTGCTCCCGGCACGATTGCAGGCGCCCGGGTCACCGGACGCGGTCGCGGCGATCCTGTTCTCCTCCGGATCGACCGGCATCCCCAAGGGGGTGCGTCTGACCCATCGCCAGATCCTGGCCAACGCGCGAGGGACCATGGAGCACCTGTGCTTGCGCCGCGACCGCGAGACCATCCTCACCCCCCTGCCTCTGTTCCATAGTTTCGGGCTCGACATCGGCCTGTGGCTCGCGCTCAGCGAGGGCCTGCACATCGCCGCCCACCCCGACCCGACCGACGCCAACGCGCTCGGTCGGCTGGCCGAGCGCACCAACGCCTCCTTCCTCATCGCCACGCCGACCTTCATCCGCGGCTACTGCCGCCGGATCGAACCGGAGTGCTTCGCTGCGATGCGCTTCGCCATCGCCGGGGCCGAGAAGTGCCCGGCAGAGCTGCGCCGGCAATTCCGCGAACGCTACGGCGCCGCCTTGCTCGAAGGCTACGGCTGCACCGAACTCGCGCCGGTGGTCACGGTCAATGCGCCCGACATCACGGTCGACGGCGTGCACGAGACCGGCAGTCGCGACGGTTCGGTCGGCCGTAGCATCCCGGGGGTCGAGGTGCTCGCGCTCGATGCCGCATCGGGCGAGCCGCTGCCCTGCGGCGAGGACGGCCTGCTCGCCGTGCGCTCGCCGGCGCGAATGCTCGACTACCTCGATGATCCTGAACAGACCGCCAAGGCGCTGCGCCATGGCGCCTACGACACCGGCGACATCGGCCACGTCGACGCCGACGGCTACGTCCATCTCACCGGCCGACTCGCCCGCTTCGCCAAGATCGGCGGCGAGATGGTGCCGCTCGATCGCGTCGAGGAGGAACTACGTCGGCGTCTGGAGGCCGAACACCCCGAAGCCGAACACGAACTCGCGGTGGTCGCGGTCAGCGACACCCGACGCGGCGAACGCCTGGTGGTGCTGCACACGGTGCTGCCGGTCGACGCACGCGGTCTGGCCACGCTGGCCGACGAACTACCAACGCTGTTCCGCTTCAAGGCCCGCGACGTCCACGCTGTCGAGGCGATCCCCACCCTCGGCACCGGCAAGCGCGACCTGCACAGACTCCAGCAGCAGGCCGAGACGGTCGCCAATGCTCAGGTGGCGGCGACATAACCGCCCGGCATCTTGCGCGCCAGACGACGCAGCTCGAGCGAGAGCAGCGTCGCGCTGATGCTCGAGGCCGGCAGGCCGGCGACGCGGTGGATGTCGTCGATGCTGCGCGGGGTGTCGTCGAGCAGGCGATAGATCGCCCGCTCGCGCTGGTTGAGGCTGGCCAGACGCGGATGCTCCTCCTGGCTCGGAGTGGCGTCGGCCGCGCTGGCGAGGGTCGCGAGCGGCGGCAGTTCCTCGAGCAGGTCGTCGAGCGAAGTGATCAGCGTCGCGCCGTCGCGCAACAGGCGGTTGGAGCCGACGTGTTCCGGACGGTCGATCGGGCCGGGAAGGACCATGGCCTCGCGCCCGAGCTCACCCGCGAGCCGCGCGGTGATCAGCGCCCCGGAACGCGCGCCGGCTTCGATCACCAGCGTGCCGAGCGCGAGCGCGGCGACGATGCGGTTGCGCCGGGGGAAGGTGCCCGGGCTGGGCCGGGCATCGCAAGGAAACTCGCTGATCACCGCACCGTGATCGGCGGCGATGGCATCGGCCAGACCGGCATTCTCGGCGGGGTAGAAGCGGTCGAAGCCGCCGCCGAGCACGCCGATGGTCCGCCCATCGGCAGCGAGCGCCGCTTCGTGGGCGACGGTGTCGATGCCCCGGGCCAGGCCGGAGACGATGGTCGCGCCGACGCGGGCCAGGCCGAGACTCAAACGCCGCGCCTGACGGTGCCCATAGGCCGAGGGGCGCCGCGGCCCGACCACCGCCACCGCGAGGCGGTCGCGTGGCGCGAGCTGCCCCCTGATCCACAGCGCCAGAGGTGGATCGCTGAGCTGGCGCAAGACGGCGGGGTAGTCGGCATCGGCCAGGGTGAGGACGCGGATCCCCGCCGCATGGCAGCGCGCGCGCTCGCCGGCCAGGGCATCGTCGAGCCGGGGGTCGAGGATCCGTCGCGCACGTTCGGCTCCGACCCCGTCGATACTGCGCAGCTGGGCCATGGTCAGGCCGAACACCGCACCGGGAGCGTCGACCGCGTCGAGCAGGTGGTGCGCGGTGATCGGGCCCAGACCGGGGATCAAGGCCAGACGCAGATAGGCTTCGGCCGCATCCATCCTGGTCACTATGGACCCGCTCCGGCGGCAGGGAAGCGCCGGGTCCAACTGCTCCACAGGGCGACTCAAAACTCGCGCATGAGGGCCATGCCTCGCCTCCACCTGCGTCACTACGGCCCAAGCACCAAAGAGAACCGGGCGGTTTGACGCAGGTGGAGGCGACGCAAGGCATGCCGACCTGGTGATCTGCGCTCCCGGGGCGAGCTTTGAGTCGCCTGACCTGCTCCACACCACACGGTGTCAGGGACCCGCTGTGCGCGCGGTGCGAGCGACTCAGAGCGACACGGCGAGACCGGCGGCGAAGCCCTGGCGGATCGCCGCGGGGTCGACGTCGGCGTGCACCTCCACCTGCCCCATCGCGCGGGGCAGGACGAAGCGCACCGCACCGGCGCGGACCTTCTTGTCGAGTCCGCAGTTGGCGATCAGCCGTTCGAGCGTCGCCGGGTCGGTGCTCGGATGGACCAGCGGCAGCGCGAGGCGCTCGAGCAGCGCGCGTTGGCGCTCGAGCAGCGCTTCGTCCTCCAGCAGCCCGGCCGCCGCGGCGCAATGCGCCGCCATGTGCATGCCGATCGCCACCGCCTCGCCGTGGCGATAGGTGGCGTAGCCGGTCTCGCGCTCGAGCGCGTGGCCGAAGGTATGGCCGTAGTTGAGATGGGCCCGGACGCCGCCTTCACGCTCGTCGTCGATGACGTAGCGCGCCTTGCACTCGCAGCTGCACGCGACCGCATGGGCCAGTGTGGCAGGGTCGCGCTCGAGCAACGCGGCCGCGTGCTCCTCCTGCCAAGAGAAGAAATCGGGCTCACGGATCACACCGTACTTGACCACCTCGGCCAGGCCGGCGCGGTAGTCGCGGGCCTCCATCGTGGTCAGGAAACCGGGATCGATGAGCACGAAACCCGGTTGCCAGAATGCGCCGATGAGATTCTTGCCCGCGGCGCTGTTGATGCCGGTCTTGCCCCCGACCGAACTGTCGACCATCGCCAGCAGGGTGGTCGGCACCTGGACGAAGCGTACCCCACGCATCCAGGTCGCGGCGACGAATCCGGCGATGTCACCGACCACCCCGCCCCCGAGAGCGATGATGGTCCCGCTGCGATCGACCGCCGCCTCGGCGCAGGCGGTCCACAGCGCGCGGCAGGTGTCCAGATGCTTGTGCGGCTCGCCCGCGGGAAAGGTGGCCAGCTCCACCCGCGCGCCGGTCCGGCGCAGGTCGGCGCAGAACGCAGCGGCGTAGAGCCCGGCCACGGTGTCGTCGCTGACCACCAGCATCGGACCACCACCGTGGTGCGGCGCGATCAGTTCGCCGGCACGCTCCCGGGCGCCGGCGGCGATGTGGATGTCGTAGCGGCGTTCGGCGAGCTCGATGCCGATGGTCCGTCCCATAACCGTCCTCCGGCCGCGCGTGCGAAGTCGATGCGCAGGTCGGTCAGCAGGGTGATCAACTGGCGCCCGCGCGGGGTGCCGGCGGCGAGATGTCCGCGGGTGAGCAGGATGCTCGCGGTGGTCACCCGGTCCAGGTTTTCCTCGCGCACGGGTCGCTCGAGCAGGCGTCGATCGTCGGCGGCAACCCCGGGGCCCAGACGCAACAGGCCCTCGGCGTCGATTCCCAGCACGCCGCGACCGAGCGCATTGCGCAACAGCGGCCACCGCTGTGCCCGACGGGCCAGGACCACCGGTGGCGTCAGCACCCGGTCGCCATGGCGCCGACTGGTGGCCCAGGTCGCGATGCGCCGCAGCCCATCGCTGGCCTCGTGACGGAACAGCTCGTAGGGATCGCCCGCGTGGCCATGCGCCACCTCTTCGGCATAGGTGACCGCGAGCGCCGCCTCGTCGCTGCGCAGGCTGTGGGGCTCGCGCAGACAGCCGACGGACAACAGACAGACCAGGATCGCAAACAGGCGCGGCACAACCTCCGAGACGGACCGGTCCGGGGGCGGCTTACCGGTGGCCCGGAGCCGACTCACGTGCGGCGGGCCTCATCGCAATGGCGCGCCAATTCCATCAGCAGGTGCTGCGGCGGCATGTCGATGGTCGCGGGCATGGTACGTTCGGCGTCGATACCCGCGTCGACGAACCGCCCCTGCTCGCGCGGCGGCTCGAGTGCGAGCGATGAGCCGTCGAGCGACACCAGATGGAACGCGATGGTCGGTGCTCGGGCCATTGCTCCAGTATCCGGCCGCAATGGCCGCCCGCAAGGATGCCCGAAACGCGCTCGGGGGGACGGACACGTCGCCAGACGTGTCCGTCCCGCATGCACCCGCTGCGCGGTCACGGCTTGTGCCGTGGGCACGGTGACTACAAGCGGGGTCATGCCGTTCGCGCTCGACATCCAGGGTCTGCGCAAGACCTACGCCGGCGGGGTCGAGGCCCTCACCGGGATCGACCTCCAGGTCGAGGAAGGCGCGCTGTTCGCCCTGCTGGGGCCCAACGGCGCCGGCAAGTCGACGATCATCGGCATCGTCACCAGTCTGGTGCGCAAGACCGGTGGCGAGGTACGGGTGTTCGACGTCGACATCGATGCGGATCACGCCCGGGCCAAGAGCTTCATCGGCTTGGTACCACAGGAGTTCAACTTCAACCAGTTCGAGAAGGTCGCCAACGTCCTGGTCAACCAGGCCGGCTACTACGGCGTCCCGCGACGGGTCGCCCGCGAGCGCAGCGAGGAATTGCTGCACCAGCTGGGCCTGTGGGGCAAACGCGACGCGCCTGCGCGCCGCCTCTCCGGTGGGATGAAGCGGCGGCTGATGATCGCACGCGCCCTGGTCCACCGCCCGCGGCTGCTGATCCTCGACGAGCCCACCGCCGGGGTCGACATCGAGCTGCGCCGCAGCATGTGGGATTTCCTGCGCCAGCTCCACGCCACCGGCACGACCATCATCCTCACCACCCACTACCTCGAGGAAGCCGAACAGATGTGCCGTGAGGTCGCGATCATCCACCACGGTGCGATCATCGAACGTGCAGGCACCCGCGAACTGCTCGAACGGCTACGCCGCGAGACCTTCATCCTCGACGTCGATCATCTCGACGCCACCCCCGCGCTCGACGGCTTCGCCTGCCGCCGCATCGACGCGGGGACGCTCGAGGTCGACGTGGAGCGTCGCACCCCGCTCAACGGTCTGTTCGCCGAACTCGCCACGGCCGGGATCACCGTGCGCAGCATGCGCAACAAGGCCAACCGGCTCGAGGAGATCTTCGTCAGCCTCACCGGGACCGACGCCGCGGCGGAGGCGTCATGTACCTGAGGACGGACTTCGTCGCCCTGCGCACGATCCTGCGCAAGGAATGCCATCGCTTCCTGCGCATCTGGCCGCAGACGCTGCTGCCACCGACGATCACCACCACGCTGTACTTCGTGATCTTCGGCACGGTCATCGGCAGTCGCGTCGGCACCATGGGCGGACGCGACTACATGGAGTACATCGTCCCGGGCCTGGTGATGATGTCGATGATCACCAGTTCCTACGCCAACGTCTCCTCGTCCTTCTTCGGCGCCAAATGGGCCGGACATGTCGAGGAGATGCTGATCTCGCCGGCCCCGCCGAGCGTGATCCTGTTCGGCCACATCGGCGCCGGCGCCCTGCGCGGTCTGCTGGTCGGCGGTATCGTCTTCGTGGTCGCGACCGTCTTCGCCGGCTTCCACGTCCATTCGGTCCTGGCGACCATCGCGGTGGCGGTTCTCACCGCGCTGCTGTTCGCGCTCGCCGGGTTCATCAACGCGGTGTTCGCCCGCTCCTTCGATGACATCAGCATCGTCCCCAATTTCGTGCTCACGCCGCTGACCTATCTCGGCGGGGTGTTCTACTCGGTCGAGCTCTTGCCGCCGTTCTGGCGTGGCCTCTCGCTGGGCAATCCGATCCTCTACATGATCAATGGCTTCCGCTACGGCCTGTTGGGCATCGGCGATGTGCACATCGCCACCTCGCTGGGCGTGATCGGTGTGTTCATCACCGCCTTCTTCGCCCTCGCCCTGCGGCTGATCGTGCGCTCCCACGGCCTGCGCAGCTGAAACGCCGCAAGCTGGATCGGCGCGTCACGTCTGCGCTGATGATGCGCGCCCTGCTCGCCTGGTTCGACCTCGCCCTCGCATTGATCGCCCTGGCCTGGATCGGTCACGAACTGCACCTGGTGCTGGTCGACCGCATGATCGCCGAAGCTGCCGGACAGGCTCCGCACTACCAGGTCGACCTGCCCAACCTGCTGCTGATCAGCGGCGTGGCCCTGTTCAGCCTGCTCAACTTCTTCGCGCTGCGTCGCCGTGGGGGCGGACGCTGATGAGCCCGCGCGCGTAGCACCCGGGCCCACTCCCGGCTGTCGTCGCACCGCAGGAGGTTTAGACTCCCGGCGATGCGCCGCGAACACGATCTGCTCGGGGAACGCGAGCTCGCCGAGGAGGCCCTGCATGGGATCCACGCCGAACGGGCCCGCGAGAACTTCCCACTCACCGGGCGGCCGGTCCACCCCGCACTGATCCGGGCCTACGGCGCGGTCAAGCAGGCCTGCGCCCAGACCAACCACGAACTCGGTCACCTCGACGCCGAAACCGCCGCCGCGATCGGACGCGCCTGCGAGCAGATGCGCGCGGGGCAGCTCGACCAGGCGGTGATCGTCGACGCGCTGCAGGGCGGCGCCGGCACCTCGACGAACATGAACGTCAACGAGGTCATCGCCAACCGCGCGCTGCAACTGCTCGGCCACGCGCCGGGCGACTACACCCGGCTCGACCCGCACGCCCACGTCAACCTCCACCAGTCGACCAACGACACCTTTCCCACCGCGCTCAAGGTCGCCGCACTCGACCTGCTCGACCTGCTCGAGGAGCGGCTGGTCGCGCTCCAGGAGACCTTCCAGGAGCGCGAACGCGCCCTCGCCGGCGTGGTCAAGGTCGGCCGGACCCAGCTGCAGGATGCCTGCCTGATCACCCTCGGCCGCGAGATGGGCGCCTACGGCGAGGCCTGTGGCCGCGACCGCTGGCGGGTGTTCAAGTGCCGCGAGCGGCTGCGGGTGGTCAACCTCGGCGGCACGGCCATCGGCACCGGTCTCGGCGCGCCGCGGCGATTCATCTTCAGAGCCACCGACGCGCTGCGCGCGCTGGTCGGCCACGGTCTGGCCCGCGCGGAGAACCTGGTCGACAACACCCAGAACTGCGACGTCTACACCGAGGTCGGCGGGATCCTCAAGGCCTGCGCGGTCAACCTGTGCAAGATCGCCGGCGACCTGCGTCTGCTGGCCTCCGGTCCCGACGCCGGTTTCGCCGAGATCCATCTCCCCGCGCGTCAGGCCGGCAGCTCGATCATGCCGGGGAAAGTCAACCCGGTGATCCCCGAAGCGGTGATGCAGGCGGCGATGCAGGTGATGGCGAATGACCAGGCCATCGCCATGGCCTGCAGTCGCGGCGAGCTCGAGCTCAACGCCTTCCTGCCGCTGGTCGCCGACAACCTGCTCGGCGGTATCGACCTGCTGACCAACGCCGCGGACATCCTCGCCCGGCACTGCGTCGCCGGGATCACGCCGCGGCACGCCGATTGCGGCCGCGTGGTCGATGGTGCCACCGCCGCGCTCACCGCCCTGGTTCCGATCATCGGCTACGCCGCGGCCGAGGCCATCGCCGCGAGCGCGCGGCGCGACGGATGCGGCATCCGCGCGGCCGCGCTCGCCTCGGGGCTGATCGCCGCCGGGCAGTACGACCAGCTGATCACCCCCGCGGCGGTCAACCGCCTCGGCTCACCCCCCGCCGCCGGAGACCGCCGATGAGACGCGCCCCCCGCGGCCTGCGCATGCACATCGGCATCTTCGGCCGGCGTAACGCAGGCAAGTCCTCGACCCTCAACGCCCTCACCCGCCAGAACGCGGCGATCGTCTCGGCAGTCGCCGGTACCACCACCGATCCGGTCGAGAAGCCGATGGAGCTGCTGCCGCTCGGCCCGGTGTTGTTCATCGACACCGCCGGCATCGACGATGTCGGCTCGCTCGGCGAGGCGCGGATCGAACGTACACGACAGGTGTTCGACCGCTGTGACCTCGGCGTGCTGGTGGTCGACGCGGCGAGCTGGGGCGACTTCGAACGTGCAGTGCTCAGCGAACTGGCGACCCGCAACGTGCCGGCGGTGGTGCTGTTCAACAAGTGCGATATCGCCGCGCCCGATGCCGCCACCCGCGATGAGGTCGCGCGCAGCACCGACGCCACCTGCGACGGCGCGATGAGCGCCGGGCGCGGCGTGAGCGAGCTGCGCGATGCCCTGATCCGTGCCGCGCCACCCGAATTCCTCGCCACCCCGAGCCTGCTCGGCGACCTGGTCCCGCCGGGCGAGCTGGCAGTGCTGGTGGTTCCGATCGACAAGGAGGCTCCGAAGGGCCGATTGATCCAACCCCAGGTCCAGGCGATCCGCGACCTGCTCGACCACGAGGCCTACTGCCTGGTGGTCAAGGAACGCGAACTGCGCGTGGCGCTCGACAACCTCCGGCGGCCGCCTGCGCTGGTGGTCACCGATTCGCAGGCCTTCCTCAAGGTCGCCGGCGATACCCCCGAGAACGTGCCGATGACCTCGTTCTCGATCCTCTTCGCCCGGCTCAAGGGTGACCTGAGCGAGTTCGTTCGCGGCGCCATGGCGATCGAAGACCTGCGCCCCGGCGACCGCGTCCTCATCGCCGAGAGCTGTTCGCACCATCCGATCACCGAGGACATCGGCCGGGTCAAGATCCCCCGCTGGCTCGAGCAGTACGTCGGCGGGGAACTCGCCATCAACGTGGTCCAGGGGCACGACTTCCCGGCCGACCTCGCCGAACACAGACTGGCGATCCACTGCGGCTCCTGCATGCACAACCGCCGCGAGATGCTCAGCCGGATCGCCCGCTGCCGCGATGCCCAGGTGCCGATCACCAACTACGGCGTCGCCATCAGCTATCTGCTCGGGGTATGCGACCGCGCTCTGCGGCCCTTCCCCGATGCGCATGCGCAACTGACGCAGGGCTGAGGCTCTTATCAGAGGGCGCTTTTTGCAGAGGGGGCGCTGCCCCCTCGCGGCTTCGCCGCGTACCCCCACGCGCCTCGGTCGTCACTCGCCAGCTACGCTGGCGTTTTCGGCGGCCCTGCGGGCCATTATCGCCGAAAAC
>CAZTGE010000114.1:0-13586 GCA_964612995.1 uncultured candidatus Brocadiaceae bacterium | reverse complement strand
ACACCTGCATGGTCGACGTGGCCAAGTTCTTCATGGACTTCATCCAGCGCGAGAGTTGCGGCAAGTGCATCCCCTGCCGTGAAGGCACCCGCCGGATGCTCGAGACGCTGCAGCGGATCACCAGCGGTCGCGGCACCGAGACCGGCGCCGACAGCCTCGCCCGCTTCCGCAGCGTGATGTACCTGCAACGGCTGGCCGAGACCATCTGCGACACCAGCCTCTGCGGGCTCGGCCAGACCGCGCCCAATCCGGTGCTCTCGACCCTGCGCTTCTTCCGCGACGAGTACGAAGCCCACATCTACGATCGCACCTGCCCGGCGGGCGTCTGCACCGAACTGATGACCTACAGCATCCTCGAAGACAAGTGCATCGGCTGCACCGCCTGTGCCCGCAAGTGCCCCACCGGGGCGATCAAGGGCGCGCGCAAGGCGCCGCACTACATCATCGAAGAGAAGTGCATCGCCTGCGGCGCCTGCCTCGAAACCTGCAAGTTCGACGCCGTGGTGCGGCAGTAAACCCGGACCGGCCATCCCTCCCGTCTTCGCCAAGGACCGACCCAATGATCGAGATCGAAGTCAACAACCGCACCATCGAGGCGAAAGAGGGCGAGATGCTGCTCTCCGCGCTCGAACGCGCCGGCATCCGCGTCCCGACCCTGTGCCACATGAAGGACACCTTCCCCTCCGGCGCTTGCCGCATGTGCGTGGTCGAGGTCGAGGGCGCGCGCAACCTGGTGCCCAGCTGCGCCTTTCCCGTCAATCCGGGCATGAAGGTCCAGACCCACAGCCCGCGTGCGGTACGTGCGCGCAAGACCGTGGTCGAGCTGCTGCTCGCCGACCACCCCGACGACTGCCTCTACTGTGTGCGCAACAGCAACTGCCAGCTGCAGGAACTCGCGGCCGAGCACGGAGTGCGCCAGCGCCGTTTCGAGGGCGCCAAGTCGAGCTACAAGGTCGACACCTCCAGCCCCTCGATCGTCCGCGATCCGGCCAAGTGCATTCTCTGCGGCAAATGCGTCCGCGTCTGCGAAGAGGTCCAGGGCGTCGCGGCGATCGACTTCGTCGGCCGCGGCAGTCAGGCCACCGTCGGCACCGCCTTCGATGGTGGCCTGAACACCTCGACCTGCGTCAATTGCGGCCAGTGCATTCTCGCCTGCCCCACCGGCGCGCTGCGCGAACAGAGCTACGCCAAGGAGGTCGCGGCCGCGCTCGACGACCCCGATACCGTGGTCGTGGTCCAACACGCCCCCGCGGTCTCCGTGACCCTGGGCGAAGAGTTCGGACTCAAGCCCGGCACCGATACCGTCGGCACCATGCACGCCGCGCTGCGTCGTCTGGGCTTCGACTACGTGTTCGAGACCTCCTTCTCGGCCGACCTGACGATCATGGAGGAGGCCTCGGAACTGGTCGATCGCATCACCAACGGCAAGCCGCTGCCGATGTTCACCAGCTGCTCGCCTGGCTGGGTCAAGTACCTCGAGCACTTCTACCCCGAGTTCCTGCCCAACGTCTCGACCTGCAAGAGCCCGCAGCAGATGCTCGGCGCCCTGATCAAGCACTACTTCGCCAGGCAGGCGGACATCGACCCGGCCAAGGTCTACTCGGTCTCGGTCATGCCCTGCACCGCGAAGAAGTTCGAGGCCGGGCGCCCGGAGATGGGTGCGGATGGCCAACCGGATGTCGACGCGGTGCTCAGCACCCGCGAGCTGGCCCGCCTGATCCGCGCCCGCGGCCTCGACCTCGACGCGCTCGAACCCGAGGGCGCCGATACCCCCTTCGGCGAGCGCAGCTCGGCCGGCAAGCTCTTCGGCGCTTCCGGCGGCGTGATGGAGGCGGCGATCCGCACCGCCCACCACATGATCACCGGCAAGGAGATGGAGGAACTCAAGGTCCAGGCGGTACGCGGCAACGATGCGATCAAGGAGGCCACGGTCGCCATCGGCGACCTCAAGGTCGGCGTGGCGGTGGTCAACGGCCTGGGCAACGCCCAGATCCTGCTCGATCAGATCCGCAACGGCCGCGACGACATCCACTTCATCGAGGTGATGACCTGCCCCGGCGGCTGCATCTGCGGCGGTGGCCAGCCCTACAAGACCGACCCCGAGGCGGCCCGCAGCCGCATGCGCTCGCTCTACACCATCGATCGCGATGCCACCCTGCGCACCTCGCACGACAACCCCTCGATCAAACGGATCTACGCCGAATTCCTCGGTGAGCCCAACGGCCACAAGAGCCACGAGCTGCTCCACACCCACTATCAGGAACGGAGCTGACGGGTCCCATGGTCCCGGCCAACCACCAGGCCTACATCACCACGGAGGGCGAACGCTGCCGCATCTGCTATACCTGCGTGCGCGAGTGCCCCGCCAAGGCGATCCGTATCGTCGACGGTCAGGCCGACGTGGTTCCCGAACGCTGCATCACCTGCGGCAACTGCATCAAGGTGTGCAGCGTCGGGGCCAAGCAGGCGCGTGATTCCACGGCGAGGGTGACGGCGATGCTCGATGAGGGTCGCCCCACTGCCGCCGTGCTCGCGCCCTCTTTCCCCGCCGAGTGGCCCGACTGCGCGCCAGAAGCGGTCGCGGGCATGGTCCGGGCGCTCGGTTTCGACCAGGTCTGCGAAGTGGCTTTCGGCGCGGATCTGGTCGCCGAGCGGTATCGCCAGTTGCTCGACGACGAATCGCGCGCCGGCACCGTCAAACGCCACATCGCCACCACCTGCCCGGCGGTGATCACCTTCATCGAACGCCACCATCCCGATCTGACCGATTGCCTGACCCCGATCGTCTCACCGATGATCGCCATGGGTCGGGCGCTCAAGCAGCTCCACGGCCCCGCTCTGCGGGTGGTGTTCATAGGCCCCTGCATCGCCAAGAAGGCCGAGGCCGACTCCCCGCGGGCCGACTGCGGCGCCGGCGTCACGGAGGCGGCGATCGATGCCACCATCACCTTCGGCGAGCTGCGCGAGCTGCTCCTGCGCCGCGGGATCGAACCGGATACCGCCCCCTCGGCCGACTTCGATCCCCCCCATCCGGCCGCCGGCGCCCTGTTCCCGGTCAGCCGCGGCATGCTCCAGGCCGCGGGCATCCGCGAGGACCTGATCGAGGGCCAGATCGTGGCCACCGAGGGCCGGCGCAATACCGTCGAGGCGATCAAGGAGTTCGCCGAGGGCAATCTCGACGCCCGCCTGCTCGAGGTCCTCTGCTGCGAGGGCTGCATCATGGGCGCGGGCATGACCACCGATGCCCCCCTGTTCAGCCGCCGATCACAGGTCAGCAGCTACGTCCGCGAGCGCATGCGTCGGCACGATCCCGTCTCCTGGCGCGAACAGATGGACCGCTTCGCCAACCTCGACCTCGCGCGTGCCTTCCTCGCAGACGATCAGCGCCTGCCGGCCCCACAGGGCGAACAGATCGAGGCGATCCTCGGCCGGATGGGCAAGGTCTCGCGCGAAGAGGAGCTCAACTGCGGTGCTTGTGGCTACGAGACCTGCCGCGAACACGCCATGGCGATCTACAAGGGCCTGGCCGAGAGCGAGATGTGCCTGCCCTACATGGTCACCCGACTGTCCGAGACCGTGCAGGAGCTCGAACAGTCCCATGCGGAGCTCGCCACCACCCAGGAACAGCTGATGCAGAGCGAGAAACTCGCCAGCATGGGCCAGCTGGCCGCCGGCATCGCGCACGAGGTCAACAACCCGCTCGGGGTGGTGCTGATGTACGCCCACCTGCTGCTCGACGACAGCGGCGACGAGGCCAAGGCGATCCACGACGACCTGCGGATGATCGCGAGCCAGGCCGACCGCTGCAAGAAGATCGTCGCCGGCCTGCTCGATTTCGCCCGCCAGAACAAGGTCCTGCGCCAGCCGGCCAACATCATCGACACCCTCGAGACCGCGATCAAGAACGTGCCCCGCCCGCCGGCGGTGGCGCTCGAGCGCAGCATCGCGGTAGACGACCCGGTGGCCGAGATCGACGCCGACCAGCTGATCCAGGCGCTGACCAACCTGATCGCCAATGCCTATTCCGCGATGGAATCGGGCGGTACCCTCAGCGTTGTTGCCAGCGACCATCCCGACACCGTCAGCCTGACCATCGCCGACACCGGCACCGGCATCCCTCCCGATATCCTCGGCCGGATCTTCGACCCTTTCTTCACCACCAAGCAGATCGGCATCGGCACCGGCCTTGGTCTCGCCATCGTCTACGGCATCGTCAAGATGCACCGCGGCGACATCGCGGTCAAATCCAACACCGACGCCGGCGCGGGCCCCACCGGCACCACCTTCACCATTACCCTGCCTCGCAAGGACACCCAGACCAATGGCTGACCAGCAGACCATCCTCATCGTCGACGATGACCCGGACTTCCGCCTCCAGTACAGGATCCAGCTCGAGGCGGCCGGCTACGCGGTGATCGAGGCCGAGTCGAAGGACGATGCTCTCGCCAGTATCGAAGCGGACAATCCCGCGTTGGTGATCCAGGACCTGATGATGGAACAGCCCGACACCGGTTTCACCCTCTGCCACAAGTACAAGCAGGCCCACCCCGACCTGCCGGTGATCATGATCACCGGCGTCACCGCCGAGACCGGCATCGAGTTCGACGCCACCACGCCCGAAGAGCGCTCCTGGGTCAAGGCCGACGCCGTGCTCGCCAAGCCGATCCGCTTCGAACAGCTACAGCAGGAAATGGACCGCCTGCTCGGCTGAGCCGTGCGGGTCAGGTGGTGATCTGGAATCCGCAGCCGTCGTGACCTCCCGGCAGAGAGGTCAGGTTGGCGTGTTCGTCCGGGATCTGCTCCCAGCCTTCGCGCAAGGTGGCGATGACCGGCATGATCGCCTCCAACCGGGCGGGATCGCGATCCAGGCTGGCCTTGGTGATCTCGCCGATCAGGAACAGGTAGAGATCGCGCAAGCGCTCCGCGATCTCACCGCCCTGTTCGAAGTTCAGGGTCGAGGCGAGCTCGATGAAGATCTTGCGCGCCTTCTGGCAACCGACGCAGGCCAATTCGGGGTTCGCGTTCTGCATGCCCAGCTTGCCCTGCAGCAGAAAGCGCTCGGCCCCCTGGTAGAGCTTCACGATCAGATCCCGTTGGCTGAGCGTATTGGCTTCTGTCTGCCGATACGCCGCGAAGGCCCGCTGCCCAGGTGGATTCATGGCGTGCTCCCCTTCCCGTCTCCAATATCGTCATTCCACCCCACCGCTTGAGCCGCGATATCTCAGGAATCTTTGCCGTCGGATGCCATGTTCTGGAACGACCGGATCTGGCTGGTGAGAAACTGCTGTTGATTCTGGTAGTATGCAGTGAGCTTCTCGAGCTGGAGGAACTCCGCCTCATAGCGCTCCCGACGTTGCGCCAACAACTCGTCCATCCGGGTGATCCGCTCGTCCATGTGTGAGATCTGCCCGGTGAGGAAATCCTGCTTGTTCGCCAGCACGCCGTCGACGCTCTGCGTCAACGCCTTGACCCGTTCGTTGATCGCATCGCCCAGGCCGCCGGCAACGAACAGGTCGCGCACGCCCTCCGGGTCCGACGCCATCACGCTCGCGAGCTCGCTCTCGTCGAGCTCGAACAGGCCCGAATCCTCGTCGTAGCTGATACCGATGTCGGCCAGCCCGGCGACATCGCCGACGGCATCCCGATCCGGGGCACCGCTCACGGCCGTGCGCACCACACTGGCGAGTGAGCGGCGGATGTCGCCTTCGTTGAACAGCACCCCCGCTTCGCCGGTGTCCTGGTTGTAGTCCGCGTTGTCGCGGAAGTAGCTCAGTGCGCCATTGAGGCTCTCGACGAAATCGCTCACCCGCTCGGTGGCCTGGCTGCTGTCGAAGCTGATGTCGACTGTGACATCGGTGGCCACCGCATTGGCTTCGAAGGTCACTCCGTCGATCAGATCGTCGATGGTGTTGTCGGCGCTGGTCGCCGTGGCGGTGAAGGCGCCGGCGCCGCTGCCCACCTGCATCGACACCACGGCATCCTGCGCCGCCTGGTTCTCGCTCAGGGTGGCGAAGGGATCGTCGTCCGGCGATCCCCCGGTCATGGTCGAGGTGACGCCGATGGTGTTGGCTGCGCCGGTCTCGCGACCGGTGAGCACCAGACGGTAGGGGTTGGCCGGATCGGTGGTGGTGTCGGACACCACCTGGGCCAGGACACCGGAGTCCGCGTCACGATTGATCGCCGTGGCCACATCCTCGAGGCTGGTCGCTTCGTCGAAGCTGATGCTCCATGCCTCGCCGCTGCCGACGGTGATGGAGACCGTGCCCGTGAACACCGCGTCGGTCTTGGAGGCCTGCCCGGCAGTCGCCACCTGATGAGCCTGGGCCAGCTGTTCGACCGAGACCGAATAGGATCCCGCGGCCGCCACCGAGGTGGCCGAGGCGCCCAGGGCCGCGGTATCGCTGCTGGTGACGCTCTTGGCGTTGAAGGTGGAGGCGCGCCGGAGATAGAACAGATCGGTATCGGCATCGAGCATGCGCAGGTTGAGCGTTCGCACCGATTCCAACCGTAGTTCTGCCAGCTCCTTACGCTGCTCGACGCCGACCACCGACTGGCGCTCGGCCTGGATCATCGAATCGATGATCTCGGCTGTCGGCAAGCCCGTAGCCAATCCATCCACACCTGTCATGCCAACCATCGCACACCTCCTGCCCCCACATCCACGCACATGGCGTTCCGGTCGCTGGGGGCCCTGCCGTGCTTCAGCATCGGTCGCTCCCACCGGCACTTGAGCCCGCTCGACGCCCGGTCCGACCACGCGAAAAGGCGCTCAAGCGTCCGGTACGGCAGCCGTTATTGATCCTGGTCGGCCACGGTGGCCAGCCGGCGGCATGGACGCCGCTTCCCATCCCGGCTCTCACTTTCCAAGGAGGAATCGACATGAGCCTACGCATCAACCACAACATCGCGTCGATCAACGGCCATCGCAACATGCTGCGCAACGACCGGGCGATCTCGAGCTCGCTCGAGAAGCTCTCTTCGGGTCTGCGCATCAACAAGGCCGCCGACGACGCCGCCGGTCTGGTGATCAGCGAGCAGATGCGCGCCCAGATCACCGGCCTCAACCAGGCCATCGACAACAGCGAAACCGCGGTGTCGATGGTGCAGACCGCGGAAGGTGCCCTCGACGAGATCAACGTCCTGTTGACCAAGGCCCGCGAGCTGACCCTGCACGCGGCCAACGAAGGCACCAACGACACCAACCAGCTGCTGGCCGACCAGCAGGAGCTGGACAACGCCATCTCCAGCATCACCCGCATCGCGGAGCAGACCCAGTTCGGCACCAAGAAGCTGCTCGACGGCGGCCTCGCCGGCGCCCAGAACTTCGACACGACCAAGATCCACAAGTTCGACGTGGGCACCAATCTGATGGCTCGTGCCGACTTCGCCGGCGATTCCGCGGTGACGCTCAACGTCGACACCGCCGGTACCGCGACCACCATCAGCGGCTTCAACGCCGACGCTGGCACCACGATGAGCCTGGCCGGCTTCATGGCCGGTGGTGAAGAGGCGCTCGGTTTCAATGCCACTTCCACCTCGGGCATCGCGACGATCGGCAGCTTCTTCAACGGTGGCTCGAACAGCCTGGCCGAAGGTGCCAGCGTCACCCTCACGGTGGATGGGGTCGACTACAAGTTCGAAAACCAGGAGAGCGTGGCCGACATCCTCAGCCAGGTGAACTCGAAGCAGGATGCGTACACCCTCGAGGCCGATGCCTCGGTCGGCCTGCGGGCGACCCGCAACAACCTCGGCGCCTCTGGCGCTAAGGCCGATATCCAGATCACAACCGTCACCGGCAAGAAGGACGACGCAGACACAGCCGCCGTCAGCGGCGATACCACCATCAGTGGCGAACAAGGCGAAGATCTCGCCGCCGGTACCCAGACCGTGGCCTCGCTCAGCGGCGTCAAGATCGGCGACGACACCGACGTCACCATCAACCTGGTTTCCGACCTCAAGGACGCCTCCATCCTGCGTGCGAATGCCTACGGCATCGAAGTCGATACCACCAACGACTTCGCCGACGGCACGGGCAGCACGACCCTGTCCTTGACCAAGGGCGCGCTGTTCCAGATCGGAGCCAACGACAGCCAGACGGTGTCCGTCGACCTCAAGGGGGTCAAGGCCGACCAATTGGGCCTCGGCGGCGATCCCGATGGCGACATCACCAGTCTGCAGTCGCTGGTCTCGCGTCAGTCGCTGGTCAACGGCGATTTCGACGGGGCCCTGCAGGTGATCGATACCGCGATCGACGACGCCACCAACCTGCGCGGGCAACTCGGCGCCTTCCAGGCCAATACCCTGGAGAGCGGCCTCAACAGCCTGCGCGTGGCGCAGGAGAACCTGACCGCGGCGGAGTCGACCATCCGCGACGTCGACTTCGCGGCCGAATCGGCCCAGTTCACCCGCAACAACATCATGATCCAGGCCTCGACCGCCATGTTGGCCCAGGCCAACCAGCTGCCGCAGAACGTCCTGCAGCTGCTCGGCTGATCCGCACGGTGAGCTGAGTTCTCGGGGCATCTTCCGCACCAGCGGGGGATGCCCCTTTTCATTTCCCCACCGGGCACGTCAGCCGCGCCGCCACGCCTTCCCTTGGCACGCGGGGCGCGTATCCTCGCACACGGAACCCCGACCCGAAAGCCCACGTCATCTTGAACCACACTCGAGAGCACGAATCCATCCCGGCACTGCCGGGCTCGCTACGTTGGTTGACCACTGCGGTGCCCTGGCAACCGCTATCGTGCGAAGACGAGCGACCACCCTCGTGTCCCCCCGGGATCGTGGCCAGATTGCGTGAGGGAGCCAACGACCGCTTCAATGTCCTGATCGTGGTCGGTTGGCATCCGGCCGCGCTGCACCTGCTCCGTGATGATCCGGTCACCCGCGACAAGCGGATAGCCTGGATCCTGCGCCCCGAGGACATCGGCGCGTTGGTGGCCACCCACCGATCGCTGGGCCACCCCGAGTCACCCCACATCGCCCTGGCTGCGATGGAGTCGTCCACAGACCTGGTCGACACCCTGGATGCGCTGCCCATCTGCTGGGGTCTGTGCATGCTGCCCCAGGCACCGGTCGACAAGGGTGATCTGCTGGCGATCGGTCGCCAGCGATGGATCCGCCGGAACATCGGGCTGAACCGTCTGCTGCTGGAGCACCGCCATGCATTGGGGCGGATGGACGCGATCCATGGCGGCCGTTCGGTGGCGGAACTCAAGGGAAGCTGCGCCGGATGGCCCTGCATCGCCATCGCCGCCGGTCCCAGCCTCGACAAGCGGCTGGAATGGCTGCGTCAGGTGCGGCACCGGTGCAAGGTCATCGCCTGCGACGCCGTGTACGCGCGGTTGGTCGAACAGGGCATCATCCCGGACTTCATCCTCACCGTGGACCACTTCGCCGAGACCGTGGCCCGGTTCCCAACGGAGGACCAGGGACGGACCACCTGCGTTCTGCCCATCGGAGCCGACCCGGTCCTGGACGAGAAGTTCGTCAGCAGAGCCTACTTCGCCCCGCCGGGATTGGACCAGGCCTTCTTCGGCTTCCCGGCCACCTTTCCCTCCGGCAGCAACGTCGGCGCGACCAGCATCGGTCTGGCGCATTTCCTCGGCTGCCGCGAGATCGTCCTGCTGGGGCACGACCTTTCCCGGATGGAGGAGCGCACCCACTCCCCCCTCACAGACGCCGAGGCCGATCAGACCTCCCAGGGGCAGCTGGGCCAATGGTGCCGGAAGGTCCCTGCCAACGGCGGTGGCCACGTCATGACCACCGCGCAGCTCGAGATCGGCATCGCCGACCTGGAAGGAATGATCGCTTCACTGCCCGATATCACCGTGCGCAATCCCAATATCGACGACGGTATCGGCGCATGCATCGGCGGGGCTGTCCCCCTGCCGGGGGATTGGCCGCCCCCGGCACGGCCCTCGCGCGAGCAGGCGGAGCCCGGCCCACCGCGGGAAGACCCCGACGTCGCGCCCACGGACCCCCGCGGGGTCCTGCTGGAGGAGATCCGCAGCTTCCGCGAAGCATGGCAGAAAGAATCCATCACCCCGGCGAATGCCATTCCCCATCTCCAACGGTTGTTCGACCGTGAAGATCTGGCTACGGCCCGCTACTTCCTCGAACCCGTTCTCCGCGGACACCAGATGCACCTGATGCGGCTGCGCGCTCTGCCGCCGGCACAGGCCGATCCCACCGCCGTGCGCCAGACGCTGGCCGGACTCCACGCGGCCATCGACGGACTCGAAGCGTACGCCCGCTGCTGCAACGGCGAAGCGCCGCTCCCGCCCCTGCCTCCCCGCAAAGGCATCCGGGACAGGGAGGGCCTCGATGCCTTCATCGGCTGGACCGATTCGACCGCACTGCAACGATTCTGCGATACCTGTCTGCACCTGATCCAACCCAGCGACCTGCCCAGCGCAGAGGCGATCCTCAGCGTCCAACAGGCGGTCTTCTGGAGCTATCATACCTGGATCTTCCCCCATGTGGATCTGCCCGACCCACGGCATGCCATCGAAGGGCTGCTGGTCGCCTGCATGATGGGGCCGAGCATGCCGCCGGCCTATCTCACCAAGACCCTCTGCCTCTGCGCGCTCGAAGGCCTCGATCCGATCATCGAGCTGGCCCGGTCGACGGGTCTGATCGCACCGGACTCCCTGCTCGTCCGCGGCCGATTGCCGGCCTGCGATCCACGGCTCGGCGGGGCCGAATCCGCCTTGGCGGCGACCGACGCCCTGTTGACCCGACCACCCAGGAATGATCGCTGGCACGCCTGCTTCGCGTGGCCGCCAGCCCACATCCACGCCATCCGCCACGCGCTGGGGCACCCAGGAGCCGGCGTCGCGGAGCTCGAACGCCGTTGGCGCAACGGCGACCTCGCTCAGACCGACTGCCATGCCAGCACGCTCGTACTACATCACCCCGTCTTCGAACAGGCGCTGGAACTCCTCAAGCACTGTCCCGAAGCCATCGGTGAAGCCACCATCGCCGCCACCGCACAACGCCGGGCCGCCATGGGTGATCGCGCGGGAGCGCTGCGCCTGATCGATGGTTCACGCCCGCTGTCGGCATTGCGCGATGACCATCTGGCGATGGCCTGCGAGATCCACCTGAGCGAGGGGCGGATCACCGAATCGCGCAAGGCCGCCCACGCGATCTGCGATCGTGCACGATCGCAGCATCACCAGATCCGGATCGATCTGTACGAACATGGGCCGGCCAGAGTCCTGTCCGCCGTCCCAGTGGACCAGCTGGTGAAGGACGACGCCTTTCTTGCCGAACTGCTCAAGGCGGCATGGCAACACCGGGATGGCGCTTCCATCGACGCTTTGATCGCACTGATCGGAGACGACCCCCGGCTCGACCATCTCAAGGGCCCGGCAACCACCATGCGG
Source organism: uncultured candidatus Brocadiaceae bacterium (assembly GCA_964612995.1). Taxonomy (GTDB): domain Bacteria; phylum Planctomycetota; class UBA11346; order UBA11346; family UBA11346; genus SLQH01. The sequence goes on along the minus strand of CAZTGE010000114.1, from coordinate 2,196 downwards.
CGTCACTGTTGACCCCAGTAGCGCAGACCAGAGCGAGAACCCGAAGGGAGCCTCATGCCGCACAATGATTATCCCACCGTCCAGGAAACGTTCTGGGCCGGCGCCTTCGGCGACGGCTACCGGCAGCGCAACCGCAGCGAAGACCTGCTGGGGCGAAAGACGCATCTGTTCGCGCGAATCCTCGAACGCACCCGGGGCATCGACTCGGCCATGGAGCTGGGGGCGAACATCGGGCTCAACCTGATGGCGATCCGACGCCTGCTGCCGACCACCCGGCTGGGCGCGGTCGAGATCAACCAGGAGGCGGCGGCCGCACTACGCCAGTCACTTCCCGATGCCAAGTGCCACGTCGGCTCCCTGCTCGACCTGCCCGACCTGGGGCGATGGGACCTCGCGTTCACCAGCGGCGTGCTGATCCACATCGACCCAGACCACCTCCCGCAGGCCTACGACGCCCTGCACCGGCTCGCCATCCGGTACATCTGCGTGGCCGAATACTACAACCCGACCCCGGTCACAGTGGACTACCGCGGCGAAGAGAACAGGCTTTTCAAACGTGACTTCGCGGGGGACCTGCTCGACCGCTTCGGCGACCTTGAACTTGTCGACTACGGTTTCGCGTATCGGCGTGATCCAATATTCCCCCAAGACGACGGCACCTGGTTCCTCCTCGAGAAGCGGCAACCACGCTCAGCATGATGCTCTTTCTCGCCCGCAACCACCCAGGGGCTTCGCCACTGAGTGGTTGCGGGCAAACCAGAAGACAGGAGCAGTATGACCACGATCGCTATCTATGGCGCCGGCGGATGTGGGCGCAGGTTCCTCGCTGCCATGCGTGCGGCCGGCGTAGAAGTGTCGCTATTTATTGACCGCTTTTCCGATGCGCCCGCAGTGGACGGCCTTCCCGCATGCCGTCCCGAAGCGGTTCCCCCAGGCAAATACACCGTATTCGTATCCACAGCCGAAGGCAATCCGGCAATCGCCCAGCAACTCCGCAATGCGGGCTTTGCGGTGGTACGCGACTTCCACGATTCCGTCAGGGAATATCCAGGCATCATCGACCTGTTCCGGGAATCCCTCATGTGCTACCATCCAGAAGCCGACAAAAGGGTGTCCGGACCGGAGATCGCTCGATTTGCGGAGCTCTTAACGGACGAATGCAGCAAGAAAACCCTCGAGGACATCGTCCGTTTCCGTACCTCGCTGGACGGCATCGACTACCCGCGACGCAGCCCGGAGACCCAATACTTCCCGAGCGACATCGACCTGTTCACCGGGGCCGACAGCCTACGACTGGTCGACGTGGGCGCCTACACCGGCGATACCGTCGACGCGGCTGTCGCCAATGCACCGGTGCCGATCCAATGGGTCGTCTGTTTCGAGGCGTTCAAGGAGCTGCTTCCTGCATTGAACGCGACCCTCGCCCGGCATCGGTCCGCTTAACCACATGCCGACTTTCTCACGTATCCATGCGCAGTGTGGTCGCGGACGGAGCTGCTGTCGATAAACAACGCAGGAGGCAGCACCACCAAGGTGATACCAGCATCGGCATCAGGCGATCCCGCTCGGCTCGTACAGGGGGTTGCCCTCGATGATGTCCTCGCAAACGCCGACCCCAATTACATCAAGATGGACATCGAAGGCGGTGAGTTCGATGCGCTCCAGGGCATGCATTCGGTGCTCACCGCATGCCGGCCCCGCTTGGCCGTGTGCGTATACCACCACCCTTCGGATCTCTGGCGGATACCTCTTATGATAGCGGACATCCTCCCCGATTACCGTATGCACCTGCGGATGCATGGCGAGCTCATGCAGGAGATCGTGCTGTACTGTATCCCGAACGAACCTGCACGCTAAGCCAACCTTCGCGCCTCATCTGACACATCTTCAGATGGAACTGGTTTATTGAAAAACGCATTGCGCAGAGCAATGAGCGATCTTTCGCGTAATTCGATCCCATGCAATCTTGCTAATTCTGATTTGCGCGGTCGCCGTTCGTCGCGAGCGCCTGGCATCCGTCTCGTGGTTCATGCGCATCCTCAAGCAGCGCATTGCGCGGCGGGCGAACGCAGAGGATGGTGTCACCGGGCATTTTGGGAGGGGCGAGCACGGCCGAGGCGCAGCCGAGTCGAAGCCCCGGTGGGGCCTCGTTGCCGAGCGCAGCGCGACGATGACACCGCAGGCGAAGCCGAGGAG